>NZ_JBFAIP010000096.1:0-23131 GCF_040654775.1 Streptomyces sp. NPDC050636
CTGGGTCGTCGCGGCCTCCCGCGCCCCCGGCTCGGGTCCGCGTCGGCCACCGGTCTGCCGTTGCTGCAGTACGTGGTGGGGTCTGGAGCCAGCGGGTGGCGAACAGCGCGTTGTCCAGCGACGGTACGGAGCCGCTCGCCGGAACCGTGAGTGCTGCCTTGTACTTGCCGTGCGTGCGCAGCCGCTTCCCCCGTTTCGTCGCCATCCGCCGCCTCAGCCCATCACTGCCGCGATGGCCGGGCCCCTGCGAGGCATCCTGCTGGAGGCCCTGACGTCCGCCGTGTGGCAGGGGCTGACCATCGCCTCCGTGTGCACCGACGCCATGCCCCTGTCCGCGGCCGGACTCACCGACGGACGCCCCTGCACGACGCGTCAGAGGGTCAAGCACGAACTGCGCGCGGAGGGTGCAGCTGGAACTGATCCAGGAGTACAAGCGGCGCGGCACGGTCTGGCACGTGTGACGGCACGGTCCCGGATACCGCGTGCCCGGGACCGCTCGACATCGGGCCAAGTCCCCCTTCCCTCAACGGAGTACGGCGTTGTACGTATGGGCTGTCCGTTCACCGGCAGGGAAGGGGACCACATGCGCACACACACTCCGGGCCGGAGGCCCGAGGCCGCGAGGACTCCCGGCGGCGCACAGCCCGCGACGTCCGCCCCCGCACCGTCGCCGGCCCGGCCCACTGGCCCAGCGGTGGCCGCCCTCCTGGATCTGCAGCGCAGGGCGGGGAATGCCGCCGCGGCCCGGATGCTGCGGCGGGACACGCGGGGGTCCGCCGTTCTCGACGTCCTGCGCGGCCCCGGCCGGCCGCTGCCGGTGCCGCTCAAGGAGGAGATGGAGGCCCGGTTCGGTGCCGACTTCTCCGACGTGCGGCTGCACACGGGTGCGGCGGCCCGGCGGTCCGCCGACGGGCTCGGGGCGCGCGCGTACACCGCCGGCAGCCATGTCGTCATCGGCGAGGGCGGCTCCGACCGGCGCACTCTCGCCCATGAGTTGGTCCATGTGCTGCAACAGCGGTCCGGGCCGGTGGCCGGCACAGACCGGTGCGACGGCACGAGGGTCAGCGACCCCGGGGACCGCTTCGAGCGTGCAGCGGAGGACGACGCCCGTCGCGCACTGTCCGGGCACGTCCGGCCCGGGGCGGCGGCCGCGCCGGCTGCCACGGCGGGTGCACAACGGACCCCGACGATCCAGCGGATGAAGTTCTACCGCGGGGTGTCCGATGCCGACGCCGGCGCCCTGGTGGCGCGAAGGGGCAGCGGGGGCCCCGGAAGCACGGTGCGCGACGGGGGCCTGCAACCCACGGGGAGCGGTGAGTTCGGCAAGGGAGTCTACTTCTGGGAGGAGGATCGCAACGCCGCCCTCGTGACGGCCCTCCAGTACCAGGCCCCGGAACGGGCCTGGGCGGTCGTCGAGTACGACGTCCCCGACGAGCTCGTCCGCCGGACGGCCACGGACGACCGTGCGACGGGGAAGGACTGGCTGAGCTTCCCGCAGGATGCGCAGACGCCGCCGACGAAGGACGCGTTCGTGGCCATGCAGACCGAAGTGCCACGGCCGTACGAGGAGTTCGCCGAAGAGGATCTCGCCCGGGGGCGCCACCCGCATCCCCTCGTCCGGCACCCGGTGGAGGGCGGGGCGTGGACGACGAAGAAGGACGGCACCCCGATCACGTCCGCTCCCATGAACGTCAAGCAGTTCTACAACGTCAACAGCGATCCGAAGAAGTACGGCTTGGGCGAGCTGCCCGCCGACAACATCGAGTGGACGAACCACCCCGTCATCACCGGGATGTCCGCTGCCGACTACTCCCTCGACGCGCCGCGGCAGGCCCGCTTCCTGGGTTCCGGGATCGACATGCTCAATCGCGGCGAGGGCGTCAGGATCACCAAGATCCTGCACGGAGTCCAGGTCAAGAACCGTTCCGACCTCGCCTGGGTCCGGGGGCTGGGCATGAGGGACCGCGCGACCGCGGAGCGCGACGCCAAGGGCAAGAAACTCCTTTCCTGACACGGCCATTCGAATTTCTGTGCACATTCTGGTGGTATTTTCCCGCCAATAGGACGCGCCGTCCGCGCCGGAAAAACGGTTCCTGAAGGAATTCCGGCCACCATGTCGCGCCGGAACGGCAGGGCTCGCGCACTCTTGACAGGCGCGAGCCGGTCGGCATCACGGGAAGAAGCAAGCGGAATTCCCCAGGCCGTATGCCTGTGTTCGCAGCCGGAAGGCCGTGGGAGGCCCGAAGTCGCGGATCTGCTGTCCGGAAGCAGCAGGAGCACGCCCCGGGTGGCTGGTTCGCCCGGGTGCGCGGGTAGTGCTGACGGCATAATCTCGACCACCTGAACGTGCCCCGCCCGAGCTGCCGTTCCACCAACTTCGCCATCGCGCACTATTGCTGCCCTACTGGCGTGCGCGCCGGGCGCGTTGAATTGCATCGCCCAAATGACCGGAGGGGATACCGCCGTGCCGGATACCAGCAGTATTCAGGAATACCCCCTTGTCGGGAACTACCGGCCTCACTCACTGGCCCAGGGAAACGCGCGATACCTCTGGGTGACCACCAGCGACAAGGCCATCATCCGTGTCCATCCGGGTGCCGGCGACAGCCAGATGGTAGTGAACCATTCGATGATTCCCCAGCTCAGCGCCGGAATCATCAAGGACCCCAACGCGCTCCAGCGGGTGTGGTTCGCAGCGCCGGCGCCGCCGCGGCAGCAGGACCCGATCGTCATCATGGAGACCACGGGCGGCAACCCCGTGACGTTCTACCCGCTGGAGGACGACGCCAAGGCCGAGAGCATCAAGCTCCGGACGACCAACACGGGTACGCCCCAGACACCGGTCTACGAGTACAGCCTGCTGTTCGCCGAACCCGAGCACAGCTACGTCGGGATCCTCACCCCCAGCCTCGGCGGCCACATCGACCGCATGCCGGTCAGCCAGAGCACCTGGCTGTGGGACGTGGCCGTCACCACAACCTCCGACGGAAAGTCGCACACCTACTGGGCCACCGGCCAGAGCAGGGCCAGCAACCCGGTCAGGAACGAGAACGGCCTCTACCGCCGCCGCCCCGGAGACATGCAGTGGGAGCGGATCGAGGTGCTCCGGCCCGGTCAGAAGCCCTTCTACGTCATCGCGGACACGACCGCGGTGTGGCTGACCGCCACCAGCCCGAACCAGGTCATCCGCTTCGATCTCAACCAGGGCACCACACGCACGGTGGACCTGGGCACGGCTGTTCCGCAGCAGTTGGCCTTCGGCACAGTGGGTGACCTGTGGGTGGCCTCCAGCCAAGGACTCCATGAGTTCGACAAGAATCTGACGGGACCCGGTTCCCTGGTGCGCCTGCCCAACGGCGGCGGCGCCAAGGGCATCTGCATCGCGGCCGACGGAAAGCTCTGGTACACCAACCCGGACCGCAAGAGCGTCGGCAGCTACGACGTACCCCCGCCCCCCTTCGGAGCCGCCTCGCTCCAAGGCCGGACCCAGTTCGTGTACCAGGGGGAGTCAGAAGTCCACATGAAGGACCAGGTCGCCCAGCCGCTGGTCGTCGACTACGTGGCCAACGGGCGGCCGGTGCCCGGAATCCCCCTCACCTGCCGGATCGACGCGGAGGGAGCGGCCTTCGAGGACGGCACCCGGGAACGCGTGATCATCACCGACCAGCGGGGCCGGGTCGCCCTGCCCCCCGTGGTGGCAGGTGATATCCGGGAAGAAGCGGTCATCAGCGTCGGCCTCGGCAACACCGAGCCGCACACCGCCACGACGCTGAACATCACGCCGGCCTAGGGCCTGCCCGATGGGTCATGGCCGGGCCCGCGGCGCCTGGCACGGCCTTTCCGACCCTGACCCCATCGGACAGACCCTAGCGGCACACCCCGCACCACCCGGTCCGTTTCCCGCCCCATTGGAAGGAGAAGCAGCATGCCGACCGCAGTGCCGCCGCCCGTCCCCGAATCCGGCTCCGACTCCGACGAGTTCCCCATCGGCGCAACCGCCGTCGACGTGGGGTGGCTGAGCGACGACGAGAACGTGTGGTTCGTGACCGCCCAAGGCGTCATCGGCTACTTCGAGCCCCGCAGCCCCTGGGGAAACACCGTCTTCACCCCCGGCCCCGGCATCACCGGCAGCGCCAACTCCCTCGTCGCCTGGCCCGGTCACGGAGCGTGGACGTTCCTCACCACGGAGAACGGCTCGGCCTTCGTCAAGTGTGCCGACGACGGCCAGTACCAGGTCTACTCCCTCAACGGTACGACGGACTGCCGGGCCCTGGCGCTCGGCAAGAGCCGCGAAGGGCGCTCCCACATCGTCGCTCCGCTGATGAGCTGGGGCCAGCTGGCCTTCATCGAGTCCGGCGGCGGCATTTCGTACTCCACGATCCATCGCGACGGCCTGTACGGCATCGCCATCGCGCCGCAGCAACAGGGCCGTTACTGGCTGACGTCCCCCACCGGCAAAGCCCTGGTCGGCTATGACGTCAGCACCGGGACCTTCGGCGCTCCCATCGCCCTCGGTCTTGAGCCCCGGGACGTCGCGATCAGCCCGGCGGGCGACATCGTCTGGATCGCCACCACCGACAAGGTCATCCTCAAGTACACCGTCCAGGGCGGCACGCTCACGCGCATCGACACACCGTTCCCCGCCAACCGCATGCTGGCGGCGGCCGACGGCACGCTGTGGTTCGTGAGCACCACCGGCAACGCGGCCGGCTACGTACTGCCCGACAAGAACAGGGCATCCACCATCCCCACGGGCCAGGGTTCCCGCCCGACAGGCCTCACCGTGTCCGGCGACAGCCGGCTGTGGGTCGCGCTGTCCGGGCAGCAGAGTCTGCGGCGCGTCTCCCGGCACCGGCTCGCAGTGGTGTCCGGAGACGGGCAGAAGACTGCCGTCGGCCAGCCCTTCCCCAAGCCGTTCGAGGTCAAGGCGACGCTACTGGACGGCACGCCGGTGGGCGGGCAGAAGATCGAGTTCTCCGTCGCGGAAGGCACGGGTGTCTTCGAGAACGGCGAACCCACCGAGACCAAGTACACCGGGACCGAGAGCGACCGGCTCGGCATCGCTACCAGCTCCCGGCTCACACCGCTCAAGGAAGGCCCCTGCCCCGTCACCGCCCGCTGGACGGAGACGGACGCCGTCGCCTCCTTCACCCGGCTGACCGTCACCCCGCAGCCCGGCACGGCGGACCGCGTGCGCTACATCTCGGGCGCCGGCCAGACCGTACCCGCCGGCAAGTCCTTCGAGCACCCGATGAAGGTGATCGCGGAGGACGCCCAGGGCAACCCCGTCGAGGGCGCCGAGATCACCTTCAAGGTCCGCGGTGAGAACGTGGCCACCTTCCCCGGCGGCACGGACACCGCCCAGGTGACCAGCGGCAGCGACGGCACCGCCGAGTCCCCCGTCCTGACGGCCGGCGACACCCCGGTCGGGTTCGCGGTCGAGGTGTGGGCGGACGACACGTTCATGAGCCTGCTCCTCCGGCAGAACATCCACTGAATCCCGGCACGTTCACCACCCGGCCCTCGTCCCCGGCCCGCGCACGCCGCGGCGGCCGGGGGTGAGGTCACTCGGACTGCCCGAGGGAGGAATCCGCCCCACCATGCCCGAGAACGGATCGGCGCTGCAGACCACACACGACTTCGAACTCCCCAACGGCTACGTGGACGGCTCAGGAACGGTCCACCGCCACGGCTCCATGCGGCTCGCCACCGCCCGCGACGAACTGTCGCCCCTGATCGACCAACGCGTCCGTGAGAACCCCGCCTACCTCGGGGTCGTCCTCCTCAGCCTGGTCATCACCCGGCTGGGCACGCTGACCGACATCCACGCCGGCGTCGTGGAACAGCTCTTCGCCCAGGACCTCGCCTACCTCCAGGACTTCTACCGGCGCATCAACGGCCTGGACTCCGGGCACGGCGCCGTCGCCTGTCCCTCCTGCGGGACCAGCTTCGCGCTGCCCTCCACGGCGCCCGGCGGCCGCCTGGGGGAAGCATGACGCACCCGCCGCGCCGGCTCCGCGAGGAGACCGCCTGCATCGCCTACCACTTCCACTGGGCGTGCGGGGACATCCTCGGCCTCCCGCACGCGGAACGGCGCGCTTGGGTGCGCGAGATCGCCAGGATCAACAGCGCGGCGGAGGAGGGCCGGTGAGCCTCGCGAGCGCGTTGAGCGCGCTGGCCGCGCGGCGGCCGGGGCGGCGACGTCACCGCCCCACTTCCCCTCCGGCCCCTCCTGCCCCACCGGCTCCGGCGGGTTGGCGTAGCGTGGCGCCCGTCGGGCTGCTGCACCTGCCGCCGCTGTCCACGAGCGGGCACACGGCCTTCCGGGAAGGCCTCGCGGCCTGGCGCCCGGCACCGCTCGTCACGACCGGCACGCGGCTGCTGCCGCGGGCGGTGCCGCTCGCACTGAGGGCGGGAGTCCTCCGGGGCCTGCCCGCCCCGGGGTTACCCGTCGCCGGGGACGGGGTCGGCGGGCCCGCGGTGCGCGAAGGCGTGTGGCTACCGGACCCGTCCCGCCTCCGGCCAGAGCGCCAAGCAACCAGCCTTCCCGGGGTCTTGCGCAAGACGGCCTGGGCCGAGCCCCCCACGAGCCGAGAGCTCGGTGCACACACGCAGGAAGAGAACGAGATCTACGGCCCCCGACCTCCCGGTGCGACGGGTGGCGGCGAACAACCCCGAACACCCCGGAACGAGACCGGGCTTCGCCACGCAGGCGAGGTCTCCGCATCAACACCCGCCGACACGACGGAACATCGCCCGGTCCGGCCGGACCGGGGACCAGCCGTGCTCGGTGACAGGCCGGGCGGCCCCCATCAGGTGCCGGCCGACGCTCCCGCACCAGCCGCGCCGCCGCAGCGCCCGGCCGACAGCCGGACCGGCGCCGCCCCCGAGACCAGCGGACTCACGCGCCCGCAACGTCTGCCGGATCCCGTCATCCTCCCAAGCTCCTCCCCCCTCCGCGACCGGGGCCGGGTTGACGTCCCTCGCCTCCCGGAGGACTCCCGGACGTACAGCGTGGACCGCCGGGGACGCGACACACACCAGCACCTCGGCAGCCCCGGGCTCCCCTCCCCCGACACCACGCCTCCACGGCCGACGGAAAGCCGTCCCACAAGGGAGCCCGTACACGACGTGCTCCACCCAGGACACGGCACGCACCAGCCCTTCAACGGCCCCGGACTCTCTGGCCCCGGCACCACACCGCCCCGGACGACAGAGGACCAACCCGCAGGGGGACCGTCTCGTGGAGTGGACCGGCCTGCCTCGGACGCGATCTTCCGTAGGCGCATGGACGACGACGAGCGGCCCACCGGGTTCCCGGGCCTGCCCGGGAACCCCGTCCCCGGGCCGAGCCCGGTCAACACCCCCGCGCACCAGCCGTACCCACACATCCCCGCGACCGCCGCCCCCTCACCGCGCCCGCGGCCGGCGTCCCCGCGCCACATCCGCGTAGGCGAGCCAGCCGCTCAAGTGCCCGCAACGGCAGTCCCGTTCGCGATCCCACGGCCCGCCACCGGACGTACCGGGCCGCCGCCCACCACGGGACGTACCGCGCCACCGCCCACCACGGCCAAGGTCACCGCGGACGCGGCCCCGGCAGGCCCGGCCGCCTCCCCCGGGACAGCGCCCCGGTCGGCGGCAACTCCGACCGCATCCCCCACCGCCCCGGACCTGTCCGCCCTCGCCCGGGAAGTCGCCCGCCGGCACGCCGGTCTCCTGGCCGAGGCCGTGCTGCCGGTCCTCGGACCGGCACAGCGGGCGGCGCCACTGCCTTGGCCACCGCAGCCGCAGCCGCCACCGGACGGCGGCACCTGGGGATCGTCCGTACCGCGATGAGGCTCCCGACCACCCACGGAGTGCCCACCCATGCCCGACCAGCCGTTCGCCGTCAGTTCCCACTTCCAGCTCTCCATCGGCACCCACGCCCTCGGCTCCTTCACCTCGTGCGACGGGCTCGGCTGTGCCATGGAGGTCGAGGAGCGCGTGGAGGGCGGCACGAACGGGCATGTGTGGCAGCTGCCGACGCGGCTGCGCTACACCAACGTCGTGCTCGGCAGACCACTGTCGCAGGAGACCGTGCTCGTCTGGGCCTGGCTGCAGCAGCAGGTAATCGAGCCGGTGCGGCTCCCCGGGCAGCTCGTGGCGCTGGGACCGGACCGGCGGCCGCTGGTGCGGTGGCTGCTGGACGGGGTGCTGCCGGTGCGCTGGAGCGGGCCGACGTTCGACGTCGAGCAGTCGCAACCGGCCCGCGAGACCTTGGAGATCGCCCACAACGGGTTCCTCGGGATCACCGTCTGACGTCAGAGAGGACCGCATGGCGTTCGAGTTCCCGGGTGGTGCACCGGTGCGTGCCGCCCTCGTGATCTACGACCCACCGACCGGGACGGGCAGCACCCCGGGACCCGAACGCGACCGGGTCCGGCTGCAGTTCAACCCGGAACGGATCCAGGTCGGCAAGCAGGCCCGCTGGGACCGCAGCCGGTCACCGTCCAACGGCGAGGCGGCACGAGCGCAGTTCGTGGGCGCACAGCCGCGCACGATGACGCTGGAGGTCTTCCTCGACGCCCACGGTACCCGGGAGGGTGTCCAGGAGCGGGTCGAGAAGTTGCTCGGCTGCTGCGCCCCGACCGCGCACAGCACCACGTCGAAGCCCGCCTCGGCGCCCTGGGTGCGGCTGGAGTGGGGGCATGCCCGCACGACGGCCTTTCTGGCCCTGGTGACTCAAGTCGACGCGTCCTACACCCGGTTCGGCCATGATGGGACGCCCCTGCGCGCCGTGTGCTCCGTCTCGCTGGAGGAGGCCGGCGGGTCGGTTCCCCGCCAGAACCCGACGTCGGGCGGCGACGGCCCGGTGGACACCCATCTCGTGGTGGCGGGCGACAGCCTGGCCGGGGTGGCCTGGCAGGCGTACGGCGATCCGGGGCAGTGGCGGGAGATCGCCCGGGCGAACGGCATCGACGACCCGGCCCAGGTCCCCCTGGCCACCGTGCTCGTGCTGCCGGTGCTCCAGGAGCACGCCGCGGGAGGCACCGGATGACCGAGCGACTGTACGCGGCGGAGCCGGTCCTCGCCTTCGGGTCCCCGCTGCGGGAGGAGTGGACCGACCAGCTCGTCGAGGCCTCCGTGGACACGGCGGTGGGCCTGCCGGCCCGCGCCTCCTTGCGGTTCCGGGATCCCGCCCACCGGCTGCCGGCCGCCGCCGGAATCGCCGTGGGGGTCCCGCTGACCGTGTCGGTGGCCGCCGCGCGCCGCCGGACCCGGGTCGAGATCTTCGACGGCGAAGTCACCGCGCTGGAGACCGAGGTGGACGCCGACGGGAGCTTCACGACCGTACGGGCCATGGACCGGGGGCACCGGCTGATGCGCGGGCGGCGGGTGACGGCCTACGTCGAGTCCACCGTGGCCGAGGTCGCCGGGCAGACCGCGGCCCGCCACGGCCTGAAAGCGGGCCGGATCGACGCGGAGCGCACCCGCATCCCGCACCTGGCCCAACCCAACCTGACGGACTGGGAGTTGCTCAACCACCTCGCCGACCAGCGGGGGCTGCGCCTGTCGGTCGAGGGCAGCACCGTCCACATGAGCCGCCCGGAAGCGGCGGGCAAGGCGCCCGCGCCGGGTACCGGGGCGGACCGCAGCCCGTTCGTCCTGGAGTACGGGGAGAACCTGCTGGCTCTACGCGCCTCGGTATCCTCCGAGGGCCAGGTCTCCGGGGTGGAGGTGCGCGGCTGGGACCCGGCAGGCAAGGCCGCGTTGTCGGTGCGGGCCGGGGCGGGCGAGAGCGCGCGGCTGCGGCTGGGCGTCACGCCCGCGAAGCTCGGGACGGCGTTCCCCGGCCCGGCGCCAGACCTGCTCGTAGGCCGGGGCTGTACCACCGCCCCGCAAGTCGACGTGGGGGCCCATGCGTTGGCGGAGGAGGCGGCTGCCGCGATGGCGGCGCTGTCCGCCGAGGCCGTGGGCACGCCCGAGCTGGCCGCGGGATCGCCGGTGACCCTGGCCGGAGTGGGCGAGCCCTTCGCCGGCAAGTACACGGTCACCGCCTGCCGTCACGCCTTCGACGGCGACCACGGCTACCGGACCCGGGTGCAGGTGGGCCCGCTGCCCCCGCCCGTCGTGCCGTATCCGCCGCCGCTGTGCGCGCTGGGCGTCGCGGTGGGCACCGTCACCGACATCAAGGAACCGGGCCAGGGCGAGCGCGGTGCCGTACGGCTGCGCCTGCCGTGGCTGTCGCAGGACTACGTGACCGACTGGGTCCGTACGGTGCAGTGGGGAGGCACCGGCGGTGGCGGGGTGTTCGCCCCGGAGGCCGGGGACGAGGTACTCGTCGGCTTCGAGCACGGGCGCCTGGACCGGCCGTACGTCCTGGGCGGCCTCTACAACGGCATCGACGCCCCCACGGACCACGGCCTGCCGCTGGTCGACCCGGGCACCGGCCGCGCCAACCGGGGTTCGCTGGCCTCCCGTTCGGGGGACCGGCTCGAACTGCTCAGCGCCACCGACGGCCCCCAGGGCGTCCGGCTCCGGACGGGCGACGGGAAACTCACCGCCCACCTCGACCGCAAGGACAGCACCCTCGTCCTCACCGCGGGCGAGGGCAAGACCTGTTTGCGGGTCACGCTGGACGCCCGCGGCAGCGGCACCCTCACCGTCGACGCGGGCCCGGGCGGCAGCCTGGTCCTCACGGCGGGCACGGTCTCCGTCACGGCCGACGACGGCAACAAGGGCGGCGCCCTCACGCTCAAGGGAGCCACCGTGACCGTCGAAAGCGCCGGGGAACTCAAGCTCGGCGGAAAGCACACCAGCATCACCGGCAACACCGTCGACATCAACTGACCCCGTACAAGCGGGAGGACGAGCGTGGACATCATCGGCGCGGGGTGGGCCTTCCCCGCCGTCATCACCGGCACCGGGCGGGTCGGCCTGGCAAGCGGCAGCGAGGACGTGGAACAGGCCCTGCGCATCATCCTGTCCACCGCACCCGGCGAGCGGCCGATGCGGCCGGAGTTCGGCTGCGGCATCCACCACCTGGTCTTCGACCCGCTCGACGCGACGACCGTGGCCCGCGCCGACACGGAGGTGCGCCGGGCACTCGACCGGTGGGAACCGCGGATCGAGGTGGACGACCTGCTGTTCAGCACGGATGCGGCGGACACGGGAGTGCTCTACATCGACATCCGCTACAGGCTGCGCGCCACCAACGAACCCCGCAACCTCGTCTTCCCCTTCTACACCCTGCCCGGAGGCTCCCCGAGTGAGTGAGCTGCCCATGACCGACCCGTCGAACCCGTCCGTCCTGCCCGTACCCGACCTGGACGACCTGCGGTTCCAGCCCCTGGTGGACGCCGCCAAGCGCGCCCTGCCGCAGCGCGTTCCCGAGTGGACCGACCACAACGTCTCCGACCCCGGCATCACCCTCATCGAGGCCTGCGCCGAACGGACCGACCAGCTGCTCTACCGCATCGACCGCATGACCGCCCGGCAGCGCTCCGCCCTGCTGCGCCTGATGGGCATCACCCCCCTCCCCGCGTCGCCCGCGCGGATCGTGGTCGCCTTCACCCGGACCGACGGTTCGACCGGGCGGCGTGAGATCCCGGCGCACACCGAGGTGCGGACCGAGGGCGAGGAACCGGTCGTGCTGGCGACCACCGAGGCGCTCGTGCTCGCGGAAGGGCAGTCCACCGGGACGGTGGCGGCCGTGGAACAGCCGGTCGAGGTCACCGAGGTGCTGGGCACCGCCGACGGCCGACCCGCCGGCCGCTTCCCGACCGCGCACCGCCCGTGGGGGCCCGGTACCCCCGTCGCCGAACCGCCATTGGGCCCACCGCTCGTCGTCCGGGTCGGGGGCGCCATATGGACTGCGGTGCCGACCTTCGCCGAGGCGGGGCCCGACAGCTCGGTGCACTGGTGGGACGACGCCTCGTGCGAGGTGGTCTTCGGGCCGCTCGTCCCCGCCGAACACGGGCCCGAGCAGCACGGAAAGGTGCCGCCGAAGTGTGCGCGGATCAGCGCGGAGTACTCCGCCCACCGCGGCCGCAAGGGCACCGTCCAGGCCGGCACACCCTTGACGGTGGTCGGGCAGGCCGGGCTGAGCGCCGCCGTGGACCGCGTCGTCACGCCTCCCGAGGACGCGGAGGACTGGCAGCAGGCCCTCGACCGCGCAGGCCTGGACCTGGCACCGCTGCGTCGCGCGGTCACCGCCGCCGACCACGAGCAGCTGATCGGAGAACACGTACCGGGGCTGGCCCGTATCCGCGTCACCGCACTCACCCGCCCCACCGACTCGCGTGTGCCGACCGCTCTTCAGGCACCGCCCCGCCCGGGCGGCGACGACCTCGCCTGCCTCGTCGCAGCCCGGGCTCCGCAAAGCGCCGTGCACTACTACGACCGCAGCGGGACCATCACCCCGTGCGTCCTGCCCCTGCACCACCCGGACGGGACCGCAGACAGCGGTGACGACGTGCCACAGCCCGTGCAGGAAGCGCGGTGCCTGGACGCCGTGGTCCGCACCGGCGAGGACGAGCCCAGGCTGTGGTTCTACGGGGAGATGTGCCTGTGGGACGGCGAGCATCCGCGCCCCATTGCGGAGGAATTCCCCGCACTGCCCGAGGAGTTCACCTCGGACCTCGACGCGGTCACCCTGCTCGCCGACCCCCGCACCGACGGCGCGTACGAACTGTTCTTCTTCAAGGGAGAGACCCTCTACCACCGCGCCTGCACCTACACCGACCGGGCGTTCGTACCGCAGGAAGGCAGCCGCGGAGTGACCTCCCTCGTCTCGGAGGCGTTCCCCGGTCTCTCCCCCCAGTGCCAGCAATCCCCGGACGCCGTCGTGGTGTTCGATGGCGTCTTCTTCTTCCTGAAGGGCACGCGGACCGAACCCGCGTTGTGGCGCCGCGAGGACGACCCGCTCCACGTCCTTCTGGTCCCCCACTGTGCCGGGGACCCCGCAGAGCACCCGCCCGACGACGCCTTCGACATTCCTCCCGACACCCTGACCGCGGTGAAGAACGTCGTCGACGCCTCCCGCCTGCTCGGCGAACGCCTGCTCGTCGGAGAGCCCCGCTACCACCCGTTCCGCATCGCCGCGACCGTGCGCCCCTGGAGCAGCACGCAGGCAGACGTCGACCGCGCGGAGGGGGCGGCCGAACGGGCCTTGCGGCGCTTCTTCCACCCCACGGCCGGCGGCCCGGACGGGCGGGGATGGCCATGGGGCAGAAGGGTCCATGCCGGCGACGTCTTCACCGTGCTGGAGACGGTCCGCGAGCACCGGGGCACGACCACCGTGGCCCTGTACGAGGAGGCGGGCGATGCGACTGTGCCGTCCATCGAGGTCTCGGACGGCGGCCTGGTCCTCCTGGGCCGCGTGAACATCTCCGTGGACACCACCGACGGCTGAGACGGCCGTATCCGCACCGCACGAGAGGACCGCGCATGCCACCTGCCCCCGCACGCCCGCTCCCCCTGCCCGCCGTCTACGGCCACGACTCCGTAGCGCATGCCTTCGCCGCCGCGATCGGCGAGACCATGGCACCCGTCGAGGAACGCATCGACGACCTCGATGCGGTGCTCGACCCCTGGCGCGCGCCCCCCGCCTTCCTGGACTGGCTGATCTCCATCACCGGCGCCCGGGTGGAGCCGGGCTGGTCCGAGATCCGGCGGCGCAAGGCGATCGACCTCGCGCCCCGCCTGGCCGCACACCGCGGGACACCGTACGGACTGCGGCTGGAGGCCCGGGAGATCCTCGGCTGGACGCCGCCGGCCCACACGCTCGTCATCGACGACCCGGGCCTCGTCTTCACCGGCCACGACTCCGCGCCCAGCGCCGGGCGAATGCTCACGGTCACCCTGACCGCCCCCGCCGGGGCGGACCAGCGAGCGCTGGAGAGCCGCCTGTCGCGCCTGGTCGCGGCGCACTGCCCGGCCCACCTGCCGTTCAAGGTCGTCATCACCCTCGCCCAGTCTCCTGACGGGAGGTCACCACAAGGATGAGTCCGCAGACACCCGAGTACGACGGGCGCACCCGCGACGAGGTGGTCGCCACCGCCGTCGCCGCCGTGCACCAGCAGGTGCAGACCTGGACCGGCCGAGACTCGGCGGACCCCGGGCGGGGCCTGATCGAGACGTGTGCCGACATGGTCACGGCCCTGCGCGACCGGCTCAACCAGGCTCCCGACCAGCGCCGGCTGCAGATGCTGCGCCTCTTGGGCGTCCGGCCGTACCGGCCGGCGCCCGCGCAGACCGAGGCAGTCTTCCAGCTCGCCGCGCCCTCGCCCGAACCGGTGGTCGTGCCCGCCGGCCAGGAGGTGGCCACGCGGCCCCCGGGAGACGAAGAGCCGGTCGTCTTCAGCACGTTGACGGACGCGGTGCTCAATCCGTGCGTCCTCTTCGCGGCCGGGGACTTCGCGGAGTCGCGGGCGGCCGACGGCATCCTGGAGGGGAGGCTGACCGACTTCGCTTCCGGGACGACCGTGGAACCGGGCACATCCGCCGCGGCCGGGCCGGCCTTCCGTCTCAACCTGCCCTATCTCGGCGACTTCCCCCTCCCCGAGGGCGTCCCGACGGGCACCGGGCCGGCGTCCCCGTACGCCCTGCTCGTCCTCTCGGTGCCGGTGCCCAGCACCCGCGTGACGCTGGACGTCCGGCTGGGCCCGGCACCGCAGAACGGCACCGGAATCGTGCCGGGCCACTGGGAGGCCTGGCAGGGCACACACTGGAGCGGTTGCCGGGTCGTCACCGGCACCGTGAGCGCCCCGGACAGTCCGGGCAAGGTCACCCTCGGCCTTCCCCCCGCGCACGCGCCGGCCCAGCTGCTGCTCCAACGGCCGGACGGCCAGGGCGGCTTCTTCCTCCAGCGACTGCGGGACGTCGGACTCGTCCGCTACCGCACGGACACCGGCGACAGCGCCCTGGAGCAGGTTGCGCTCGACCCCGTCCTCGCCGTCCCCGTCCCGGTCGTCCAGGCACGGCTGGTGCGCGACGAGACGTTGGGGACGGCGAGCGGCGCCCCCGGCGAGCGCCTCCGCTTCGCCCATCCGCCGCTGCCCCGCAGCACGGACCCGCTGGTCGTAGACGCCGTCCTCGACGGCCGGACGGCACAGTGGACGTACGTCGCCTCCCTCGCCGGGTCGGGGCCCGACGATCAGCACTTCACCCTGGACCCCCGGACCGGGGAGGCCGTCTTCGCCCCGGTTGTGGCCGGTGCCCACGGGCTGCGCCGGCACGGGGCACTGCTGCCGGCGGGCGCGGTCGTCCGCATCGGGCGCTACCTGACCGGCGGCGGTGCCCGCGGCAACGTGCCCGCCCGCACCCTCACCGTGCTCCGCACCCCGCTGCCGTACGTATCCTCCGTGACCAACCCCGCTCCCGCCACGGGCGGTACGGAGGGCGAGAGCGCCCTCGCCTACTCCGAACGCCGGCCGCTGGGAGCTCCGGTGCCCGAACGGGCCGTCGTCCCGGCCGACTACGAGCAGCTCGCGCTGGCCGCGTCGGCGGGCATGGCCCGCATCCACCACGTCCGCGACGTACCGCACCAAGCGCTCGACCCGGCCCGCAACTACCTGCCCTGGGTACCGGCGCAGACCGACGTCGGCTTCACCCTGGCCGCGGACGTGCCGAAGGCCGCCAAGGGGACCGAGGTCACGACGGAGGACGGGAAGGCCGTCTTCACCACCACGCGGGACGCCGAACGCCTGCCGCCCGACGCCGCCGGCGCGGCACCGCTGCGGCTCGCCGACGGTGTCACGACCGCCGTCGGCATGTTCACCGCGGGCAACTACCAGGCGGGCGGCGCGTTTTCCCAGCCGTTCAAGGACGGCGGCATGCTGGTCCTCGCCCTGGTGGAGATCAAGAACACCCACGATCCGCGCCACTTGATGCTCTGGGTGGCAGCCGACGACCAACGCAGGGCGGAGGACCGCATCGCGATCTCGGTGTTCGCACCGCGCAAGGAGACGCCGTGGTGGGACACCTCCGCCCCGCTCGTGTACGCCTCGGCGCCCGCACTGACGATCAAGGTGAAGGGCGGCAAGCAACTCGCCGCCCACCCCGTCCCTCTCGGCGCGTCCGCGCGCTGGCAGGCCGCCGTCGAGCACGGAGGAGCGTTCGCCACAACTGCCCAGGACGCCGTCGCCCGGCTGGGGACGGGATTCCCGCCGGAGCCTGCCGCGTGCTGGATCGCCGTCCAGATCCTCGACCCCCAGGGCACGGACCGCACGAAGTACACCGTCTACGCCGACTCCGGCAGCACCGAGGCCGTCCCCGCCCGGCAGTACGAGCAACACGACCAGGGCACAGGTACGTTCACCTCCACGGGCGAGCCGGGCCAGGTCTTTCCCCTGCTCCACGCCCCGGTGTGCGGGCCGCTGCCCACCGTGCGCGTCGGCTCGGAGGACTGGCACACCGTCGTCTCCTTCGAACCGTCCGGCGAGGACGACCCGCACGTGGTCATCAATGCCAGCACCGGCCAGGTCCACTTCGGCCCCAAGGTGACGGGAGGCGCCTCAGGCACCCGGCAGTACGGCAAGATCCCGCGCAAGGATGCGGCCATCACGGCGCGCGGCTCGTACCGCACCACCCTCGGCGCCGCCGCGAACGGCATCGCCCCAGGCAGGATCTGCCGGTTGAAGACACAGGATCCGCATGTCGTCGGCGTGCGCAACACCTCCACGTCGCACGACGGCAAGAACGGCTACACCGACACCAGCGGCGGCAGCACCCGGGCCGGCGTCACGCTCATGGTCGTCCCCTTCGTCACCACAGACGAACGGGGCTGGTTCCCGTACCACATGCTCACGCCCACCGCGGACGCCTGCGACACGCTGCGCCGCGCCCTGCGGGCCTGCCAGCCCGAGGGTGTCCCGGTGTGGCTGGTGAAGCCCGGCTACCACGGCATCCGCTTCGACGCCCGCATCGTGCCCGCCGACTACCGCACCGCCGACGAACGCGCCGAGCTCCGCGTCGCCGCGGAACGCGCCCTCTACCAGTACTTCAGCCCTGTCGGCGGCGGCCCCGACGGCACCGGATGGCCTTTGGGGCGTCCGGTGTACGCGGGTGAGGCGTTCCGCGTCCTGGAAGGCGTACCCGGGGTGGGCCGGGTCGCCACGGCCGAGATGATCCCGGTCGATCCGGAGACCGGCAGCCCCTCGGCTCCTGTCACCCGGATCGACTGCGGGCCGGGCGAGACCGTCTACTCAGTCGAACACCGCATCACCGTCGCGGAGGTGCCCTCGTGAGCGAGCCCGACAACGACCACGGCAGCACGGCGGCCCGGCTGATGGCCCCGGCCTGGGGGGCGGACGGCCTGGTCGTGGCCGACCTTGCCGCACCGGAGCATCCCAAGATCCACGTCACGCCGGTGCAGAGCAACCCCCGTGCCGTCGCCGTCAGTTCGGACGGCACCCGGGCCTACACCGCGAACCACGACGCCGGGACGCTGTCCGTCGTGGACCTGAGCACGCCCGTCGCCACGGTGCTGCGGTCCGTTCCGGCCGGGAAGAACCCGTGCGCCGTGGTCGCCGGCCTGGCCGGCGACCAGGTCTGCGTGGCCGACTCGGTCGGCAAACAGGTCACGGTGCTCGACAAGGACGGGCTCTCGCCCGTCCCCCGCCCCGTCGGTGCCGGCCCCTGTGCGCTGGCGGCGGCCCCCGGCGGGCAGGCGCGGCACGTCTGTGTCGTCAACGAGACGGACACCACGGTGTCGGTGGTCGACGTGAGCGTGCCCGGTTCGCCGTCGGTGACGGGGACGGTCCCGGTCCCCGGGGTCACCCGGGCGATTGCCGTGGCGAAGGGAGGGCGCTTCGCCTACGTCGCGAGCCGAGGGAAAGGCAAGGACGACGGGCGGGTGACCGTACTGGAACTCGACGCAGACGGTGATCCGGTAGGAGTGCCGGTGTCCGTAGGGGCCGAGCCCCGTGCCCTGGCGCTCAGTGCCGACGGGGACCGCCTCTGCGTGGCCAACTACGGCTCGGCGTCGGTGTCCGTCGCCTCCGTGGACCCGGCCACCGGGCGGATCGGGACCCCGACGTCCGTTCCCGTGGAACCGCATCCGGTCGCCGTGGCCTTCACACCGGACGGCGGTCTCGTCCTCGTCGTGAGCCAAACGTCGGGCCGCCTCACCGCCATCCGCACGGACACCCTCGCCCCTACGACCCTGGACGAGCCGGTGGGAACGGTCCCCGCCGGGGTGGTGCCGGGCCCGGACGGCCGCTTCGCGTACGTCAGCGACCAGGCCACGGGCAAGCTCGTCACCGTGCGCACCGCCCCTCTGCGGACGGGCGAGGTCACGACCGGCGCGGGGTCACAGCCGGCCAACGTCGCTGTGTCGTCGGACGGTTCGTGGGCCTATGCCGCCGACACGGCCTCGGACAAGGTGGCGGTGCTCGATCTCGGCAGTCTCGTTCCGGGCACGTCCGTCTCCCTCGGCGGCGGACACAAGCCGTGGGACGTCGCCATCGCGCGCGACCGCAGCTTCGCGTGCGCGACCAGCCCGGGCACAGCAGCCCTCCTCGTCCTCACCCTGGCGCAAGGGGATGTCCTCACCGTCGGTGGCGGGGTCACGGTGACCGCTATCGCGCTGGCGCAGGGCGCCGACCCGCACGGCGTCGCCATCACCCCGGACGGCCGCTACGCGGTGACCGCGGACTCCGGTACGGCGACGGCCTCCCTCGTCGACCCCAAGGGCGGCAGGTACACGATCGCGGCGGACGTCGTGGGCTGCCAACAGCCCACCGGAGCCGCGCTGTCCGCAGACGGCAAGACCCTCTACGTGGCCGACTTCGCCCACACCGTGGAAGGGCCGGGCGGCCAGATCGCCGTCCTGACCCGCACCGGGCCCGGGACCTGGCAGCGGCAGACGGTCGTCGACGCGGCGACCGGCCATCTCTCGGGGCCCCACGAGCTCGCACTGTCGGCCGACGGACTGCGCATGTGCGTCGCCAACTATCAGAACGGAACGGTCTCCGTCCTCCAACGCGCCTCGACGAGCGACGCCTGGGCCTTCCACATGACGGTGACCAAGTCACCCACGCCCATGCGGTATCCCTACGGGCTCGCCCTGACACCCGACGGAAAGACCCTCTACGTCTCCAACGCCGCCGGGGGAATCGCCACGGTGGAGGTCTTCGACATCTCGGCGAACCCGGCGACGTACCAGCGGACGATCACGGTCGAGAACGGCAACCAGACCCCTCCCGGGCTCGCGCTCTCCCCGGACGGCCAGTACCTGTACGCGGCTGTGTCGAAGGCGTGGATGAGCGACGACACGCCTCTGGGCACGGTGTACGGGATCAAGCTGTCCGGGGGCGGCACCGCGATGACGGCCGTCGCGACCGCCCCTGCCGCGTACACCGACCGGCCCAACGGGCTCGCCTGCCGGAACAACCAGACCCTGTACGTGGTCAACCAGGGACGCAAGGACGCTCCCGCGCGCAACGCATGCCTCGCCGTCATCACCCTCGACGCATCGCGCCTGAAGGTGGACAAGAGCGAGCAACAGGCCCTCGACAAGGATCACATGCCCTATTCGATCGCCGTCACCTCCGAGGACGGCACCTGCTGCATCGCCAACTCCGAAGGCGGAACGGTCACGGTTCTCACCTCCAAGGTGACCCCTGTCAAGGTGGGCGAACCGACCACCTCCCGGCCATGGGACGTCGCCGTGTCCGACGACGGCGTCTACGCCTGTGTTTCCGACCGAAAAGCCGCAACCGTCCACTGCGTACGCCTGGCCGACCATCAGGTGATCCCCCTCACCGTGGGCACGGACCCCATGGGCGTGGCCTGTGCTCCGGGCGGCGCCCGCGCCTACGTGGCCAACCACGGGGACAACAGCATCTCGGTGATCAACCTGAACGGAGCGCACGGCAGGCCCGAGGTGGTCGACACCTGGCGGCATGCGCCGCTCGTCAAACCCGAGTCCGTGTCGGTGTCGGCCAACGGCACCTGGCTCTTCGTGACCACCGAGAACAGCGGAGCCGTCCTGTTGCTCGACGCCACGACCGGAACCCCCCGCTTCACCGTGTCGGCCGGCCAGAAGCTCGCCGCAAGCGCACCGGATCCACGCACCACAACGCCCCTGGTGTACCTCGCCGACACGGCGGGCGCAGCCGTGTGCGTCGTGAACACCACGGCACTCGGCAGCGTCGGCGACACCGGGGCAGCACTCGACCTGCGGCAGGCCGTCACCGTCCCGGGCGCACGGACGGAGGCGGACCTGTGATCCAACTGGTCGACCGCGCACTGGAGTCCCGCGTACGGCAGGAGATGACCTGCCTGCCGCCCGGTTTCACGGTCACCTTCCAGCCCCCGGGCCGCGACGCCGGGCTCGGCGAGACCACGGGCTCCGAGGCGGTCGGTCTCTACCTCTACGACATCCGCGAGGACCTGGACCGCCGCCAGACCGGCACCGTCTACCAGTACGCAGGCCCCCTGCCCATCCGGAAGCGGGCCCAGTTCGATCCGCCCCGCTGGGCCCGGCTCTCCTACCTGGTCGCCGCCTGGGCGCCGGACGCGCTCATCGCGCACAACATGCTCGGCGACCTCCTCGTCGGCTTGGCCCGCAGCCCGGAGTTTCCCGTGCAACTACCGCCGGAACTGGAGGAGATGGAACTCTCGGCACTGCTGGACGTGGGGCATCCGGCAAGCGAGGACCGTGCCCTGACCGAGCTATGGAGCGCGGTCGGGCACTCCCTCGTCCCCACCCTCAACGTGACGGTGACCCTCCCCCTGTTGTCGTACGTCCCACAGTCCTACACCCGCTGGGTGGACCAAGACCCGGTCGTCAACGAGCGCATCATCGACGATCCGGCGGAAGGAGACGAGCAGTGACCGCTCCGGCCACGGGGACCGCCCGGGCCTGCGCGCCCACCTCCGCGGACTGGCTCCTGGCCCGGCTGGCCGTCGTCGAGGCCAGGGTGCGCCGGGCCATCGCCCTGCGCACCGGCGCGGACCCCGAGGACCCGCCGGATCTGCGGGAGTTCGCCTGCGACCCGTTCCAGGGGCTCTACGTCTCCGACGAGATGGCCCCGCACCTCCTGGACGCGCCCACCGGCCCGCTGCCGCCCGGCGCCTCCGAGGACGCCCTGACCGCCGTCGTCCGTACCCGGGAGGACACGGCGGCGGCCGCCGGGGCCGCACCGCCCCTGCGCCGCCTCGCCGAGGAGTTCGGCCTGGACGAACTCGCCGTGCAGGTCCTGCTGATCGCGCTCGCGCCCGACGTCGACGCCCGGTTCGAGCGCTGCTACGGCTACCTCAACGACGACGTCACCTGCCGGCACGCCACCATCGGACTCGCCCTCACACTCTGCGGCCTCCCGACCGCCTCCGCAGCCGCCCGCAGACTGTTCTCCGCCGACGCGCGCCTGCGAGCCGGCGGCCTCCTGGAACTCCTCGACACCTCGCGCCCGTATCCGACGCGGGGACTGCGCGTCCCCGACCGGGTCACCGCGCACCTGCTGGACGACAACGGTCCCCTGTCCCCGGCGGCCGTCCCGCCTCTGGGCGACGGCCCGTTGGCCCGGACCGTGCGCCGGCTCACGGGGCTGCTCGTGCACCCCTGGCCCGTCCACCTGCGCGACAGCGGCGACGGCACCGCCGAGACCGCGGCCGAGGCGGCGCTGGCGGCAGCGGGGCGGTCCGCCCTCCACCTGGACCTCGCCGCGCTCGACCACGAACCGCAGCCGGCAGACTCCGTGCGGGCGGCGCTGCTCGAAGCGCGGCTGCGCGGTTGCGGGCTGATCGCAGGCCCCGTCGGCTCCTCCGACAGCCGACGCGTACACGCCCTGCTCGCCCCACTCGCCGATGCGCCGGTCCCCCTCGTCCTCACCGGAAGCAGGCCGTGGGACGCCCGCTGGACGGACACACCCCCGGTCCTGGCCGAGTGCCCTCCCCTCACAGCCGACGAGCGCACCGCGCTGTGGCGGCACGAACTGCGCACCCGCGCCGTCCCCCTGCCGACGGCCGACGAGGCCGCGGCCGCCGGCGCCCGGTACCGGGCCGGGCCGGCACGCATCCGCGCCATGGCCGCGGCGGCCTGCCGGCAGGCGGCCGCACAGGGCACGGACGTGGGCGCGGCCGCCGTCCGTGAGGCGGCCCGCTGCTGGCACGGCAGCGCACTCGGGCGCCTCGCCCGGCCCGTACGCCCCTCCGTCACCTGGGACGACCTGGTGCTGCCCGAGCGGACGCACGAGCAACTGCGCGACCTCACCCGGCGTGTACGCCACCGCGACCGGGTCCTCGGCGAGTGGCGGATGCGGCCGGGTGGAGGTCGTGGACACGGCGTGAGCGCGCTGTTCAGCGGCGGCTCCGGAACCGGCAAGACCCTGGCCGCCGAGGTCGTGGCCGCGGGCCTCGGTCTCGACCTGTACGTCGTCGACCTTGCCACCGTCGTCGACAAGTACATCGGGGAGACCGAGAAACACCTGGAGCAGATCTTCGCCGCGGCCGACGCAGACGAGGCGGTCCTCCTCTTCGACGAGGCCGACGCCGTCTTCGGCAGGCGCACCGCCACCCAGGACGCCCACGACCGATACGCCAACACCGGGACCTCCTACCTGCTGCAACGCCTGGAGTCCTTCGACGGCCTGGCCCTGCTGACCACCAACATGCACGCCAACATCGACCCCGCCTTCCTGCGCCGCCTCGACCTCGTCGTCCACTTCCCCGCCCCGGACGAGGCCCGCCGCCAGGCCCTGTGGGACCGCTGCCTGGGACCCTCCGCGCCCCGGGCCGAGGACGTCGACCAGGCTGCACTGGCGTCCCTCGCCTCGGCCTTCGACCTGTCCGGCGGATCCATCCGCTGCTGCGCCGTCACCGCTGCCTACCGTGCCTCCGACGGCGGCCGCCCGCTGGCCATGGCGGACCTGCTGGCGGCCGTCCGCGAGGAGTACGCCAAAATCGGCCGCTACGTGGACGAGTCCGCCTTGTCTCCGGAGGTACGGCCATGAGCCCCGGCCCGCTGCCCGGCCGACCACCGCCGCCCCCGGCCCGGAAGCGCTCCTGCAGTGGACCGCGCCGGACTCGTCCGCCGGCGTCCGCGAGCGGGTCGCCGTCTCCCCGTCGCGCCAGTCGTCGGCCAGCCGCAGCAGCCGGTCCAGCTCCGGCGCCGGAATGTCCTCGTGGCGCCGGATACGGACGGTGT
>NZ_JBFAIP010000097.1:0-22733 GCF_040654775.1 Streptomyces sp. NPDC050636
TCGGCAACGGCGGTAACACCGCCTCCAGCCGGGCCCATTGTTCGTCCGTCAGGTCTCCACGAGCCATCCCGAAATCGTTCCACAGTCACGACCAATATCTCAAACACGCCTTAGCAGGGTCGAGGAGAACAGCGGCCGGCTTGGTGGCGATGGCCGCGTCGACGAGCTCGCTCTCCTTCTTGTTCTCGCCGTTGTGGCTGGTGACCTTGACGGTGTAGCCGAGCTTCTTGCCCTGGGCCTTGACGGCGTTGGCCGACGCGGTCCAGTACTCCTCGCCGAGGTTGTTGGTGATCAGCTCGATGGTCTTGCTGCCACCCGGGTGCCCGCTGTCCTTCGCCTCCGGACTGGAGGAGCCTTTGCCGCACGCGGCCAGGGGTACCAGTGCTCCTACCAGAACTGCGGCAACGATCTTCCGGCGCATCTCGTTGTCCTTCCTCTGCTCACGATGTGATGGATGTGTTCCGTGATGAGTTGTGTGAGGGGTGATGGCTCGGTGTTTCGGGGCTATGGCAGTGCTGCGGGTGCGGGAGCCTTGGGTTCTTGCGTCGTGGGCCGGCCGCCCCGGGAGATGCAGGCAGCTTTGGCGCGGGGCTTGGCGCGGTACTGGATCGCGTTGAGCACGACGGCGAGAACGATGACCGCGCCCTTGAAGACCATCTGCCAGTACTCGGAGACCCCGACGATGATGAGGCCGTCGGCGAGGAACCCGATGACGAAGGCCCCGAGCAGTGTTCCCCGGATGTTCCCGCGGCCGCCCATGAGACTGGCGCCGCCGATGACCACCGCGGCGATGGTCGTCAGCTCGTATGACTGGCCGCTGTTGGGATTCGCCGATGTCATCTCGGATGTGAGGATCAGTCCGGCGATCGATGCGCACAGGCCCGAGAACACATAGACCTGGACCTTGACCTTCTTGACGGGAATGCCGGACAGCTCGGCGGCCCGCTCGTTGCCACCCGCGGCGTAGAGCCGCCGCCCGAAGACGGTCTTGTTGAGGACGACGCTGGCCACTATGGCGAGGGCGGCCAGGACGATGACCGCGGCCGGCAGTCCCAGGATGTCGTCGAACCCGACCCGGCTGAAGCCGGTGTTGCCGAATGCGGGAGATCCTTGGAGCTCGGGGTAGGTCGAGCCGTCGGTGATGAGCATCGCCACGCCGCGTGCGGCGTACAGCATTCCCAGGGTGGCCACGAAGGGCGCGACCTTGTACTTCGATATCAACAGGCCGTTGATCAGGCCGACGAGAGCCCCGACGGCCAGGACGCACACGATGGTCACCCACACTGAGGGGTAGGCGCGGCCGCCGCCTGGTAGGTCGACTCCTTGCAGGAGGTATCCCGCGATGACACCGCTGAGGCCCACGGTGGAGCCGACCGACAGATCGATGCCGCCGTTGAGGACGACGTAGAGCATGCCGATCGCGAGGATCGCATAGAGCGCTACGTGTTGGGACATCACCAGGAGGTTGTCGGCCGTGAAGTAATTCGGCGACAGCAGCGAGAACACCACCGTGATGGCGATGAGGGCGAAGAACGCTCGCCCTTCGAGCAGGACCTTCTTGAGGTCGAGGCCCCCGGAAAGCCACGAGGGCTTGCGCGCATGCGCAGTGGACAGACTCATTGGACACCTTCCACCGATACCGGCGGCATTTCCTTTTCACCGGATGCGGCCATGATCTTTTCCTTGGTGGCATCGGCAGCTTCGAACTCTGCCGAGATTTTTCCTTTGCCCATCACGACAATCCGGTGGGCGACGCCCAGACACTCGAGCACCTCGGATGTCGAATAGACGATGGCGAGTCCCTGCTTCGCGAGCTCTGCGAGCAGATGGAAGATCTCTGTCTTCGCGCCGATGTCGATGCCGCGGCTGGGTTCGTCGAGCAGGAGCACCTTCGGGTCGGTGAGCAGCATCTTGCCGATGACGACCTTTTGCTGGTTGCCGCCGCTCAGGGATCCGATCGGGGCTGACGGGCCAGCGGTCTTGACGTGGATGTCCCGGATGCCTCGGGCGATGCTCTCGCGTTCGGCCGGTCTGTTGAGCAAGAGGCCTTTGACGAACGACGACAGGCTGGAGAGGGAGAGGTTCTCGCCGACGGACATCGACTGGACCAGCCCGTCGCGCTGGCGGTCCTCCGGCACCAGGGCAAGGCCCCGTTTGATGCGCTCGTTGATCGGCAGGCCTTTCAGGTCCTGGCCGGCGAGCAGGACCTGCCCTGCTGCGAGCGGTGTCCGGCCGGCGAGCGCCTCCAGCAGCTCGGTCCGGCCGGCCCCCATCAGCCCGTAGAGACAGACGATTTCACCTGCGCGCACTTCCAGCGTCAGTCCGTCGACACAGAGGCGTTCGGGGTTCGAGGTGTCCGGGACGCTGACGTTGTCCAGGGTCAGCGCGGTCTGGGTGAAGTCCTCACGGGCGGGGGGCTCTCCCAGGTCGAAGCTGCGGCCGACCATCCGCGACACGACCCAGCCGAGGTCGACGTCCGCCGCCTGGGCCCGGTCCGCGATCTCGCCGTCCCGCAGGACCACGACGTGGTCGGAGACCTGGAGGGCCTCTTCCAGGTGGTGCGAAATGTAGACGATCGACACGCCAGCTTGTGTCAGGTCCTCGATGACTCCGAACAGCACCTCGACCTCGGAGGCGCTCAGCGCCGAGGTGGGTTCGTCCATGATGAGGACCCGCGCATCGAGCGAGAGAGCCCGGGCGATCTCGACCATCTGCTGTTGTCCCAGACGCAGATCGCCGACCAGGGTGTCGGGGGAGATGTCCGCCTGCAGCCTGTGCAGGAGATCGGACACGACGCGACGCTCAGCGTCGTAGTCGACGAGGCTTTTGAGACGGAGGACCTCGTGTCCCAGGAACATGTTGTCCCGGACACTGAGGTTCGGGCACAGGCTCAGCTCCTGGTGGATGATGCAGATTCCGAGGTCTCGCGCGTGAACCGCCGATTCGAGTTCCAGGTTGCGGCCGTCCATCCGCAGTGATCCCGCGGTCGGTTTCTCAATGCCGGCCAGGATTTTCATGAGGGTGGACTTGCCCGCGCCGTTCTCGCCGAACAGCGTCGTCACCTTGCCCCGGGCCACGCCGAAGTTCACGCCCTTGAGGGCATGGGTCCCGCCGTACCTTTTCTCGATGTCGCGCGCTTCGAGCACGAATCCCTGGTCGTCCGTCATTTCCCTCACTTCTCCTCCGTGATCTTGACCGGAGTGACGATGAAGGCCGCCGGGTTGATCTGTTCGAAGACGCCGGTGACCGCGACGGTGTGACCGTCCAGGGCGGCCGGAGCCACCTTGCCGAGCACGCGTTTCTTGACCTGGGCGTTGAGCTCGGCGCCGACGTTCTGGTACTCGACCTGGTTCTTGAAGTCGGTGACCTTGACCCGTCCGGTGGCATCACGCACCGCGGTGCCGTTGATCGCCGGGCCCATCTGGACGAGCACCTTCGCGCCGGACGGCATGCCCTTCACGGTCACCGGCATGAGTCCGGTGCCGTCGGGCTTGCCTGCCACTCCGCTGAACGTCACCGAGAAGACCGGGCCCGAGCCGCCCCGAGCCGCCCGGTATTTCCTGGCCGCGGCCGTTCCATCGGCCTGGATCGCCTTCGCGACCTCGGCCAGGTCCGCAGCCCGGTGACCGATCGCCGGAGCGATCTTCGAAGCGAAATGCTGCTCGGCGAAGGCGGCGGGGCTGAACGTCCCCGATGATGCCTCCTGTGCGGCCGAGCCGCTGATCACCTTGGTGTCCAGCACCATGCCGGCCAGCAACACCAAAACGGCTGCCCCTCGCAGGGCCCAGCGTCGGTTGATCACCGGTGCTTTGGCGGCGGTCATTGTTCCGCCCCTATCGGAGCGTTCCCGAGTGATCCACACAGCATGGTGTCGCGCCTTCCTGAAACGAGGCCGTGGCCTTCCGTTAACGAGGTGCTCACAACGTAAGCCTGTACGTACAGGATGGCAACATCCTGTCGCTACTTTTTATGTGGCTCGCTCCGACGTCCGCGGAAGGCATGCGCGGGCTCGCTATGGCGGGAGCGTTTATGCGCAGCGGGCCGCGTTCGCGGCGTTGGCGCGACGGATGGACTGAACGCCCCGGAGTCAGCCTCTGTGCATGCCACCAGGGCGTACGCCGGCACAAACCCCGCGTCCGCGTCCTCACCGCCGATGCCGGGGTGCGCGTGCCCCGGCGGGCTCAGGCTCCGCAGGCGCAGCCGGGCAGCAGGGCTGGGCCCATGATCCGGCCGGTTCGCGGTGGCTGTTTGCCAGGTCGACGAGATCCTTGGCACGGTCCGACCGCACCCGATGACGTCGAGAACAGCGAAAGGCGCAAGATTGCCGGCGTATACCGGCGCCGGCGGCCCAGCCGTGTCGCCGATGATGCTCCCGGCCGGGGCAAATCCCCGGTCGACAGGTCCTTAAAGGGCAGCAGCGGCATGACCTTGGCGATCCGCCGGGGCGTGCGGCACCACAGCGGCAGGATCGCCGGGAGGTGTGCGTTCGGCGCTCGCCAGGGCCTCACCAGTGCGCTTGCCGTCGGCCCGTGAGGCGCTCGCCTCAGCGGTGCAAGTGCAGTGCCCCCGTCTACTCAATGACGTCATCGGCGCCCGGGGGCGCTGCACCCCTTCGGCAAGCCGATCCGCAGCTCATGAGCTCGCCGGTGCTGCTTTGACGCTGCCGGCGGCACCATCACGGACGAGGAGCCAGCAGTCTCCCGCATCACGCCGGGACCGCCCACACGTCAGCGGGCGCGGCAGGGGTCAAGGCGGGGAGGGAAATCGGGCCGAACGGCGAGCATCACGGCCGGTCGACCCGGCCGGCCGACAGCCGGCCGATCGCGCCCGGTGCCGCGTGGCGCAGCCGCCGCAGCACGCGGTGAAGGCGGCGGTCGGCCCGGCGGCACCGGCCGGCGCTGCCGCCGGACGCGATCTGGTAGGAACCGACAGCCCTCTGAGCGGTCAGCTGAGTCCCACGACCTGGGGAGCGATGCCCCCGCGCCGCGGGCAGCAAGACGGTCGGTCCTGTCTCACTTTGTGACGATCATCAGGGGGTGCGCGGCGGCTTCACTGCTCCGGGCCAGCTCCACCTCGAAGCGGCTGCGGTCACCGCGGTGAAACGCGACAAAGCTTTCGACCGGGCGTTCGTCCGTCCCGAAGCTCACATTGCGCAGGACGAGCACCGGGGCGCCCTGCCCGACGCCGAGACTCCGCGCCAGGGCGGGGCCGGCCGTGGCCGCCTCCACCGACCGGCGTCCGCGAACCAGCTGTATGCCGTACTTGCCCTCCAGGAGGGCATAGAGCGACTGATGTGTCAGGTCTTCATCCAGCAGGCCAGGCGCGAATTCCTGCGGCACATGGGTCGTGGTCAGCACCCAGGGCTCCTCATTCACGAAGCGCAGCCGCTCGATCACGATGACCGGGTGCCCGGGGTCGAGCTGAAGGTCGGCCGCCACCTGAGCGTCCGCCGGGACGACCTCAAGTCTGCGCACGTCGCTGCGCAGCTCTCCTCCGCGGGCCGCCACGTCCTCGTAGAGCCCGGTCAGCGACTGCACCAGGCCCTCGGCCGTCTTGGGCGAGGAGACGAACGTGCCCCGGCCCTTGATCCGCTCGATCGCCCCCTCGGACTCGAGCTCGGCGAGCGCCTGGCGTACCACCGTCCGCGACACGTCATACATCTGACACAGCTCATGATCGCCCGACAGCCGGTCGCCCGGCTGGAGCTTTTGCCGCTCGATCTCCGCGAGCAGGATCTGCTTGAGCTGGTGGTAGAAGGGCAGCGGCGAGGAGCGATCAATACCTGTCTGCATGTCATGAGAGGATAACAAAAATCCGCCCCCGCTGCCGCGGGTTTGCGCATCGATCCAGTCATGGCCTGCGCCGCACCCGCGTAGCGCCATCACCCTCTGCGACCTGGACGATGGCACCTCATCGCCCACAAGGCCGGCCCCCCTTAAGACCGCCCCTTTCCGGAGAAAATCTCCAGTTCTCATCTTGACATCCTGTACTTACAGGATGACATTAGAAGTGTACCCGGAAAAAGGGGGTCGACGATGTTCCTCCTCACCGAACCACTGCCCGCGCCGCCCCCCTGCGCGCCGAGAGCGGCTCAGCCCCGGCGCCCGTCTCAGCAGGCGCTGCTCGCCCAGCCCTCGCAGGAAGCCTGTGTGAGCGCCACCCGCCACTTCACAGCAGACCTGCTCCGCCGCTGGGGCATCGGCGAGGACGAGCGGGACTCCGCGGTACTCATCGTCGCCGAGCTCGCCGCCAACGCCGCCCAGCATGGCCGCGCCGACATGACACTGCTGCTGGCCCTGGACCACGGCATGCTCCAGATCACCGTCACCGACTCCGGGCGCCCCGTGCCGCACCGGCGGCGCGCCGACGCCGACCCCGACGAGCACGGCCGCGGCACGGGAATCATCGAACTCCTCGCACAGTGGACAGAAGTCCACCAGAGCGAGTACGGCCGCCAGGTTCGCGCAGGCCTCCGCGTCGCGGATCCTCAACCCGCTGAGCCGGCTGGACGCATCCATGGGCGCCCGCCCGTCCGGCGCTGACGCCGGGGCGACGGTGGGCCACGGGCTGCGGTGAACATCGAGCCGACCGGTAACTTGCCTGGCTGCACGTGTCGTTACGAGTGCAGGGGCGGGGGTGCGCTGTAGTGGTCGGTCAGCTTCGCGAGCCGGTCATGGCGCCGACGAGGTCGGCTCGTCCGTCAACGCCGAGCTTGCGGTAGACACGTGTGAGGTGGAACTCCACGGTCCGGCGGCTGATGAACAGACTTGCGGCGATCTGGTGGTTGGCCATTCCTTCGACGACGAGCGTGGCGATACGACGCTCCCTGGCGATGAGCGCAGAGATGCCTGACTGCCGTTTGCGGCGGGGGCGTGCTCCGGTGGCCAGCAGCGCGCGGTGCGCGCGTTCGGCCAGTGGCCGGGCGCCTGAGGCGTCAGCCAGGTCGAAGCTTGCCGCAGACTGGCACGGGATTGATCGGTCTGACCGGCTTCGTGCAGCGCCTCGCCCAGATCCATGAGGGCGTGGGCAAGCTCGGTGCGTGCCGGCGCCGACTCCAGCAGGGTGACTGCTTCGGCCAAGGTGTCGAGGGCGGGCGGGCTGGAGCTGAGCAGTCCAAGAACCCGCAGGCTTGCGCCGACCATGCGGGGACTGCCCCACGCACGGGCGAGTTCCAGCTCCTCCCGGGCCAGTCGCACGGCAGTGAAACGGTCGCCGAAGTGACCGTGGATCAGGGCGGCTTGGGAGCGCCAGAGGACCAGTGCCGGTTGTCGTAGCCGCCGGCCGTCAGGCCAACGCCAGCAGCTGGTCGAACCCGAAATCGAATGGGCATGAAGCGGTCGGTGGCACGGCAGGACCGGGAGCGCGAGGCCTCGGCCCTACCGCACCTGGGCTCGGCAGGCTGGATGCCTACTTGGCGTCCAGACATCGGGCTACTGAGGGGATCACGCTCTTATCGTCGAGCTGCCGCGCCAGGTTGCCGATGGCCACGCCCTGAACGACCGGTGTCCAGCGGGCCAAGAGTTCCATCAGCGCCGGGACGCTCTCGGTATAGACCGTCTCGTAGTACGAGGACGTGGTGACTTGACCAGGAAGAGCGGCGCTGATCCGGCCTTGTCACTGCGGTAGATCTCCAGTGCGAGAGGGGTTGCGTCCTGCTGAGGGAGCTCGTCCAAGACAAGTAGCCCGCTGCCTTCGGCTCTGCCTCCCAGTCATCCACATGCCGGTGTGGTGAGAGCGGATCCTCCGGCTGCTGCCATTCGCCGCTTGTGGTGAAGGCCCAGATCCTGCTGTCCGTATCACCGGCCTGCCCGAAGTCCCCTACCGGCGCGGCGGGTTCAGAATTTCGCAGACGATAGGGGACCCAACTGAGCGCCCGTGGCGAGGATGCGGTGCAGGACGCGGGTGGGGCCGGTGCGGTCGTCACCGTGAGCGGCGGCCCGGGCAGCGGCACGACCGCGCTCGCCGTGCGGCCGCCCCTGCGCGCCCGCCCCGCGACGCGTCCCCGCTTCAACACACCCTCCAACGCCTGCGCGCCCACCTCATGGACGCCGTGCGCGGCCACAGCGCCGCCCGCGAACCGTTCCCCGCAGCCGGCCCACTGCGCAGCACTGCGCTCCAGGCCGGCGCGCTCGTCATCGACGAGTGCGGCGGACAGCCCGCTCTTCTCTCTCGTCACCGTCCAGGACGGCGAACAACTCCGCCTCACCGCAACAGGAATCCGCTGCAACCTGAAGCCCGCACCGTAGAAGGCGACACCGGCCGCCCGTCCCCCACTAGCGGCGCCCATCCCCCGCCACCACAGCCCTGACCAGCGACAACACACTTCTGCTATACCGATCGGCAACCAACTGACCCACACCATCACCAAAAACATCAGCGCCAGATCAGCACCCATGACAGCAGCCGAGTCACCCGCAACCCCACTGAACAGCAAAACCCGATACCTACCGCACTGACACCACGATGCCGAACCACCACCGACAAAACCCGCAGATCATCACTGAGGGGTGAACCCGACCAACACCGCCCATGCTCGATGGCGCGTGAGCCAAGCGGCGCGCTACGCGCCAACGGGGCCGTGCGGAACGGCGCTCCTGGGGATACCGGGTCGTCGCGGCGCCCTTGTAGGGTCGTGGTGGGTCAACGGTGTGGCGTGTCCGCACGGGCCCTGAAGCAGGAGAGGGGCGCAGATGCTCTTGTCGTTGTTGTTGCTGTTGGTGGGCTTGGGCGTGCTTGCCACGATCGTGGTCGTCGTCGCCGTGGTGATCAGCAAGCGCGGCGGGAGCGCGCAGCCTCAGGTCGCTCCTGGGGGTTGGGGTGCGGGTCCGGGAGCGGGTCCGGGTATGCCGAACCAGGCGCCGTATCCGCCCGCCCAGCAGCCCGGCCAGGGGTTCGGGCCGGCGCAGCAGCCGGGCGCGCAGGCGTATCCGCCGATCGCCCCTCCCGGGCAGCCGCCGCAAAACCCCGGACCGTACGGCGCCCAACCGCCGCAACAACCGCCCTATCAGGGGCAGTGACACCCGAAGATCAGAGCGCGCAGCCCACCGTCGACCTGGACCTGGGCGTCGAAGAGCCGGGCGGTGCCAAGGGGGCACAGCGAAGAGATCACGGTCGCCGGCGAGAGGGAGACCACGCTCGTGAAACTGGGCGTGTGGGTCTCCAACATCAAGTCGAGGCGGGACAAGCTCACCCAGGAACACCGGGACGCGCTGCGAAAGCTGGGCACGGACTGGGCGTAGCCGGGGCTTCACATACACACGAGAACGTGAGGCGGAAGTGGTCAACGTTTGTGGAACGGCCACGACGGCGATCGCCACCCGGGGGTCTTCGCGTCGCTGCCTTGAGCGGGGAGACGACATCATCTCTGATCTGTCGCGTAACGGCCCTGCACCCAACAAGGGAGCCGGACCGTTCCGCGTGAGGCCCTCTAGCGATCCGCAGGCCACACCGTGACGTTGTACTCGCCATCCTTACGCTCCGGGTTCCGTCTCCGAGCGTGGACGAGGATCTTCCAGCCGCCAGGACCCGGCTCCGCAAGCTCCGGCTTGAACGGTGCCTCCGGGGCGCCGTTGTCCGGCTCGATGTGCAGGCTCTCGGCAGTGCCGGTCAGAGTGAGTTCGGCTACCCGCTCCCACGCGTGTGCCTCGGACAGCAGTTCCTTGTGGTAGGAGATCGCCGCACCGGACAGCGTCTGTCCCCCCCATCCAGAGATCGGGATACGCGCCCCGTGGCCGTTGCCGACACCTCCACCGCATCCCCGCCGGTGAACGCGGAGGCCTCGTCGCCGATGTGCAGCAGCAGGGCTGTCGGAGGCTCCTCCAGGTCGATCCCCGCGAAGTCGACCATTTCTGTGGCCTCCTCCCCCTCCGCACCAGGTTCCTCCTCTGGCGCGGCGACCAGGACGCGCCGGGCACTGGCCGACGCCGGCCACATCTGGATCACGTGCCGCTCGTCCACTCCGTCATGCCCCACCGGGTGCGCTCCCTCGGCCTCCTTCTCGCGTGCCACGTTCAGCCGCACCCGCCACCACGACAGCTCCGGCTTGCCGCCAGGGACCGGCACTGCAGCGGTCTCGTCGTCCATGTTGAGCAAGGACACCTCATCCGAGAAACGCATACTGGCCTCGACTACCTCATGCCACCCGACAGCTCCGGCGCGGGCTCCGCATCGTGGAACTCGAAGACCAGATCCATATCACCGTGCTGGCAGTAGGTCTCGACCTTCGCCGCCCGGCCTCCTGGGAGATCTCAAGCTGGCCGAAGCCGTCATCCGGCTCGTCGGGCTCAGGCCAGTCCTCCTGGCTACCGAGGGTCCCGATCAGCCCGTACTGGCTGCAGCAGGCGCAAAATGTCTTCTCTTGGCGCACCGAGCCACTCACGTTCCCCTCCATCCACAGCAGTGGGTCTCCTCCAACACCACAGGGCGTGGCAGGAACGATGCCACGCCCCTGTGACCGCACTCGGGGGCCGGGTGTTACGTGATGTGGACCCAGAACGGGTCACCGACGATGACCCGGTTGTCCTTGTATCAGAGCTTCAGCCGGGTCCCGGCCTTTGGGTGTCGTCCTTGGCGATCAGGCGGATGCTGCCGGTGTCCTTGTTCCGCCCTCCTTGGCGGAGGCGAAGGGGTACAGGCAGCCACAGAACTCAAGGGTCCAACGGCGAACGACGCGCAGCCGCAGGCGCAGCCGCCGTGGTGTGTGCCAACGGATGTGTCCACGTGCCTCACTGCCGTACATGCTGACACTCATCGGATAGGTGTGAGTCACGTTGCCGTAGAGCCACATGACCACATGACCTACATGCCGTCTCCCAACCACCGGATAAGGTCGGAGCCTTGGGCTTCCTCGCAACTGTGGCATGTGGTTGATCAAGAGCCGGACCGTAGGTGGTGAGGCGGACACCATCGGTCGGGTTCGTCGGGATGCTGGGGCTGTGTCTGGACGACAGAAGTTGATGACGACGCAGGAGACCGAGACCTCGTCAACGTCGCGCTCGCAGCCCCTTCGGTCGACCTCACCTTCCCACTCGCCATGCCGCTCGCGTTCGGCGAGGGTCTGCGGACCACGGTCCTGACCTCGCTGTCCTGTGGGGAGTACCCCGCCTGGCCGTGGGCGACGTGCCGGGGCGCTTGACCTATCGCGACGGCGACCAGGTCCGCGTCGTCACGCTCTCCCCGGCGTCCGAACTCCTCCTGTCGGTACGCCTGGATCCGAACTCCTCCTGTCGGTACGCCTGGAGCGGTGAGACCTCCTGACCGGGATCAACCCGGCCGTCCATCGTCCTGCGCGCCACGACTACCGCATGCGGCGCCTGGCACGACATCGTCATGGAGTACGAGGCGGCAGTACATCGTCGTGGAGTACGACGCGGCAGTACATCGTTCGTCGCATGCGAGCCCCGGCAGGACCAGGCCGAGGAAGGAGGCCGGTTCCGCCAGGGCGGGTGTTACATGAGCGATGGTTGGCCCCGACGTTCCGTGTACCGCAGAGCCCATGCGTGGTTTCGGGACCAGTGGTGGCCGCGAGGCGACGAGGAGGTGCGTTAAACGTGAATGCCGTGAGGTGGAGCGGGCGCGGCGCCCGCGCGGCGCACCGCCGGGGAGGGCGCGTGGCACTGGTGGCCGTTCTCGCCCTTCTCTGCGCGGGGACGCTCCCGGCCGCGTCGACCGCGGCCGTGGACGATCAGGGCCAGCGGGTGTTGCGGCGCGACGTGGACGCGATCCGCCTAGCCGGTGTCACCGGAGTTCAGGCAGAGGTACGCACCCCGCGCGGCCAGTGGTCCGCCCGCAGCGGAGTGGCCGACCTGGGAACCGGCCGACCGGTGCCCAAGGGCGGGTACTTCCGGATGGGCAGCAACACCAAGACGTTCGTGGCCACGGTGGTGCTGCAACTGGTCGGACAGCGGCGGCTGTCCTTGGACGACACGGTCGACAGATGGCTGCCCGGCGTGGTGCGGGGCAACGGCAACGACGGCACCAGGATCACTCTGCGGCAGCTGCTCCAGCACACCAGCGGCCTGTACGACTACGCCAACGACCTGCCGGTCCTCACCTCCGCCGAGGGATACCGCCGCCACTGGAACGACGACATCCCGCCCCAGCGGCTGGTGGCGATAGCGATGCGGCACAAACCCGGTGACGGGAGCTGGTCGTACTCCAACACCAACTACGTCGTGCTCGGCATGATCATCAAGAAGGTGACCGGTCGTGACTGGTCCACGGAGGTGACCGACCGCATCCTGAGGCCGCTGCGCCTGACGCACACCTTCGCGCCCCACACCCGCACGCCCCAGCGGCGAGCGTACCTACCGCATCCGCACGCCAGCGGCTACGAGCAGTTCACCAAGGGCGGGCCGCTCATCGACACCACCAGGCTCAACCACAGCTGGGCCGGCCCAGCGGCTGAACTGATCACCACCACCGACGACCTGACCCGCTTCTGGCAGGCGCTCATGGACGGCCGACTGCTGCGGCCCACGCAACTGGCCCAGATGACGACCACCGTGGACACACGTCTCGGCGGACGGTACGGCCTGGGCATCGCCCGGCTCCCCTTGCCCTGCGGCGGCTGGTACTGGACCCACCCGGGCAGTGTCCCCGGCTACGCCACCCGCGCCGGCGTCACCGGCAACGGCCGCCGAGCCATCGCACTCTCCCTGTCCTCCCGGGTACCGGCCTGGGAGCCAGTGGAGAGAGCCACCGACACCACGATCCAGCATGCCCTGTGCCGAACCGACCACCAAAACCACCAGGACCACCGGGACCACCGGGACCACCGGGACCACCGGGACCACCGGGACCACCGGGACCACCGGGACCACCGGGACCACCGGGATGACTACAACAGTCCGGCAATCCCCCTTCGCCGGACCGGCCACAACACGTAGGCCGCACGATCCGCACAATTGCACATCCGCGCAGCCCCCAGTGACCTCGACCGGTCTCCCAAACGGGACCAGCACCGGGTAGCGCTCCCAGCGTCTCCCGTCTCCAGTAACCGACCTAACTCAGCAAGACAAAGTTCCTCAGATCCCTACCAGGACGTTGTCCACCAAGCACAACAACAAGCTAGTGCCGTAGCAGGCGATGTTTGCCCTGTGGCGGCCTCCCGTGGCCGTTGGGCGGGGGCGATACCGCTTCCAACCTCGGCGGCGTGGGAGGCTGATCCAATGTCTGTAACCCTTCGCCCCTTGGATGCCCGGCTCTTCCCTGCGTGGCTTGAACGCAGTCGGGACGAGTACGCCAAAGATCTTGTCGCGGCAGGGCAATCGCCCGAGGACGCCCACCGGCATGCGGACGAAAGCATGGCTCGCTCTTTTCCCTCCGGCACACCGGGACCAGGACACGCGGTCTTCGACGTGGTCGATGACGCCGACACAACCGTCGGCTACCTCTGGATCGGACCAGACGCGAGCGACAACGCTGGCGCCTGGTGGATCTGGGACATCGTGATCGACGCTGACAAGCGTGGTCGGGGCCTCGGGCGCACGGCCATGGTCCTTGGCGAGGAATATGCCCGGGCGCAGGGAGCTCATACTCTCGGCCTCAGTGTCTTCGGGTTCAACACGGGTGCCCGCGGCCTTTACGAGTCGCTCGGCTACGAGACGACCTCGGTCAAGATGCTCAAGAGACTCGGCTGAGGTTCAGGCGACGTTCGCTTGGTCGTACCAGGCAAACGCTGCGATCCGCCAGCCCTCTGAGGTGCGGACGAACTGGATGGTCTTGGTCCCGCCTCCCTCGAACGGCTCACCATCCAAGATCCCGGACTTGCGGTACTCGCCGAACCGCGACGCGATATCGCCCGCGATCTCTGTCTGTTCGGAGGTCTCCCACTCGGAGAACTCGACCAGCCGACCGTCGGTCAACAGCCGCTGGCGAGGCTCGATGAATTCGTCCACGGTGTAGACCGTGAACTCCGGGCCGGTCTTGACGATCACGCCACCGGAAGAATCAGCCGGCGGATCCGGGCCACGTCGGCAGCCTTGCCGCCCCGGTTGTCAAAGGCATCGAAGAACTCGGCTGTCACCACGTCTATCTCGATCTTGGACAGGGGCGCGACCTTAACAGCGAAGGGGCGCCGGGCATTTTCGGTCTCGACAAGCTGCGGCACGTCGTCGAGTAGACCGGAGCTCTGATAATCGGGGCGGCTAACCACCACACCAAAGGCCCCAGGGCGTCCGCCCTCGGGACGCCCCTGCGGGCAAACCGCCTTACGAGCCCTGGTCAGCTGGCCTCGCCGTCTGCCTACACCGACCTGGGCCACGCACCCCCGACCAGCGGTAGCTGCGCTCCAGATGCCCACGCCTATCAAGCGGAGACATCTCACCTGACGCCCAGTCACAAAAGTCAGCATCGGGTCAGCATCAGCCCTGCCAGACCAGGCTTCACGCTGCCGAACCTGCACATGATCGAAGGGACACGAAAAGCCCATTTGACCTGGGCGTTTGCCGCTCCACCTGGGGCGATCGTAGAGTCACTCCCCCAGGAGCATGCAGGTGTAGTCCATGTCCCCTGAATTCCCTAATTAGGAATTAGCGGGATCCGCAACACTCTTCACGCTCCCCGCGCTCCCCGCGCTCCCCAAGAAGCGTATCAACGCCATCGAAATTCTACTGTACTGGCAAATCGGCACCCCCACTGGCGCCATGAAATGATCGCAAGATGGGGCAGAGTTCGAGCTGAGAGGTCAGCAAACTGTCAGCATCGTTCCGCGCTATACGCAACGTGCCTCGTGCGACACGGAGCGTGTCTCAATCTGCCGTGCCAGCCGTCTCCACCATGGCTTCGACGCCTCCCCAGCAGCTGTAAGCGCCTCCGAGACCGTCTCTTGACGGACGTGTGAGACCGGAGTGGGAGCCACAGGAGCCGCGCAGTGGCAGCCCTGCCGCCCACAGTCCCGGCTGAGTCAACTGGGCGCTGCACTAGGGCTTTCGGCGGCTCCCGGGGACTTGCCGCTGGAGTCGGGGCTGACCGGCGGCTGCGCAAGCGCCTGGCGGCCGTGCAGGACGGTGCGGGCGAGGCCAAATGACGGGGAAGTCACGTCTGCTGTCGACCGTTGCCGAGTAGACCAGGCGTCGTTGGCATCTTGTGTGACGGACACACCACCAAGGAGCGCCCCATGCGTAAGAGTATCGCCATCGCCGCCGTCCTTCTGATGGCCGTGGCCGCACCGGCCACGGCCAGCGCCTTACCAGCAGCAGAGCCGAGCCAGTCCGGCGCCGCCAACTCTTCGGCCGCCAACTATTGGATGGACGCGGTGATGGGCGACATGCGCGGTGGCGTGCTCAACGCGAAGCTCGATCCGATGGTCATGGCTCCGTTCAGCATCAAAGTCAAAGCGAACAGCATCACCAACAGGGACGTGAAGGTAAACTTCACAGCTGGCAGCATGTACGGCCTGTCGTCCCTCGGACGGTTGGGCGATTGCACCTACGGATCGTTTGGCGCCGACATGAAAATGGGCTGCTACGTATCGTTGCAGCCGGTGAGAGTCGCCATGAACGCGGACGTCAAGGGAGACTCGTTCTCGGGCAACACCCACCCCATCAGCACGAATTCCCAGGTCCAATCCACAACCTTCGCCCTGGTCGAATTCAGGGGTCGGCGGGGCCAGGCCCCGACCTTGGACAACATCAGCATCAAACTCGTCACGCTGGCGACCTCAGTCACAAGCGGCAAGCTCGATCTCAATGGCAGCCGCATGCAGGACTTCATCCAGGAGACGAACCAGGATCTTTCGATTCAACTCGTCGCGGCAATCAGCGACCGGTATGCCGAGGTGCTCCGCACCATCAGCGCCCGTCGGCCACTGCCGTAAGACCTTCTGATTCCCGGAGGCGTTCATTCCCCGTTCGCTGACCGGCCGGCTCACGCGGCGCGGATGCTGGCCTCCAGGGCAGCTATGGCACCCGTGGCCGGCGCAGGCTCGGCAGGCGTCTGGTTCTCTTCCCCAGCGAGCTTGGCGTCCATCGCCCCGTCATCCCGGAGGTGGCCCGCTCGCGGTTGACCGCCGAAGGCATCAACCCGTGGGCCGCCACTTCACTGGGGCGGCCCACTGCTGTACCGGGCGGAGTCGGTGCATGGCTTACTGACCTTTGTTTATGGGGTTGACGGTTGTGGGTCCCTGTCCAGGCGGGTAGCAGCAAGGAATCCGGTGACCAGGGCCGGGTGATGTTGGATGTGCCGCAGGCCGCAGCGGGCGGTGGTGAGGAATTCGTCGAGGGTTCGGGCACCGAGGTTGGCCAGCGGCCCGTTCTTGATGTGTGCCCAGCCGCCTTCGACCAGGTTGAGGTCCGGTACGTAAGGCGGTAGATGGACCAAGGTGAGCCAGTGGCTGAGGGCAGCGAACGCGTACATCCGGCGGCTGCGGTGGCTGCTGAGGTCGTCCCAGATCAGTACGATCGGGCGGCCGAGGAACCGGTGCACCTCGCGTAACTGGCGGATCAGGATGCGGTCGGTGACCGACCCGACCCCCCTGATCGACAAAGGCACCTGGGTACCTGGCCCCAGACCTCCCCAGGCCCGGATCACCACGCGCCACCAACAGTCCCTACCCGCCCGCCGACCTGGCCGAGGTCGTGCGGATCTACGCCGCCGCAACTGGATCGAGCAGAGCTACAAGCAGGGCAAGGACGAACTCGGCTGAGCCGACTCCCAAGTCCGCTCCGACACGGCGATTCGGCGCCACCAGACCCTGGTCCCAGCGGCCTCGGAGGGAACGCGGACCGTTGATGAGGCTTCGTGAAAAACACGGCTCTGGCCGCAGTTCCGTGAACGGCGTCGTTGCGGGAGGAGCGGAAGACAGGGACGAGGGGCACGGCGTGCATGCTGAGTGCCGCTCGGGAAAGCGTTCCGCTCCCATGCATGGGTCTGATATGAGTTGATCATGGACGCCGAGACTCTTGACCCGATACAACTGTGAGCCAAACCAAGCGTTCCTGGACAACCCCTCATGTGTGTCCATCTCGCCTGTTCAGCAAGGGTGTTGGGAAGGCGCGGCCGATGAGTCCGGATGTGATCAAGCCCGAAAGGGGAGGAGCCTGCCCGACCACCACGCGGGCCCTGCAGCGTGGCCGTGCGCTGAAGGGACAAAGGCGTCTGGTATGCAGCCAGCCATGCCGCACAGAGGAGCGGCCATCGAAAAGGAGTTTCGCGTCCGACGCTGTCGCCTCTGCGTACTTGGCCAAAGTCCGTCTGAGGCGTGAGCCCAGGTCGGCGGCCTGTGGGTGGGGAATCTCCGCGAGCAGGTCTGCCCCACCCCCGAGCACCGGGTGGGGAGATTCAAGGAGCCTCATCACCGTGCCTCCAGCACCCCGGTCCCGGACTTCGACAACACCATCGAGGAGCTCTGCGGCTGAGCGCGCAGAGGCGGAGAGCGTACGTAGCACAGCCGTACCCTGCGGTGCACATGCGGGTGGACGCCGACAGCGCCGGAGCTGGCACCTGAGTTGGACGCTCTGGCGTTGGGGAATCCATGGATCAACACCGGAAGAGGATGGCTGAGTACGGGAAGCGTTCCTCTGTCCAGTGCCGGAGGTAGGTCAGGCCGTGCTCGGCGAGTTCGGCTACGACGTGCGGCACGGTGAACTTGCGCATGGTCTCGCGTACGAGGAGTTCCCCGGCCGCGAAGCGCACACCCCAACCGAGGCGGGTGAAGATGACGTCTTGGCGCTGGGTGCTGGGTGCTGCGCAACGTGGCGGTGACGGTTCCGGTTTGTGGGCAATAGCGGACGCTGGGCTCGAAGGCATCGAGGTCGAAGTTGGCCCCGTAGCGGCGGTTGAGGTGGGTGAGTCGGTTGAGTGCGAAGAGGCGTCGGACCGGGCGGGGGCCGCAGTAGCCTGCCGTGTAGGCGGCTTCGACGGCTTCGGTTGGCCCGGGGTGGTCGATGCACAGCAGCAGACGGTCGGTGGGTCCGCAGCAGTGTCGTACGCCGTCGAGGATCCGGATCCGCTCGAGCCGGGACAGATTTCCGTAGGTGCTGCCGAGCAGGGCCAGAAGCCGGCGCTCCCCCTGACTGCTGAGCCAGGACAGGCCGACGTCGAAGTCGCCGTACACCGCGCTCACCTCGGTTGCCGGCCAGCGCTGCTTGATACGGTGGGCGGCTTCCCGTAACGGCTGGGGGCACAGGTCGATGCCGGTGTACGCCTTCAGCCGATGCTCGTGGGCCAGGGCCTCCAGCAGCAGTGTGGCCTTGCGTGCATTCCCCGCCCCCAGATCCACGAGCGCGGTGGTCTCGGCATGGCGGATGATGTCGTGCCCGTAGCGGTTGAACAGCGCCGTTTCCGCCTCCGGGAGGTAGTACTCGGGCAGCTCCATGATCTCTTCGAAGAGCCGGGACCCGGTCTCGTCGTATCCAAAGCGCGTCGGAAGGGTCCTGGGGTGGGTCATCAGGCCGTTGCGGAGTTCCTGCGCGGCGTCGTCCACGTCGGCGTCGAGCGTGACCTCATGGACGCCCCCGCGCCGTTCGTGTGCTTCTTCACCCTTCATCGAAGGCCCCGGCGCTCCGCCTTCTTCCGCCCGGTGTGCGGGGCATCCATGCCGTGTGGTTGCCGTCCGGCCGTACGGGGGCCGTTTCGACCAGTTCGCGGACGAGGTGGTGGTCCGGCGCCCAGCGGCACGCCGGGTCCGTGCGTGCCGGGTCCCCGGTCAGGGCGTACGCCTGGCAGCGGCAGCCGCCAAAGTCCTGCTCCCGCTGCGGACAGCTGCGGCACGGCTCGCTCATCCAGGAGGTGCCCCGATAGGCGTTGAAGGCCGCGGAGTGCTCCCAGATCCAGGCCAGCGAGTGGTCCTTGACGCTCGGGGGATCAAGGGCGGGCAGCACGGATGCCGCTGGGCAGGGCAGCGCTGTTCCGTCCGGCGCCACGGTCAGCGAGACCGCACCCCAACCGCCCATGCATGGCTTGGGCACCCCCTCGAAGTAGTCCGGCACCACCCATACGAGCTCTACCCGCCCCGCCAGCTGCTCCCGCCACCGCTCGAACTCTTCCCGCGCCCGAGCCAGCTGCTCGCGGGAGGGCAGCAGGGCCCGGCGGTTGGCCAAAGCCCACCCGTAGAACTGAACGTTCGCCAATTCCAGCTTGTCCACGCCCCAGCTCAACCCCAGTTCCACGATGTCCCCGAGCGAGTCCAGGTTCTCCCGGTGCAGGACGACATCGAGGCACAGGAACAATCCCGCCGCGCGCACCGCAGCCGCAGCCTGCTCCTTCAGGGCGAACGAACGGCGGCCGGCGATCCGGTCCGAGGCCCGCGGCGTAGCGTCCTGCACCGACAGCTGGACGCTGCGTAGGCCCGCCTCGACCAGCTGCCCCAGCCGCTCTTCGGTCAGCCCTACGCCACTGGTGACAAGCTGGGTGTATAGCCCCGCCCGCGTGGCAGAGGCGGTGATGGCCTCCAGGTCCGGCCGTAGCAGCGGCTCCCCGCCGGACAGATGGGCGTGGACAACTCCCAGGGCGGCGGCCTCCCCCATCACCCGAACCCACTGCACCGTGTCCAACTCGCGCGAACGTCGCGTCAGCTCCAGCGGGTTGGAACAGTAGGGGCAGCGCAGCGGGCACGCATGGGTAACCTCAGCCACAAGCGACCACGGCGGCGGTGCGGTAGGGGCCGGTTCGTCCGTCATCGAATCCATCCCTCGCGGCATATCCGGTGGAGGAAGTCCGGCACGTCCGAGGCCACCGGTGCCGTCGGATAGCGCGAGGCGAGCTCGGCAACGATCTCCGCGACGGAGCGGGTGCCGTCGCACAGTCGCAGGACTGCACCGGCCTGACGGTTCAGTACCACCACACGCTCGGGAACGATCAGCAGATCCCGCCGGCAGACCTGGTCATGGCGGAGCACAACAGCGGGAGCCAACACGGGCTCCCAGGCCTCCCCAGCTTCCTCAGCAGTCATCGCTGCCGCAGCCAGGCGCGCCAGCAGCCATGAGGCATCGAGGCGGCACGCTGAACTCAGCGGACAGTAAGGCTGTGCCCCGATACCTCCGGCGCTGCCTCCACAAGCGTGTAGTCAGGCCGCTGCCACACCGCCTCCTCGCCCTCACCATGCTGCACCGTCGGCTCGTAGGAAGCGTCCATAGGACTGCCGCCTTTCAACTCGGTGAAGGAGCCGGCCAAGACCCGAACCGGCCGTGCCGAACCACGGTACGACTCACCCGCGACGTGCGGAACACAGCAAACAAGCCGGTCCACAGCCACCTGCAGCGCGCCTCGAAACTCTGCGCATCTTGGCGAGCGCACCTCGCCCTGCGCCAGCCACCTTCGCGCACGGGGCTGCCGGGTGTTCTGCGTCGGAATACCGTATTCGCGGGCGCGGGCCCTCACCGTTGTTCCGCTCATGCCTGTCTCCCGGCCGATGTCCGTCAGCGTGCAGCGTCGTACGACGTACTGCTCGTGGAGCCATTCCCGGTCCAGGGTGCCGCGGGGCTTGTGGGGGCGCCGTGCGATGCCGTATTCGTCGGCGAGTGTGGCCAGGGTCTTCCGGTTGATCCCCGTTTCGCGGGCGATCGCGAGGAAGGGCATTTCCTGCTGCACGTGTCGAACTGCAGGAACGGACGAACTCGGCGCAGGCGGTTTCCCAGAGCCGCACGATCTCCGGATACTTCTCGCCTCAGACCTCGGTGAACTCCAGGAAGCGGATGGTGGCGGCGTCCTCGGTTGGCGTCGTGTAGACGGACTGGGCGACCCCGATGCCCGGCCGATCCGCAAGGACAAGCCCCAGCACCCGACCCAGTTCGGCTACACGGCGCTCGTGGCCGAGGACGAACGCCACCGCCTTCGCCACCAACACCCCCGGCGGCCAGCCGGCCGGCCTCGAACTCCGTCACCGCCGCAGGGCCCGCTGCCAGGACCGCACCTCACACGCACAGAGCCCCCGTCAGCAAACTGATGAGGGCTCATTAGCAATCAAGGTTTACGGCGGATTCCGTCAGAGCTTGAACTGGGTGATCACGGCCCGGTGGTCGGACGGCCAGTTCTCCTTGTCACCGCCGTAGACCTTCGAGCTGGTGGCGTCCAGCGAACCGCCCTTGTACAGGATGAAGTCAATGCGGTCCTGGGGCTCGGGCCTGTCGCCATAGTCGCTGTTGGTGGCGTACTTCGGAGACCAGGTGTCGCCGGAGGAAGCCGCTTCGTCCGGGTTGACCTCACGGTAGGAGTCCCAGTAACCGCCGTTGGCGAACGACTTTGTCGCGGGCCATTCCACAACCGAGTTACAGTGCTTTCCCTTGGTCTTCTCGGTCCAGTCCTTGTGGGACGGGGTGTTGAGATCACCGGCGATGATCGCCGGTGAGGAACCGGCCCACTTGACGATCTCCTCGGCCTGCTCCTTGCGCTCGGCCTCGTCCGCGTAAATCGTCTCATAGCTGTCATTGTCGAAGCAGGCGTTGTACGGCCCGTACTTCGTGTAGCCCAGGTGGACCGAGTACACCCAGATTCCCTTGATCTTCGCGGCCACCGCCAGATCCGACAACGAGTCGACCTTCTCAATGGGCTGACTGCTGATGATGTCGACGTCCAAACCGCTCTGTGTGTAGTGCTTCCATCCCAGCTTCTCGGCGAGCTGTTTGGTGACGGCCTTGTCGGTCTCTTGCAGGGCGACTACCTCGGCGCCGGAGGCGTCGATCTCCTGGACGGTCGTGTTGACCCCGTCCGGGACCTGGGAGCCGCCATGCCAGGTGTTGAGGCTCATCACGGTCAGCGTCTCGTCGTCCGCCTCGGCGGTGCTCACCGTGGCGACGGAGACTGCCGCGCTCAGGGCGAGCGTGGCGCCAAGCGCCAGTATGACGCGTCGGTTCATCGCGTGGACTCCTTGGTCAGAGGGGCCGTCAATTTGCTCTGAGGGCGTCAACGTGCCAGATGGGAATGGATCGGCCACCAACAGAGAATGAACAACGCAGCCAGACTTCCACTGCCCCAAGGGAACCCTATTTTCATGATCAATCGCAGACCCGGTGGTGATTTTGCACTCGACGAGATGCAAGTCCCGTTACGGGGTTTCACTCACCTCGCGCTTTCCTGAAGCACGGTGTCCGGCAGGAGATCGGGTAGGCGAAAAGCGCCTCGAACCAGCACGAATGAGGATGATCGAGGTCGTTGTTCCTGCCACTGTCGGAGGCACTTCCCCGGTGAAGAGGAGTATCGGTCCTACCCGCGCGTCGGAGTACGGTGGCAGTTCGGTGGTCTCGCAGGCTGGACCGGTGCTGAGGTGCCTGGTCACGATTCGGGCGGAGAGTTCAACTTCAGCTACAACGAGTAGACGACCAACAACACGTGGACCAGCGTGGTCGAACAGGACGCGAAGATCGACGTTCCAGATGGCAGTGTGGGATGGCTCGACGCACGCGCCAATGGCGGCTGGTACATCGGGTACAAGATTCGCCGATGGGGCGCCGAGGCAGAAGATCGAGGCCATTCCTGCGCGTGTGCTCATCCAGGCACCCGGAAATCCGCTCGATGACGTGGTTCAAACGCGACTCAAAGCAGCAGCGTCCCCTGATCCTCCCAAGGAGCACTAGGGTTTGTCCGACGAGTCGCCATGGTTGGCACGCCGTGGCGGGATGGAGTTCATCTGCCCCGGACCGCTTCCCGGGGTCTCGCGCTTGCCGCGCGCTGGGGTCCGGCCTGCGGGGAGCTGACTCACTGCAGGCCGGTCCTCACTGTCCAGGCGCCGATGCCCTCATTCCACCAGATCGGAAGAGCACACGACAGAACTCCAGACACAGCACCAGACATCTCGT
>NZ_JBFAIP010000098.1:0-22539 GCF_040654775.1 Streptomyces sp. NPDC050636
GCCGGCCCCGGAAGGGGGCCGGCCGCCTGCCGGGAAAGCCGCCCGGCGGGTGCACCCGATCACCTACGCGCCTTCCACCTGCACGCCTTCCACCTGCGCGTTCGTACCCTTCGCGGCGTTTTCCCGGTTCAGGTAGTTGTATACGGTGAAGCGGCTGACGCCGAGGGCGCCGGCGACCGTCTCCACGCCATGCCGCACGGAGAAGGCCCCCCGGGTCTCCAGAATCCGCACGACAGACTGCTTGGTCTTGCGGTCCAGCTCCGCCAGCGGCATGCCGTGTCGGCGCTGGAGCTCGGCGAGGATGTGGTCGAGCGAGTCCGACAGGTGCGGGAGCCGTACGGCCACCCGGTCGTGCCCCTCCCAGGCCAGCACGACGTCGTCGCCCTGGGCCAGGTCCGGCGCGACCATCTGTCCGCCCATCGCGTCCACCAGCGGCTTGACCGCCTGGACGAAGGGGTGGTCGGCGGGCTCCGTCACGAGCTTCTCCCCTCAGACCCCGCGGCATCCGCGATCACATTGACCTGGAGGGAGACCCGGGTGGCACCCGCCTCCAGGGACTCGCGCAGCAGGTCGGCCACCGCACCGAGCACCCGGTCCGCGTCACCCTCGGCCGTATTGCCGAACGGACCCACGTCGACGGCGTCCAGCTCGGCGCCGGTGACGATGTCCCGCGCCACCACCGCATGGGCCGGCGCCTCGTCCAGGTCGAACGGCTCCGTCGTGAACTCAACTCTCAATCGCACGCCGTTCAACCTACGCGCGGTTCGGCCCGGCCACCAGAAATTGCCCGGGGTCCCCCTTGACAGCCTCAGAGCCCGCCAGGCAAAGTTCCATTACGCAGAAAGTAAGTTCCACTATTCGGAAGCCATTGAGAAGGAGGGGCCGGCAGCCTCATGGGTTTCACGGACACACGCTTCAACGTCAATCTGTCGATCCTGTTCACCGAGCTTCCGTTGCTGGAGCGGCCGGCGGCCGCGCGGGCGGCGGGTTTCACGGCGGTGGAGCTGTGGTGGCCGTGGGTGGATGCCCCGGTCCCGGACGTCTCCGAGCTGGATGCGTTGCGTGATGCCCTGAACGACGCGGGCACACAGCTGGTGGGGCTGAACTTCTACGCGGGGCAGCTGCCGGGCCCGGACCGTGGTGCGCTGTCGGTCCCGGGCGAGGAGTCGGACAAGTTCCGTGCCAACGTCCCGGTGGCGATCGAGTTCGCCACGTCGCTGGGCTGCACCACCTTCAACGCGCTCTACGGCAACCGCGTGGCGGGTGCCACCGAGGCCGAGCAGGACGCGCTGGCGCTGGAGAACCTCACCTTCGCCGCCCGAGCCGTGGGTGAGGTGGGCGGGACGCTGCTGATCGAGGCGCTCAACGCCCCCGAGTCACCCAACTGCCCGATCGTCTCCGCCCCCAAGGCCATCGAGATCGTCGATGCGGTCAACGCGGCGAGTGGGCTGGACAACGCCCGGTTCCTGATGGACCTCTACCACCTGTCCATGAACGGCGAGGACCTGGACGAGGTCATCGACCGCCACACCGCCAAGACCGCGCACGTCCAGATCGCCGACAACCCCGGCCGAGGCGCCCCCGGCACCGGCTCACTGGACTTCACCGCACTACTGGGACGACTGAAGAAGAACGGCTACGACGGCTGGATCGGCCTCGAATACAAGCCCGGCGACGGCCCCAGCACAGGCGCCTTCGCCTGGCTGCCCGCCCCACTGCGCGCCGCCCAGCCCTGAGCCGCACACAGCGCCCCCTTGTTGAACGTGTTTGGAAAGAGGACCCTCTCATGAGCAATCTGCCCAAGATCGCATGGATCGGTCTCGGCATCATGGGCTCCCCCATGGCCGAGAACCTGATCAAGGCCGGCTACCAGGTGTCCGGCTACACCCTGGAGCAGGACAAGCTGGACCGCCTGGCCGCAGCCGGCGGCACCGCCGCCGCCTCCCTGGCCGAGGCCGTCAAGGACGCCGACGTGGTCATCACCATGGTCCCGGCCTCCCCGCAGGTCGAGGCCATCGCCTACGGCCCCGACGGCATCCTGGACAACGCCAAGACCGGCGCACTGCTGATCGACATGTCCTCGATCACCCCCCAGACCTCCATCGACCTGGCCAAGGCCGCGGGCGACAAGGGCATCCGGGTCCTGGACGCCCCCGTCTCCGGCGGCGAGGCCGGCGCCATCGAAGCCGTCCTGTCCATCATGGTCGGCGGCCAGCAGGCCGACTTCGACGCGGCCCGCCCCATCCTCGAAGCCCTCGGCAAGACGATCGTGCTGTGCGGACCGCACGGCTCCGGCCAGACCGTCAAGGCCGCCAACCAGCTCATCGTCGCCATCAACATCCAAGCCTGCGCCGAAGCCGTCGTCTTCCTGGAGAAGTCCGGCGTCGACCTCGCCGCCGCCCTCGACGTCCTGGGCGGGGGCCTCGCCGGCTCCACCGTCCTGGCCCGCAAGACGGACAACTTCAAAAACCGCGACTTCAAGCCCGGCTTCCGCATCGACCTCCACCACAAGGACATGGGCATCGTCACCGACGCCGCCCGCACCGTCGGCGCCGCCCTCCCCGTCGGCACCGTCGTCGCCAACCTCGTCGCCTCCCTCCGCGCCCAAGGCGACGGCAGCCTCGACCACTCCGCCCTCCTCCGCGGCGTCGAACGCCTCTCCGGACACACCACCGAAAGCTGAGGCCATGCCGGCGCAGCGCGTGCCTGCCATAGCGGCGGCCGTCCAGATCATGCGGGACGAAGACGTGGATGTCGTCTTCGGCTGCCCCGGTGCCGCTCTCCTCCCTCTCTACACGGCGATGGAGAAGGCCGGCGGCATCGAGCATCTGGCGGTGCGCCACGAGGAGGGCGCCGCCCACATGGCACACGGCTGGGCCCGGACCAGCGGGACGGCCGGCGTCGCCGCGGTGGCCGCGGGTCCGGGGGCCACTCGGCTGGTCACCGGCCTGTACGCGGCACGGCAGGACGCCGTCCCGCTGGTCTGCATCACCGGCCGGGCGGCGTCCGGCGGCTCGCGCCGGGCGTCCGGCTCGCTGCGCCAGGAAGCCGGCCGGCCGCCGGATCTCGTCCGGCTCGCCGGTCCGGTCACCAAACGGGCCGAGCGGATCGAGGATCCGGCGCGGATACCGGGTGCCTTTCGCGAGGCGTTCCGGATCGCGCGGGAGGGGCGCCCGGGGCCGGTACTGATCGACGTGCCGGACGATGTGGCCGCGGCGGAGATCGCGCAGGGCTCCGGGGCCGACGTCTGGTCCCCGCGGGCCGGGTGCGTACGACCGCAGGCCGTGGCGGGCCACGCGGACCTCGGCGGCCTCCGCGTCCCGGCCCCTTGGGTCCTGGCGGAGCTCACCGAGATCCTCGGTACGCAGACGGCCACCGGCACATACGTCGTCAGCGGCTCGGCGGGCGCGTGTCCCGCCGACTCGGCAGACCCGCGCCGGCACCGGATCCACGGCCGCAACGGCCCTCCGGGCTGGGAGCTGCCGGCCGCGATCGGCGTCAGAAAGGCCCTGGACTCCCGGGGTGAGCGGGCTGCGGAGGTCGTCGTGGTCATCGACGGCCAGGGCTTTCCGTTCCTGGCCGAGGATCTGGCGACCGCGGCGCGGTACGACGTGCCGTTCGTACTGATCATGCTCACCGAGATCCATGCCGACGAGTTCCGCACGGACCCCGTGCGGCTCGCGGCGGCGTACGGCTGCGCAGGCCGTGGCGTCGCCGATCCGGCGGAACTCCGCTCGGCGGTCGAGTGGGCCCGCAGGGAAGCCGTCTCCACGCGGCGGCCGGTCCTCGTAGAGGTCCGGACCGGGCGTGGGGTACGCGCTCCCGGCGGCCCGGTGGTCGACCCCGGGCGCGGATCCGCCCGTGGGACGTAGGGCTCCCCTACGTCCCGACCCCCGAGTTTCCGGGCGGCGGCTGCGCTGACACTTGTCCTGTCGCGCCCAGGCGCGGTCGCCGTCCGGAACACCACCCCCAGCAACCCAGGATTGTTTCAACAAACTGTTGACGTTTGGTCGGAGCTGTTCTTACGCTCCGACATGCGGAAGCCAACTTCCGCGCTCTCGTACGGAAGGTCACCATGTCGAAGCCCACGCTGACGGCGCGCACTCTCACTACGGAGGCAGGCGCCCCCGTCGCCGACAACCAGAACTCCGCCACCGCCGGCGTCGGCGGCCCGATCATCCTCCAGGACCAGCACCTGCTGGAGAAGCTCGCGCGCTTCAACCGCGAGCGCATCCCGGAGCGCGTCGTGCACGCCCGTGGCTCCGGCGCATACGGCTACTTCGAGGTGACCGACGACGTCACCGGTTTCACCCGCGCCGACTTCCTGAGCACCGTCGGCAAGCGGACCGAGACGTTCATCCGCTTCTCGACCGTCGCCGACAACCTCGGCGGCCCGGACGCGGCCCGCGACCCGCGCGGCTTCGCCCTCAAGTTCTACACCGAAGAGGGCAACTACGACCTCGTCGGCAACAACACCCCGGTGTTCTTCATCAAGGACCCGATCAAGTTCCCCGACTTCATCCACTCGCAGAAGCGCGACCCCTTCACGGGCAAGCAGGAGCCGGACAACGTCTGGGACTTCTGGGCGCACGCCCCCGAGGCCACCCACCAGATCACCTGGCTCATGGGCGACCGCGGCATCCCGGCCTCCTACCGCCACATGAACGGCTACGGCTCGCACACCTACCAGTGGACGAACGCCGAGGGCGAGGCCTTCTTCGTCAAGTACCACTTCAAGACCAACCAGGGCATCCGCTCCCTGAGCAGCGAGCAGGGCGCCGAGCTGGCGGGCAAGGACCCCAACAGCCACCAGACCGACCTGCTGCAGTCCATCGAGCGGGGCGTCTACCCCTCGTGGACCCTCTACGTGCAGATCATGCCGGCGGCCGAGGCGGCGGACTACCGCTTCAACCCGTTCGACCTGACGAAGGTGTGGCCGCACAGCGACTACCCGCTGCAGCGCGTCGGCCGGCTGGTCCTGGACCGCAACCCGGACAACGTCTTCGCCGAGGTCGAGCAGTCGGCCTTCTCGCCGAACAACTTCGTGCCCGGCATCGGCCCGTCCCCGGACAAGATGCTCCAGGGTCGACTGTTCGCCTACGCCGACGCACACCGCTACCGCCTGGGCGTCAACCACACCCAGCTGCCGGTGAACGCCCCCAAGGCGACCAAGGCCAACAACTACGGCCGCGACGGCCTGATGGCCGCCAACGGCTACGACCGGCATGCCAAGAACTACGAGCCCAACTCGTACAGCGGCCCGGTGCAGACGAACGAGGCACTCTCCGCCCCGCTCGCCGTCGCCGGCTTCGTCGGCACGCACGAGGCCCCGGCGCACTCCAAGGACGACGACTTCTTCCAGGCCGGTGAGCTCTTCCGGCTGATGTCGGAGGACGAGAAGAAGCGTCTGGTCGACAACATCGCCGGCGGTCTCTCCCAGGTCGGCCGCGACGATGTGATCGAGAAGAACCTCGCCCACTTCCACGCCGCCGACCAGGACTACGGCAAGCGCGTCGAGGCCAGGGTCCGCGAGCTGCGCGAGGACTGACGGGAGGTCGGTTCCCTTGCGCATCCGTACCGGCCGGCCCGTTGAGGGGTGGTCGGCCGGTACGGAGAGGTTGTGCGGAGCTCCGCGGCATCCGGGGAGATACCAGTGCGGTGGCGTGCTCGCCCGATAGGGAAGGGCGAGCCTCTCCCCCGCCGCGGAGCCCGCCTCCTGCCGTTCCCACCCCTCTCCACCTGCTCCGTCCGGTGGCGCGATGTCCCGTCGCGCCCATCTCTCGCGCTGCCGGACGGGACCCACTCACGCAGGGCCCGGAATCCGTACGGTCACGGAGTTCCGGGCCCTGCGTGCGTCATGGCCCGCGCCCCGGCGGTCCTGCGTGCGCCGCTCGTGTTCCCCGCGTGCGCCGCACTGCGCCCCCAAATGCGCCGCGCTCCCCCGGTTTTCACGCCCGACCTGCGGCTCGCGGCGCAATTCGGCCCCCGGCGCCAGGTTTTGGAGGGACCATGGACGGCAGCAGCAGTGCCGTCCTGTCTGCCTCTGCCGACCTACTGCCAGGAGCCGACCATGGCCGACAGCGTGCCGGTGCGGTGCCCCACGTGCCGCCGCGAGAACGCCTTCACCCCGCCCACCTTCCCGTGCGCGTGCGGGGCCCCGCTGACCATGCCCGTACTGCGCGGCGGGGTGCCCGTCGAGATAGTGCACCGCACCTGGCAGGCCTCCTGGGTGGCGGTGCGCTGCGAAGTCTGCGGGCGCCAGGACGAGTGGCCGGCGCCGGAGTCCGGCTGCGCGTGCGGCACGGTCGTCCGCGTCCCCGTCGTCCCCGCGCCCACCTCACCACCACCGGGCTTCCCGGCCCTCGGTATGCGCGGCAAGTCCACACCCCGCCCGGCGCCCGGCGCGCCGCACACCGTGCTGCGGCCGGCGTTCCGCCCGGTCACCATCCGTACGGCCCGCGACTGTGTCACCGCCGCCGCCCAGTATCTGAAGTGGCTGGGCTACACCGACGTCGCACGGACCCAGGAGCGGACCGCCTCCGGCGTGGATCTGCGCGGCACCGGGGTGGTGGCCCAGGTCGATCCCACCACCCGGTCCACCAAACTCCGCGAGATCGAATGCGTCTGGCTCAACGGCCTGAACGAATCCGCCATCGCGGTGTTCTTCTCCCTCGCCGGCTACGCCCGCGACGCCCGCTCCCGCGCCGACGAGCTGCACATACCGCTGTTCGTCATGGACCTCACCGGCACCCCGCAGCCGGTCAACGACCCCGCCGACGAACTGATCAAGTACGGCGCGCAGAAGCGGTGACGCGGGCGGTGGGAGGACCGGCGGCCGGCCGCTATCGCGGATCGCTGCGCCAGGACGTCACGGCCGCCGTCGAAACCCGGTCGCCGGAACCGGCGGAACCGGCGACACTGGCCGAATGATCATCCGAACCCCGTCCCTCGCCGAACTGCCCCTGCTGCGCGACATCGAGCGGGCCGCCGGAGAGCCGTTCCGCGCCCTCGGGATGGCGGCGATCGCGGACGACGAGCCGCCCTCGGTCACGGAGTTGACGAGGTATCAGCGAGCGGGACGGGCACTGGCCGCGTACGACGAGCGGGGCTGCGGGGAGGGCGGCGCCGGGCAGCCGGTCGCGTACCTGCTGTGGGAGCCGGTCGACGGGTGCACCCATGTCGAGCAGGTTTCGGTACATCCCGACCATGCCCACCACGGCATCGGCCGGGCCCTCATCGACCGGGCGATGGAGGTACCTCCCACACCCTCAAAGCAATGGGAGAGGGACAGCGGGCCGGGTGCGCTGACGCTGACCACCTTCGCCGAGGTGCCGTGGAACGCGCCGTACTACACCCGGATCGGCTTCCGGGTACTCGCTGACGCGGAACTCACCCCCGGGCTGCGGGCCATCCGCGCCCGGGAGGCGGCACTGGGGCTGGACCGGTGGCCGCGGGTCTGTATGCGGCGTACGGCAGGCAGGTCGTCCCCGTGACCGCCGGCGGCGCTTCCCCGCCGTCGAGCCCTCAACGGATCGTCAACTATCCCGGGCATCCGGCCATCCCGGTCACCCGACCATCCCAGCCATCCCGGCTGTCCCGGCCGTCCGGATACCCCAGTCAGCCATATGACGAGTAGTCAGGTCACGGCGCGTGCGCGCCATAATGTGGCAATGATCGACGCGAACGCCCTGCGGTCCGCCTGCCTGGAGTTCAATGGCGCGACCGAGGAATTCCCCTTCCCCCGGCACCCGGACGTGTCGACCTTCAAGGTCGGCGGCAAGATCTTCGCGCTGACGACACTGGAGGCGGTACCGCTCACCGTCAGCCTCAAGTGCGACCCCGAGCTGGCGGAGCGGCTGCGTGCGGCGCACCCGGAGGTGGTGCCCGGCTACCACCTCAACAAGCGGCACTGGAACACCGTTTCCCTGGACGGCGACCTCCCGGACCGGCTGATCCTCGACATGATCGAGGACTCCTACGACCTCGTCGTCGCCTCACTCCCGCGCGCCCAACGCCTCCTCCTCGACTGGCCGGGCGAGCACTGACGGACTGTCGGGCCGCAGCCTCTACACCTTGACCTCTCTAGACCGGTCGGTCTAGAGTCCGGGGTATGGCGCAATCACGCGGAGACACCCGCGCCCGGATCCTGCGCACCGCCGCCGATCTCTTTCAGCGGCAGGGCTATGGCGCGACGGGCCTCACTCAAGTACTGGCGGAAAGCGGCGCCCCCAAGGGCTCGCTGTATTTCCACTTCCCGCAGGGGAAGGAGCAGTTGGCCGCGGAGGCGGTGACGCTGGCCGGCACCGAGATGGGCGAGCGGATGGCCGCGGCGCTGGCCGCGGCCTCCGGTCCGGCCGACGCGATCACCGCCCTCGGCGCGCTGTGGGCCCAAGGGCTGGAGGACTCCGACTACCGGGACGGCTGCCCGGTCGCGACCGTCGCACTAGAGGAGGCCGGGGACGCCGGCCCGATCCACGACGCCTGCCAAGGGACGTACCAGCTCTGGTTGTCGGGGCTGGTCGAGCAGCTGCGCGGATGGGGCATGGCCGAGCAGGAGGCCCAGGAGCTGGCCGATCTGGCGATGTCCTCGCTGCAAGGGGCGCTGCTGCTGGCACGGGTGCGCCGCGATGCCACCGTTGTCCATTCGGTCGCCCGCCGCATCGGCGCGATCGCCGCACAGGGAGCGAACTAGCGATATGAGCCCGACAGGTTCCACAAACCAGGTCGAGTCGGTGCGCCGCCCGACCACGGTGCACCACCTCAACTGCGGTTCCCTGATGACGATCGAGGCCACCTACGACGGGCCGCCGCCACTGAACGCCGTCTGCCACTGCCTGCTGGTGGAGACGGACCGGGACGGGCTGGTGCTGATCGAGACCGGTCTCGGCACGGACGATGTGCGCCGTCCGGAGGACTCCCTCGCCCCGGAGTGGATGGAGCTTGCCCAGCCCCGACTCCGGCCTGCCGAGACGGCCCTGCGGCAGATCGAGCGGCTGGGCTACGCGGCCGCTGACGTACGGCATATCGCGCTGACCCACCTGGACGTGGACCACTGCGGCGGGCTGCCGGACTTCCCCGAGGCACGGGTGCATGTCATGGAAGCCGAGCTGCGGGCCGCGCTGGCGGAGGCACCCAGCCGCCGCTATCGCCCGGCGCACTGGGCACACGGCCCCCGCTGGGAGACATATGAACCGGGCGGCGCGAGCGAGGAGTGGGGCGGCTTCGCCGGTGTACGCCAACTCACCGGCGTACACGGCGACTTCCGCATCGTGCCGCTCGGCGGCCACAGCGCCGGGCACGCCGGCATCGCGGTCCGGGACGGCGACCACTGGCTGCTGCACGCCGGGGATGCGTACTTCTACCACCGGGAGATCGCCGTCGACGCGCCGCACTCGCACCCGCTGCTGGACGTCGTCCAGCTAAGCGCCCAGGTGGACGAGAAACTGCGGATCGCCAACCAGGAACGGCTGCGGGACGTCGCGGCGGCGGGCGACACGGCCGGGGAACGGATCACGGTCCTCAACGCACACGACCCGTGGGACTATCTCCGGCTCAGCGCCTAGGACCGTCCGGTGGGAGGGCGTGCTCAGGACGTGCTCAGGCAGGGCGTGCCCATGCAGGGTGTGCAGCCCCGGCAGGGTGCGCCCGGTACCGCGTGATCAGCCGGTCGCCAGGCCCAGTCCGTAGAACCTGACCCGGTACGCGCCTATCCACTCGGCCTCACCGCCCACTATCAGGTCTGCGGGCGTGCGCACTCCCATCGCGCGTGCGGTGGCCACGATCGTCTCGGCCAGCGCCCTGCCTGACGGCTCACCGGGGCCGCCCGCATCGATGCGCCACTTCGGGTCGTCGTCGTCCGGCCACACCCGACGGGTCTCGGGGTGCTCGGCCACGGTGCCCCACCCGAGGGCGGCCGGGTCGGCGTCGTCCGATGCGAAGCAGCCCAGCAACAGCCGGTCCCGGCAGGTCACATCGAACAGGATCGGGGAGTCGCCGTCCGGCAGTTCCCCGTAGACCGGCATCGAGATCGACGTGCCGAGGGCGGTTGTGTCGGCCGGGAGTGTGCCCAGGAAGTCGGCGAGCGCATTGGTCACCGTCTCCCAACTCCGTGCCGACCAGCCGCCCGGAAAGCCCAGGCCGCCGTTCGACGGGTCGTTCCGGCTGCCGAAGAATCCGGTGATCGAATTCTCCTCGCCGATTCCCTGACGCCAGAAGCAGTTCTCCACCGGGTCGGTGGGCTGAAGGATCAGCTCGGGACCGGTCTTCCCGGCCCGCAGTTCGAGGGTGTCCGGCTTACCGCGCCAGCGCAGGAAGGGCGTCCCCCACAGCGGCCCGGAGTCGAAGAACGGTCCCAGGTCGCCATAGACGCCCATGATCGACGCCTCGCCGAGCGCCGCGGTCAGCTCGTCCTTCACCGCTCGGAAGGCGGCTGCCTGGGAGGCCGCGTCCGGCTCGGCAGGCTGTACCGGCACTGCCAGTTCGAGGTATGCCTCGCCATCGGCATACCGCTCCTCCCACTCCCTGACCGGGCGCAGCCGTGCATCGCCCGTGGACCGGCCGGTGCCGATGACCGGCCCGGCGGCGGTCTCCGTCCAGCTCCAGCCGAGCCCGGCGACCAGCGCCCGCGCCCCGTCCTGCGTCCAGCCACCGGCGTCCGACCCGATCAGCCGGCCCGCCAGCTCCGCGATCGTCTCAGTCATGGCATCTCCCCCGTGTCCCTGGCGATCGCGTCCTGCTGATCGCTCACCCCTCCATCCTGCCTTGCGGGTCTGACAATCGAGCCTGGCGGCCTGCCGCCGCCGTGCCGGAGGAAGCGGCGTACGCTGCCCCCATGCGAATTCCTCGGCAGGCAGCGCGCATTGCCGTGCTCGATTCCGACGGCGCGGTCTTCCTCTTCCGGTACGACAACGAAGAGGTCGGCGTCCATTGGGCGATGCCCGGCGGCGGCCTGGAACCCGGGGAGACGCCGCGTGCGGGGGCACGGCGTGAACTGCGCGAGGAGACCGGCTGGACCGACCTTGAGCCGGGTCCGCTGCTGTGCACCTGGGAGCACGACTTCACCATCCCCCAAGCTCTCGGCTCCGCTCGAACAGGGGGGACCCCCATCGGCGTGCCCGTACGCCAGCACGAGCACATCTACCTCACCTACGGGCCGCGCCGGGAACCCACCGACGGCGTGGCGGCCGCGCATGCCGACGACAAGATCTTGCACTGGCGCTGGTGGAGCCCGGCAGAGCTGGCCGACTCCGCCGACCCTCTCTGGCCGCCACAGCTCCCCGCCCTGCTCGCACCGCTGCACGGCCCGACCGGTCCCGCCCCGGCGCCGGTCGACCTGGGCCACGTGCCCAACCGGGTGCCTTAGACCGGCGCCTTCGACCTCCTCGTCCGGCCCAAAAACCCACTCGCCCGGCCCCACTGGTCCAGGGCGTGTTTCAGGAAGCGCGGGCGGCAAGGCATTTGGTGAAGTCGCCCGCGATGTGGCCGATAGCGGTCTCAACGCTGACGTCGTGTTCGCGGCGGTTGGTGCCGCGCTGGACCACCTCATAGCCGCCCTCGTCCAGCACGGCAACGGAGGCGAACCAGACGGGTTCGTCCTCGTCTGGCCGGATGACGGCGAAGGTGTTGTCCGCGTCGTTCAGATCGTGATGAGCATGAACAGGGCATCCTCGGACGGGCCGTCGACGTGGTCGCCGTACTCGCTCTGGTGGGCCCGGCAGACCGTGGAGTCGACGTTCCGCGGAGTCGGCGCGCAAGTTGAATACCCTGAAGTCAGCGGTGAACGCGGCCTTGCCAGACGAGCAGGTGTGCGTCAGCGCTGGCGGGAAGCCCAGACCGCTCTCGGCGAAGCCGAGGAGGAACTCGACGAGCTGACGGCCCGGCAGCGATGCGTGCAGAAACGGTAGCCGCAGCCAAGGAAGCGTTGCATGCCCCGGCGTTACTGCGGTTGCTCGACGTGCGGCCTCGCAGGCGAAGGCGTGCGAGGCCACATGTCAGGTCGGGGAGACAGGTTCCGGCACACCGATGACGAGTCGACGTGATGCGGCTGTGAAGGCCCCCCGACGGCTGTGGAGGCCCTCCGAGCGTTATCGGGTCCTGAAGCGGCGGAAGAGGTTTCGGGCCACGTACACCCCCGGGCCGCCGAAGCCGACGATGTCGACGCGCCCGTCACCGGTGACGTCGGCGAGGAAGCGGGGGTGGCGGTCGACCCGCCAGCCGCCTGCGTCCTCGTTGTACCCGAACCCGTGGCACACCAGCTGAGCCTGCTCGAACTGGCCGCCGCCGCGGCTGTGCGACACCCAGACCCCCTCGTCGCCGAAGCCGACGATGTCCGGATTGCCGTCGCCGGTGACGTCGGCGAGGAAGCGGAGGTGCTTCCCACTCGTCCACCCCTGGGCGAGCCCGAAGTCGTTCAGGACGAGCTTCGGGGGCTCGAACGTGCCGTCGCCGCGCCCGCGTGAGACGACGACGCCCTGCGGGCCGAACCCGACGATGTCCAGTGCTCCGTCACCGGTGGTCCTGACCAGGAACCGGGGGTGCTCATCGACCGAGCTCCACCCCTGGTCGACCCCGAAGTCGTCGAGGACGTACAAAGGGTCGGCGAACGTCCCGTCCTCGTCCTGGAGTGACACCCAGACGCCGTCGTCGTGGCAGCCGACGAGGTCGAGCCTGCCGTCACCGGTGGTGTCGACGAGGAAGCGGGGATGCTTGTCGACAAGCCAACCACCCGCCTTCTCGTCGTGGCCGAACGCCCGGAGAACGGGTTCGTCGGCGATCGGTGCGAACTTTCCTTCCTCGTCCTGGAGTGACACCCAGACGCCGTCGTCGTGGCAGCCGACGAGGTCGAGCCTGCCGTCACCGGTGGTGTCGACGAGGAAGCGGGGGTGCTTGTCGGCAAGCCACCCGCCGGCCTGCTGGCCGTGTCCGAACGCCTTGAGGACCGGCTCGCCGCCCGCGGGCGCGAATGTCCCGGCCTCGTCCTGGGGGGACACCCGGACACCGTCAGCGGCAAGTACGACGACGTCGGGCCTGCCGTCGCCCGTCGTGTCCACGAGGGTCCACAGGTCTGCGGGACTCGGGGAGGGCGCGCCTTGGTGCAGGGCACGCTCGTCGTCGTCGAACGTCCCGTCGCCTCTGCTGGACGACGTCACAGCCCCCTTCGGTGGTTTGAGCCCTACGATGTCCGCCTGCCCTGTTCCCGTGGTGTCGGCGAGGAACCGCGCACCGGGCCCGGCCCACCAGCCCGGTTGCCCGCTGCAAGAGCGGTTGGCCCCGTCGCTCTTCCACCCGCCGGCGTCCTGGTCGCTCCCGAACTGTTCGAGGACCAGCAGCATGTTGCTGAAGGAGGGCGTCGCGTCGGGTGCCGGCCGCAGCGCGGTCGAGCGGGCCAGCCGCCAGGATTGGCGGCCGTTCCAGTGGCTCAGTGGTGCCCAGCGCAGCACGGGGTCGCTGGTGCGCTCGGGCTCGGCCGGGACGAAGCGCCACCGCTGGCTCTCCGCGCTGTCGTCGTACTCTCGCAGGACGATCCGGGTGTCGTCCTCGCCGGGGTCGGCGAGGTCGAGAACGGCGCCATCGGTCGCGCCCTCGATTAAGTAGAGGCCCGCTTCGCCCTCAACGGGGACGACGTGCCACTGCTGGCCCTTCTTGCCGGCGGCGGCGTTCCACTGGCGGACGCCGCGGTCCGCGGCGGCGGGGTTGTCGAGCACCTTGCCGCTGACCGCGTTGCGGATCACATATGCCTGTTCGTCTTGTGCTTGCCCACCTTGCGCGGCCTGCGCGGGGGTGAGCTGCCACTGCTCCGGGCTCGGGCCGCCATCGGGGAAGTCGCGGACGACGAGCGCCCCGTCCGCGCTCGGCGCGGCCTTGACGCCGAGCGTCTTCCCTGTGGCGGCGTTGACGATCTCCAGCTTCAGTTCTTCCGTGGGCACGGGCATCGTGGTGCCTCTTCCAGGCGGTGCGGGCGTTGGCTCGGGACGGGTGTGGCGCGGCGGTGGCCGCGGATCACGTGAAGACGTGGTGATACGGGACGTTCCACTCGCTGGGCAGCCGCGGGTAGAACGTGTTGATGACCGTCCCGGTGAAGTCCCCGCCCCAGTTGTAGGTGAGACGCACCTCGCTGTCGGCCGTCACCGCATGGTCCTTGAACCCGAGGATGGCGTCGGGATGGGTGATCGGCACGAAGGTGATCCCGCCCCACGGCGTCACCGTGACGACCCAGAGCTGGGTGTCCTCGGGCGCGCCGTTCTTCCCACGCCACTTGTCGCCCACCTTGTCGGGGAGGCCGACCTGGACGGTGTCGGCCGTGCTCTTGGGGGCCTCCTGGTGGACGGCGATGCGCCTGCGCTGCGGCTTGGGCGCGCCATCGTCACCGCGCCCGGCGTCGGCGTCGCCTGCACCAGCGGGTTTGGGCGACACCTGGCCCGCGGCGCTCTCGATGAAGTACAGCGGTCGCTGCCCGAAGAAGCCGGCGGGGGTGATGTACCAAAGGTGGCCCTGCGCCTCCTTGGTGGCCGGATCGAGCGCGGTGGCCAGCTTGACCCCCTTGTCGTGGCTCTCCTCCTTCAGCTCGGTCGGCCGCAGGTAGCCGCCGTTGAAGGCGTGAACGAGCATGACCGGTCGATTCTCGACCAGCGCTGCCACGATCGCGTTGTCATAACTGTTCACCGCCACCGGGCCGCCGACCACCAAATTCGCCATCGTCGTGCGTTCTTGGGTGTACATCGCGGAAACCTCACCTGTTCGAATGTAGAGAACAACGCGTCGGACTCTCAATGCAGTGGTCTATCACGCAGCATTACCGAAAGCCCACACCCTCAATCGAAACGACCTAAAACAAATGGATGGCCGAAACGAATACCCTCACTTTCGGCAACATCCGAGGCCACAGCACTCGCAGGCAGGACTATCGGAAATCCGTCGACCGATTGTTCGACAGTGCCGCAAGCTGCCGCCACCTCACGCAAGTTGAGAGCAGCCGCCAAACCTTTACGGGTGCAGATCTTTTAGGGGTGCAATTCGAGATTCGAGGCTGTTGGGGGTGGAGTGGCGGTGGCTGAATTTCTACTGTCGTCGGCGTTGAGCCCGCCGCTGGGGCGGGTGCCGGAATGGGGCCCGTGATAACTTCGATTTTCGGAACGCGCGCAGATGTCTGTTTCCATTTTGCCGAGCGCGGTTCGACCAGAATCAGTTGAGGACGGGAAATGCCTTCCAACGCGTACAACCTGGAACGGGCCAAGCGCCAGCCACTGACGAAGAAGAACCTGCGGGAACTCAACATCGAGCAGACCTGGCAGTCCATCCTGGACCACCCCAACCTGGTCTACGTCGACGACTACGGTGTGCGGCACAAGCCCGTCGGGTTCTCCCTGAACAAGTCGAGCTTCGGCGATTTCCCCGGATCCGCGTACCAGCTGGGCTGGCTCGCCTACATGAACCTCGGGGAGCCGCTGATCGAGGAGCGGCGCAACATCAGCCAGCCCCCGCCCGACACGTTCTCCTCGCGCACCTACGTCAACCGCAGTAAGTCTGAGATGACCTTCACCGACTCGGTCGATTTCACCGTGTCGAACGGGGCCACATGGTCACTCACGGGGGACTCCAAGCTCACCTTCGGCGGCAGCGTCAGCGCGCAGCTTCAGCTGCAGCTTCAGCTGCAGCTCGGTCTGAACCTCCAGGCGCAGCTTCAGACGCAGCTGAAGAATGAGATGACGAACAAGAACGCGAACACGGTGACCAACAAGAACAGCAAGGACAGCGTGGGGGTGGACAACGCGAACGCCGTCGACATGGGCGTGACCAACGGGGTGACGAACTCTGCGTCGGGCTCGGTGGCAGGCTCGACTGCGTTCACGACCACGGGCAGCGCCTCCGGCACGGCGGGACTCAACGCTTCGCTGGCGCAGGGCATCGCGGCCTCCGTCGGCGGCTCCCTGACCACCGGCTGGGCCTCGAAATCGCAGATCTCCGGCAAGGTCCCGGCAGGCTCCCGCGTGGAGACCCTCGTCACGCAGCGCCGTACCCGCAAGCAGTACACGTACGAGATCCCGGTGACCTTCTCCGGGCTGCTCGCGGTGCAGTACAAGGTGCCGGTGGCGGTCCTGTCTCCCCCGCAGCGCGGGGACTATCCCGGCCTCGACCGGCTGGTCGCCCGCGACATCAGCGACATCGACCTGGCAGGCGGCGGCTTTCGCATGAAGGGACTGGCCGAGGTCGTCTCCGCCCTGGAGGTCCACCACACGATGTTCGACGGCGAGAGCCTGACCGACAGCCAGAGAGGGCTGTACAAGCAGCCTTGACCGGGCGGGCGGCACCGCCACGACGACGACCAGGGGTGACAACCATGGTGTTCGACAACATCTTCGGCTTCGCGAGCAAGGGCGCGGGGCTCTTCTCGGTGACCACCGACCGCGACAAGCCGCAGCCGGGAGAAGGCGTCGACTTCGAGGACGCCGACGACTACACCTACGACGACACGACCACGAGCCTGTACACCAGCGCGATCCACGGGGCTTCCTCCCGGGCGAAGATCGTGCAGGAGCAGTCACCCGAAGCGCGGGTCGTCTTGGGTTTCCTCGGCGCCTTCATCCGCAACACCCAGGCATCGGCCGATGCGCAGACCCAGTACGCCCAGGAGCCAAGCTCGGTATCCACGGCGGCGGCGGCCGGCATGGAGAAGTCGAGTGAGACGGTGACGAAGCACAGCGACCTTAAGAAGCCCGAGGGCCTGAAGGACATGCCGACGAAGGACGAGTGCATGAAGCCCAAGGCGCAAGCTGCCGAGGCCAAGGAGCCCAAGGCCCCCAAGGCGAGCGCCGAGAAGCCGGACCGATCCGAGTAGTGTCCGAGTTCCGAGGGGTCAGGGGCGAGCACCGCCCCTGACCCCTCGTTCGTGTGTCACACGGGGAGCAGCTGCCACTGCCGTTCGCGGTGGTCGCCCTCCGCCCCGTGCTGTTTGATCACCGTGCGGGCGTTGGTGTCGACGCGGAGGAGCAGACCGCTGTTCCGATTCGCGATCTCGTACACCCGCGGGGTGCCGGTCACCGAGCCCACCGGGATCAGTCTCCACTGCTGATGGCGTGCGTCAGCACCCTCGTAGGCGCGCTGCGCGACCACCGCTCCGGCCGCCACCCCCGCCCCGACGACCTCCAGGACCTTGCCGCTGCGCACGTTCTCGATCCTGTACAGGACGTCGCCATTGTCCTGGCCCGCCGCGACCAGCCGCCACCGCTGGTGATCCCTGGGGACGGCGAGGGACTGGTGGATCTCGGCCCCGTCCTGGGTGGATTCACGCTGGACCGCCATCCGCAGCCTGCTCCGGACATTGGCCCAAGAAACCACCGTGCCCGAATCGGGCAGCCCGGCCAGCCTCGCCGACGCGATCTTCCGAACCCGGTGGTTGAGGTGGTCGGCGATGTAGAGGGTGTCGACGCAGTCCACAGCGAGCCCGAACGGGTTCTTCAGCTGGGCTGAGGCTGCCGGGCCGTCGTCACCGCTGAAGCCCGCAGTGCCCGTGCCAGCGACCGTGCTGATCTTCCCGTCCGCCGTGATCTTCCGGACCCGGTGATTGCTGTACTCGGCGATGTAGAGGATGCCGGTGCTGTCCACCACCATTCCTACCGGACCGTTCAGCTGGGCTGAGGCTGCCGGGCCGTCGTCACCGCTGAAGCCCGCAGTGCCCGTGCCAGCGACCGTGCTGATCTTCCCATCGGCCGTGATCTTCCGGACCCGGTGATTGCTGTAATCGGCGATGTAGAGGTCGCCCGCGCCATCCACCACCACTGCGTGCGGGCCGTTCAGCTGGGCTGAAACCGCTGGACCGCCGTCTCCCGCGAAGCCCCCGGACCCGGTCCCCGCGACCGTACTGATCTTCCCATCGACCGTCATCTTTCGGATCCGGTGGTTGCCGTGGTCGATGATGTGGAGGACACCGGTGCTGTCCACTGCCACCCCCAACGGGGTGTGCAACCGGGCGGCGGTGGCGGGGCCGCCGTCACCGCTGAAGCCCGCAGTGCCCGCGCCGGCGACCGTGCTGATCTTCCCATCGGTCGTGATCTTTCGGACCCTGTGGTTGTTGGTATCGGTGATGTAGACGGTGCCTGCGCTGTCGACCGCCACCGCACGCGGGTAGTTCAGCTGGGCCGAGACGGCAGGGCCATTGTCCCCGCTGAAGCCCGCAGCCCCGGTCCCCGCGACCGTGCCGACCTTCCCGTCAGTCGTGATCTTCCGGACCCGGTGATTGTAGAAGTCGGAGAAGTAGAGGGTGCCGGTGCTGTCCACCGCGATCCCGTACGGACGGTTCAACTGAGCCGAAACGGCAGGCTCGTTGTCCCCTTTGAACCCCGCGACCCCAGTCCCCGCGACTGTGCTGATCGGAGGGGCGGAGTGCTCGTCACCTGTGGCTGCCGCGTGGGCAGTGCTCATCGTCATCCCTTCACCGTTCCCCGACCGCCCACTACAGGCGGTTTTCGGTTGACTCCAGAAAGTCACAAGAGCGTCAGGGTTGGCAAGGTCACTTCTGAGTCATAGTTGCGGAGCACGGCGACGAGACACCGCACCGGATCGGTAGTCGACCCCCGCCGACGCCCGGACATGAAACTGCTCGATCGCGCCGGCGTCTCGGATCAGGCCGACGTGCCACGTGCGCCGCGTTCAACGGTGCCGTACGCGACCACGACGCACCGGAGCTTCCGACCACCGGCGCCATGGTCACCACCACCGGCTGTCCAGGCCCTACGCCCGCGCCACCCGCCCCAGTTCCTCCGCCAACCGCTCCCGCAGTTCGACCTTGCGGACCTTGCCGCTGACCGTCATCGGGAAGGCATCGACGATGTCGAGGTAGCGCGGCACCTTGAAGTGGGCGAGCCGGGAGCGGCAGTAGCGGGCCAGCTCATCGCGGGTCAGCGGGACTTCGGGGTCGCGGAGGATGACGCAGGCGGCGATCTCCTCGCCGTATTTCTCGTCCGGGACGCCGACGACCTGTACATCGGCGATCTTGGGGTGGGAGTAGAGGAACTCCTCGATCTCGCGCGGGTAGACGTTCTCGCCACCCCTGATGATCATGTCCTTGATCCGGCCGACGATCCGGACATAGCCGTCGTCGTTCATGACGGCCAGGTCGCCGGTGTGCATCCAGCGGGCGGCGTCGACGACCTCGGCGGTGCGTTCCGGCTCCTCCCAGTAGCCGAGCATCACGCTGTAGCCGCGGGTGCACAGTTCGCCCGGTGTGCCGCGCGGCACGGTCACCCCGCTCGCCGGGTCGACGACCTTCACCTCGATGTGCGGGAGCACCCGTCCGACGGTCGCGGTGCGGTGCTCCAGATCGTCGTCGCAGCGGGTCTGGGTGGAGACCGGGGAGGTCTCGGTCATGCCGTAGCAGATGGAGACCTCGGCCATGTGCATCTCGGCGACCACCCGCTTCATGACCTCCTCGGGGCAGGGGGAGCCCGCCATGATGCCGGTACGGAGGGAGGAGAGGTCGTAGGTGGCGAAGTCGGGGTGGTCGAGTTCGGCGATGAACATGGTGGGGACGCCGTAGAGCGAGGTGCAGCGCTCGTCCTGGACGGCCTGGAGGGTGGTGGCGGCGTCGAAGGCCGGGGCCGGGATGACGATGCAAGCGCCGTGCGAGGTGGCGCCGAGGTTGCCCATGACCATGCCGAAGCAGTGGTAGAAGGGGACCGGCAGGCACACCCGGTCGTGTTCGGTGTAGCCGACGGTCTCGCCCACCCAGTAGCCGTTGTTGAGGATGTTGTGGTGGGAGAGGGTGGCGCCCTTGGGGAAGCCGGTGGTCCCGGAAGTGTACTGGATGTTGACCGGGTCGTCGGCGGTCAGGGTCTTTTCGCACTCGGCGAGCCGGGTGTGCGGGACGGCGGCGCCGGCGGCCAGCAGTCCGCCCCAGGTGCGGTCGCCGATGTAGACCACATCGCGCAGCGCCGGGCTCTCGGCCCGTACCTGCTCGATCATCCGGCGGTAGTCGCTGGTCTTGTGGTGGACGGCGGAGACCAGCACCGTGATGCCGGCCTGTTGGAGGACGTACGCCAACTCGTGGACCCGGTATGCCGGGTTGACGTTGACGAGGATCGCGCCGATGCGGGCGGTGGCGTACTGGACGAGTACCCATTCGGCGCAGTTGGGCGCCCAGATGCCGACCCGGTCGCCCTTGCCGACGCCCTTGGCGAGCAGGCCGAGAGCCACCTCGTCCACCGCGCGGCCCAGTTCCCGGTACGTCCAGCGGCGGCCGCCCGCCACCTCGACCAGCGCCTCGCGGTCGCCGAACCGGGCGATGCTGCGGGCCAGATCGGCGCCGATGGTGTGGCCGAGCAGCGGCCGCTCGGCGACTCCGCTCGCGTACGACAGCTCTTTCTGCGGCTGGTTCATCGGGGGTTCTCCTCCCAGTACTCGGCATCGCCGTCGCCCTGCGCGGTGCGCTCGCGCAGCTCGGTTCGGCGGATCGTGCCGGAGACGGTCTTGGGCAGTTCGGCGAACTCCGGTCGCCGGATGCGCTTATAGGGGCCAGCACTTCACGGGAGTGCTCGAAGAGCAGTTTCGCGGATTCCGGGCCCGGCTCCCAGCCGGCCGCCGGCACGACACTCGCCTTGGGGACGGCCGGCCGCAACGGGTCGGGGGCCGGCACCACGACGGCCTCGGCGACCGCTTCGTGTGGGAGCTGTCTGCATGCGGCGCCGCTGGAGGGGTGCCGCATGCCCGGACTCGTTCGACAGGTTCATCGCCGGCCATGCCGGGCAGGATCCGTCGTCCGGCCTTACGTAAGGTCGGACGGCAGTCAGTTGACTCCCCGGTCAAGCTCCGACCAATACGGCTGGCGCAGCTTGAACTTCTGGATCTTGCCGGTAGCCGTACGGGGAATGCTGTCGCGGAATTCGACGGAAGTCGGAGCCTTGTAGCCGGCCATGTGCTGCTTGCAGTGAGCGATGATGTCGGACTCCTGAGCCGTCGCCCCCTCGGCGAGGACCACCAGGGCTTTGATCGTCTCGCCCCACCTCTCGTGCGGAACACCGATGACGGCGACCTCGGCGACCCCGGGGTGGCTGAAGATGGTGTCCTCCACCTCGATCGACGACACATTCTCGCCGCCGGTGATGATCACGTCTTTCTTTCGGTCCGAGATCGTCAGGTGGCCGTCGGCCTCGTCGATCGTGCCTCCGTCGCCGGTGTGGAACCAGCCGCCCTCCAGGGCAGCCGATGTCTCCTCCGGCTTGTCCCAATATCCGTCGAGCACCGTGTTCGAGCGGGCCAGGACCTCGCCGGACTCCGAGATCTTCAGCTTGACGCCGAGTGCGGGCAGACCTGCGCGGGACAGCTTGCGCGCCCGTTCCTCGGCAGGAAGGTCGGCATCGCCCGGCCGGGTGCGGTTGACGGTGAGGAGGGGCGAGGTCTCGGTCAGGCCGTAGATCTGCGTGAACTCCCAGCCCAGTTCGTCCTCCAGGCGCTGGATGGTCTTGGTCGGTGGCGGGGCGCCCGCGCAGATGATCCGCACGCGGTCGCGGCCCGGGATCTCACCCTCCCAGGTCGCCGCCGCATCCAGCACCATGTTCCAGACAGCCGGGGCACCGCACATGAGCGTGACGCCGTGCTCATCGACCCGCCGTAGGATTTCCGCGCCGTCGACCTTGCGCAGCGCCACCTGTTTGACGCCGAGCCCGGCCATCACGTACGGCATTCCCCAGCCGTTGCAGTGGAACATCGGCAGCGTGTGCAGGTAGACATCGCGCTCCCATGCCCGGGTGTGCAGGCCGAAGGTCAGCGCGTCGACCCAGATGTTGCGGTGGGTCAGTTGGACACCCTTGGGACGGGCGGTGGTACCCGATGTGTAGTTGATCGTCGCGGTGGCATCCTCGTCCGGGTTCGACCACGGACGCGGATCGACGCCGAACCGCATCAGCTCGGCCTCGGTCTGCTCGCCGAGGACGAACCGGTGGCGTGCCTTGACGCCGGCCAGTGCGTCATCCAGCTCCGGGTCGACGAGCAGGACCGAGGCCCCGCTCTGCCGCACCACGTAATCGACCTCTTCGGGCTTGAGGCGGAAATTCACCGGAACGCAGATCCGGCCGCTCATCGGCACCGCGAACAGCAGCTCCAGCATCCGCGCCGAGTTGTGGCTGACCACCGCCACCCGCTCGCCCTCGCCGACACCGAGCGCGTCAAACCCCGCCTGCCAGGCCCGAACCCGCTCACCGAACCGCCCGTAGGTCGACACCGGAACCGGCGGGGCGGGCTGGTCCGGTTCGTCGACCACCCCCGGGCTGGAACGGAATCCCAGCTCGGCCCGGTCGAGGAAATCCGCAATCGTCATCGGTGTCCGCATAGCTCTCTCCTGTACCCGGAACAACCACGTCTGAAATGGGGAGTCTGGCACTTGTGAAATGGAGAGTCTGGCACTTGCCGCATCTGCCGGCAGGTGAAGCGGCAGCTTTCGTGTCGGCGGCGGTCAGGCGGTCAGGCCGTCAGCCGCAGGTGAGAACAGGGCCTGTCCGATGGGTCAGGGACGGGCCCGGCCATGACCCAACGGACAGGCCCTACGCCGCT
>NZ_JBFAIP010000099.1:0-21771 GCF_040654775.1 Streptomyces sp. NPDC050636
CCTAAGGCCGACGGTGCGTGGAACCTGCACGAGCTGACCCAGGACATGGACCTGGACCTGGAGCACTTCGTGCTGTTCTCCTCGGCGGCGGCGACGTTCGGTGCGCCGGGCCAGGGCAACTACGTGGCGGCCAACGCCTTCCTCGACGCCCTGGCGGCCGACCGCAGGGCGGCCGGTCTGCAGGCGACATCGCTGGCCTGGGGCATGTGGGCCGATGTCAGCGCGCTGACCGGGCAGCTCACCGATTCCGAGCGGGACCGACTGACCCGTGGCGGCGCCAGGGCGCTGAGCGCGGACGACGGTCTGGCCCTGCTGGACATGGCACTGGCCCGGGACGAGGCGCTGCTGGTGCCGACCCGGATCGACCTGGCCGGGCTGCGGGCCCAGGCGGCCCGCAGCACCGAGATCCCGCCGATGTGGCGGGCGCTGATCAGCAGTGGTCCTGGTCGCCGTACCGCCGCCTCGGGCAGCGCCGGCGCGGACTCGCTGCACCAGCAGCTGGCCGGGCTGTCGCAGCAGGACCGGGAGCGCAAGCTCACCGACCTCATCCGCACCCATGTGGCGGCCGTGCTCGGCCACACCTCCGCCGACGCGATCGAACCCACCAGGGCCTTCTCCGACCTGGGCTTCGACTCGCTCACCGCGGTGGAACTGCGCAACCGCCTCAACACCGCGACCGGACTGCGGCTGCCGGCCACGCTCGTCTTCGACTACCCCAACCCCGTCGCGCTCGCCGGGCACCTCAGGGCCCGGCTCTTGGGCGACAGCGAGCAACTCGTGAACCTCCCGCCGGTCCGCACGGCGGAGGCGGTGTCCGACGAGCCCATCGCGATCGTCGGAATGGCCTGTCGGTTCCCCGGCGACGTGAACGACCCCGATGCGCTCTGGCAGTTGATCGCCTCCGGGACGGACGCGATCTCCAGCTTCCCGGACGACCGGGGCTGGGACGCGGAGGGGCTGTACGACCCGGACCCGGAGCACGTGGGAACCTCATACACCCAGTCCGGCGGATTCATGGCGGATGCCAGCGGGTTCGACGCCGGGTTCTTCGGGATCAGCCCGCGCGAGGCGCTGGCGATGGACCCGCAGCAGCGGCAGTTGCTGGAGGTGTCGTGGGAGGCGCTGGAGCGGTCCGGTATCGACCCGGGTTCGCTGCGCGGCAGCCAGACCGGTGTCTTCGTCGGCGGGTTCGCCTCGGCCTACGGGTTCGGCGCGGGCACGGGGAGCGAAGGCGCCGAAGGACATCTGACCACGGGCTTCGCGACGAGTGTGATGTCGGGCCGCGTGTCGTATGCCCTGGGCCTGGAGGGCCCCGCCGTGACCGTGGACACGGCATGTTCGTCGTCCCTGGTGGCGCTGCACCTGGCCACCCAGGCGATCCGCGCCGGCGAGTGCTCGATGGCGCTGGTCGGCGGCGCCACGGTCATCGCGACCCCGGACGGGATCGTGGGCTTCAGCCAGCAGCGCGGCCTGGCGAGGGACGGGCGCTGCAAGGCGTTCTCGGCGGACGCGGACGGCATGGGCTTCGCCGAGGGCGCGGGCATGGTGGTCGTGGAGCGGCTGTCCGACGCGCGGCGCAACGGGCACAAGGTGCTCGCGGTGGTACGCGGGTCGGCGGTGAACCAGGACGGTGCGTCGAACGGTCTGACGGCGCCGAACGGTCCGTCGCAGCAGCGGGTGATCCGGGCCGCGCTGGCCAGTGCCCGCCTGACGGCCGCCGACGTGGACGTGGTCGAGGCGCACGGAACGGGCACCACGCTCGGTGACCCGATCGAGGCCCAGGCGCTGCTCGCGACGTACGGCCAGGAGCGGCCGTCGGATCGGCCGCTGCTGCTGGGCTCGGTGAAGTCCAACATCGGGCACACGCAGGCGGCCGCAGGTGTCGCGGGTGTGATCAAGATGGTCCTCGCCCTGCAGCACGGTGAGTTGCCGCGGACACTGCACGTCGACGAGCCCTCGACGCACGTCGACTGGACGGCCGGCGACGTGCGGTTGCTGGGCGAACCGGTGCCGTGGCCGGCCGGCGAACGGGTGCGCCGAGCTGGTGTGTCCTCGTTCGGTATCAGCGGCACCAATGTCCATCTGCTGCTGGAGGAAACCCCCGTCGAGGCCGAGGCTCTCGTGGAGGACGAGGCGAGCGGTGCGCCCGAAACCGCGGCTGTCGTCGAGCCCGGCGGGTTCGGCGCCTGGCTGGTGTCGGGCCGGTCGGCCGAGGGGTTGACGGGGCAGGCGGGCCGGTTGCGTGAGTGGGTTGCGGCGCGTCCGCAGCTCGAACTGGCTGATGTGGGCTGGTCGTTGGCGGTGACGCGGTCGGCGTTCGAGCACCGGGCTGTGGTGGTGGGTGGTGATCGGGGTGAGCTCATCGGTGGCTTGGAGAGTCTGGCGGCTGGTGTGCCTGCGGGTTCGGTGGTGTCGGGGGTTGCCCGGCCGGGTGCGCGGGTGGTGTTCGCCTTTGCGGGTCAGGGTTCGCAGTGGGTCGGTATGGGACGGGAGTTGGCAGAGTCCAGCCCGGTGTTTGCGGCGCGGTTGGCTGAGTGTGAGCGGGCGTTGGACCCGTTCGTGGACTGGTCGTTGAGCGACGTTCTCGCGGGTGTGGAGGGTGCGCCTGCGTTGGAGGCTGCGGATGTGGTGCAGCCGGTGTTGTGGGCGGTGATGGTGTCGTTGGCTGCGGTGTGGGAGGCCGCTGGTGTGTCGCCGGGTGCGGTGGTTGGTCATTCGCAGGGTGAGATTGCTGCGGCGACGGTGGCGGGGATGCTGTCGCTGGAGGACGGCGCTCGTGTCGTGGCGCTGCGGTCGCAGTCGTTGAAGGCTCTGGCCGGTGCGGGCGGCATGATGTCGGTGAGCCTGTCGGCTGCGGCGGTGGAAGAGCGCCTCCCGCGCTGGGGCGAGCGTCTGTCGCTGGCGGCGGTCAACGGACCGTCTGCGGTGGTGGTTTCCGGTGAGCCGGGGGCACTGGAGGAGTTGCAGGCCGAGCTGGAGGCGGAAGGCGTACGGGCCCGGATGGTGGCCGTGGACTACGCCTCGCACTCCGCCCAGGTGGAGCGGCTGGAGCAGGAGATCACGTCGGCACTGGCCGGTGTGGCGCCCCGTCGGGGTCGGGTGCCGATGGTGTCGGCGATGACGGGCGAGGCTCTGTCGGGCCCCGAGCTGGATGCCGCGTACTGGTACGGGAGCCTGCGTGCCTCGGTGCACTTCGACCGGGCGGTACGGACCTTGGCCGGGATGGGGCACCAGGTGTTCATCGAAGTCACCCCGCACCCGGTGCTGTTGGGCGCGATGAACGACACGCTCGAAGAGGTTGCGCAGGACGCGGGCCCCGGCACGGCGGCGGGAGTGGTGTGCGGGACGCTGCGCCGCGACGACGGTGGCGCGAGCCGCCTGATCACGTCACTGGCCGAGGCGTTCGTGCACGGTGTCACCGTGGACTGGGAGAAGGTGCTGCCGTCCGCAGAGCGCGTGGCCCTGCCGACGTACGCCTTCCAGCACGAGCGGTACTGGCCGCCGGAGGCCGGGCCGACCGTGGGCGGGGATGCGGTGTCGCTGGGGCTGGGTGCGGTGGACCATCCGTTGCTGGGTGCGGCCGTCGAACTCGCTGGTGGTGCGGGCATGCTGTGCACCGGGCGGCTGTCGGTGCGTACGCATCCGTGGCTGGCCGACCACGCCGTAGGCGGTGTGATCCTGCTGCCGGGCACCGGTTTCGTGGAGATGGTCGTACGGGCCGGTGACCAGGTGGGCTGTGGACTGCTGGAGGAACTGACGCTGCAGGCACCGCTGGTGGTGCCCGCCGACGGCGGTATCCAGGTCCAGGTCGTGGCAGCTGCCGCTGATGCCGACGGGCGTCGGACGGTCGAGGTGTTCTCCCGTCACGATGGCACCCAGGAGGCATGGGCCCAGCACGCCAGCGGCATGCTCGCCCCGGCCGGTGCACCGGCTCAGACAGAGGACGACCTCGTCGTCTGGCCGCCGCGCGATGCGACCGCAATGGACATCAGCGGCATGTACGACGAGCTGGCCCAGGCGTCGTACGGATACGGTCCGGCGTTCCAGGGCCTGCGGGCGGTGTGGCGCCGTGGTGAGGACGTATTCGCCGAGGTCGCCCTGCCCGAGCACGCGACCGAGGACGCGGGTTCGTTCGGCCTGCACCCGGCACTCTTGGACGCCGTACTCCAGGCCAGCGCCTTCGCCGGCGGGCCTGGAGGATCCGAGGAGGGTGAGCCGGGTCAGGTGCGGTTGCCGTTCGCATGGACGGGTGTGGAGCTGCACGCCAGTGGCGCGTCGGTGTTGCGGGCGCGGCTGCGGCGTGACGCCCACGGCAGCCTGACCGTAAGGGCCGCGGACACCACCGGGGCGCCGGTGGTGTCGGTGGCGTCGTTGATCACCCGTCCGGTGTCGGCTGACCAACTCCAGCCCACCGGCGCCGGAGTGGCCGACGCGCTGTTCACCGTGGAGTGGACCCCGGTTCCCGAAGCCCCCGCCCCCGTACCGGCGGGCGAGTGGGTCCTGCTCGGCGCCGACCGCTTCGGCATGGTCGAAGCTCTCAACACGGTCGGAGTCTCGGTACGTTCCATCGCTGACCTGGCCGAGCTGGTAACCGCCACTGAGGCGGGCGAGATCGCCCCGGGGTTCGTGCTGACCTGCGCGGGTGACGCGGACGGCGACGGCCCAGGCGGTGACGCGGCCGAGGCCGCCCGGCGGGCCACCGGCCAGGCCCTGGGTCTGGTCCAGGAGTGGCTGGGCGAGGACCGTCTGGAGTCGGCCCAGCTGGTGGTCGTCACCCGTGGTGGCGTGGCCGCCTCGGCGGGCGAGCGGGTGGCCGACCTGGCTGCGGCCTCCGTCTGGGGCCTGCTGCGCTCGGCACAGTCGGAGAACCCCGGCCGACTCGTCCTCGTAGACCTGCCCGCCACCGGCACCGCCACCGATGACCAGACCGCCGCCATCCTGCCGTCCATAGTGGACAGCGGTGAACCGGAACTGGCCGTCCGCGGCAAGGTTGCGTACGGGCGGCGGCTGGCCCGTCCATCCCGTTCCGTGACAGCAGTTGAACAGCCGTCGGGGAGGCAGGGCGCGCGGTCTGCTCTGGTGACCGGTGGCACGGGCACGCTGGGCGGGCTCGTGGCCCGGCACCTGGTGACCACCGGGCGGGCCGACGGCGTGGTGCTGACCAGCCGCTCCGGTCCGTCGGCTGCCAACGTGGCCGCGCTGGCCGCCGAGCTGGCGGAGCTGGGCGCATCGGTCGACGCGATCGCCTGTGACGCGGCGGACCGGGACGCGCTGGCCACCGTGATCAAGACGATCCCGGCCGAGCGCCCGCTGAGCACCGTCATCCATGCCGCCGGTGTCCTCGACGACGGGACGGTGACCTCGCTGACCCCGGAGCGGGTGGCGACGGTGATGCGTCCCAAGGCCGACGCCGCATGGCACCTGCACGAGCTCACCCAGGACATGGACCTGGACCTGGAGCACTTCGTGCTGTTCTCCTCGGCGGCGGCGACGTTCGGTGTGCCGGGGCAGGGCAACTACGTGGCGGCCAACGCCTTCCTCGACGCGCTGGCGGCCGACCGTCGCGCGGCCGGGCTGCCGGGAACGTCGCTGGCCTGGGGCCTGTGGGCCGAAGTCAGCGGCCTGACCGGGCAGCTCTCCGACGCCGAGCGGGCCCGGATGACCCGGAGCGGGACCAGCGCGTTGAGCGCGGCCGAGGGCCTGGCCCTGTTGGACATGGCGCTCGCCCGGGACGAGGCGGTGCTGGTCCCGGCCCGGCTCGACCTGGCCGGGCTGCGGGCGCAGGCGGCCCGCAGCGATGAGATCCCGCCGCTGTGGCGGGCGTTGGCCGGCGGACCGGCCCGGCGGGCCGCCGCCTCCGGCGGGGCCGGCGCGGACTCGCTGCGGCAGCAGCTCGCCGCGCTGTCCGCCGAGGACGGCCACCAGATGCTGCTGAACCTGGTGCGCGCGCATGTCGCCGCGGTTCTGGGCCACGCCTCCGCCGACGCCGTCGAGCCGGGCCGGGCCTTCACCGACCTGGGCTTCAACTCGCTCACCGCCGTCCAGCTGCGCAACCGGGTCAGCACGGCCACGGGGCTGCGGCTGCCCGCCACCCTCGTGTTCGACTACCCCAACCCGACCGCGCTCGCCGTGCACCTTCGCGGCCGGCTCGGCGGGGAGTCCGCGGCAGGCGCGGACGTTGCGGTCCCCGTCGGGGCCGCGGCCCACGACGAGCCGATCGCGATCGTGGGGATGAGCTGCCGGTTCCCGGGCGGCATCACCGGCCCCGAGGATCTCTGGCAGATGCTCGCCGACGGGCAGGACGCGATCTCGGGGTTCCCGGCCGATCGAGGCTGGGACCTGGAGGCCCTGTACGACGCGGACGCCGCTCACACGGGGACCTCGTACACCCAGGCGGGCGGGTTCGTCGCGGACGCCAGCGAGTTCGACGCCGGGTTCTTCGGGATCAGCCCGCGCGAGGCGCTGGCCATGGACCCGCAGCAGCGGCTGCTCCTGGAACTGTCCTGGGAGGCCGTCGAGCGGGCCGGGATCGACCCGGTCTCCCTGCGCGGCAGCCAGACCGGCGCGTTCGTGGGCGGGTACACATCCGGGTACGAGATGAGCGTGCTGGCGGAGGGCGGTGCCGAGGTCGAGGGGCACCTGATGACCGGGGTCGCGACCAGCATCCTGTCCGGCCGCCTCGCGTACACGTACGGGCTGGAGGGGCCGACGATGACGGTCGACACGGCGTGCTCGTCGGCGCTGGTGGCGCTGCACCTGGCCGCGCAGGCGCTGCGGTCCGGTGAGTGCTCGATGGCGCTGGCCGGCGGTGTGACGATCATGGCCACCCCGGGGACGTTCATCGAGTTCTCCCGGCAGCGAGGTCTCGCGCCGGACGGACGGTGCAAGGCGTTCGCTGCTGCGGCGGACGGCACCGGGTTCGCGGAGGGCGCGGGCGTGCTCGTGGTGGAGCGGCTGTCCGACGCGCAGCGCAACGGGCACAAGGTGCTGGCGGTGCTGCGTGGCAGCGCGATCAACCAGGACGGTGCGTCGAACGGTCTGACGGCGCCGAACGGTCCGTCGCAGCAGCGGGTGATCCGGGCGGCCCTGGCGAACGCCGGGGTCCGCGCGGACCAGGTCGACGCCGTCGAGGCGCACGGCACGGGTACGACGCTGGGGGACCCGATCGAGGCGCAGGCGCTGATCGCCACCTATGGACAGGGCCGTTCCGAGGACCGTCCGGTGTGGCTCGGTTCGGTGAAGTCCAACATCGGGCACACGCAGGCGGCGGCCGGTGTGGCGGGTGTGATCAAGATGGTGCTCGCCCTGCAGCACGGTCAGTTGCCGGCGACGCTGCACGTGGACGAGCCCTCGCCGCACGTGGACTGGGCGGACGGCGAGGTGCGGCTGCTGACCGAGCCGGTGCCGTGGCCGGCCGACGGGCGTCCGCGCCGTGCGGGCGTGTCCTCGTTCGGCATCAGCGGCACCAACGCGCACGTCATCCTGGAAGAGGCCCCCGAGCCGCCCGCGACCGCCGCTCCCGCGGAGCCTTCGGCCCCGCCCGCGGTGGTGCCGTGGGTGCTGTCCGGGCGGACCACGGAAGCGCTCAAGTCCCAGGCCGGACGGCTGCGGGAGCTCCTCGTCGACCGACCGGACGTGGACCCCGTGGACGTCGGGTTCTCGCTGGCCACGACGCGTACGGCCTTCGCGGAGCGGGCGGTCGTGCTGGGCGAGGACCGGGACGGCCTCCTCGCCGGGCTCGCTCTGGTGGCCGCGGGCGTGCAGACCAGGGACGTGCTGACCGGGACCGCGGCGGCGGATCAGAAGGCGGTGTTCGTCTTCCCCGGCGGCGAGTCGGGATGGCTCGGCTCCGCCGCCGGACTGCTGGACGAGGCGACCGTCTTCGCGGCCCGGATGGCCGAATGCGAACAGGCCCTGGCCCCGTACGTGGACTGGAAGTTGACCGAGGTGGTGTGCGAGGGGCCGGACGGTCCGGCGCTCGACCGCCCCGGCGTCCGCCAGCCGGTCCTGTGGGCGGTGATGGTGTCGCTCGCCGCGCTGTGGCGCTCGGCGGGCGTGCACCCGGCCGCGGTCGCCGGGCACGCCGTGGGCGAGATCGCGGCCGCGCACGTGGCCGGAGTGCTGTCGCTGGCCGACGCGGCCAGGACCGCGGCGCTGACCGCCGGGGCGGAGCCGAACCGGGAGGAGCTGGCCTCGGTCCGCCCGCGGCAGGGGACGGTGCCGGTGTTCTCCAGCCGTGACCTGGCCTGGGCCGACGGCGCGGACATGGACGCCGACTACTGGTGCCGCACCCCGCGGGACACCGCCCCGTTGCGGGAGCTGGCTCGCGCCCTGATCGACGGCGGGTTCGGCGCCTGCGTCGAGGTCAGCCCGGACCCCGTGCTGACCGCGGGCATCAGGCGGGCGCTGGACGACGAGGACCTGCAGAAGGGTGCCGGAGTCACGATCACCGGGACGCTGCGTCACGGGGAGGCCGGACCGCGGTCGTTCGCGGCAGGCCTCGCCACCGTCCACGTGAGCGGGACCGCGGTGGACTGGGCCGCGGTCCTGGGCGGCAGGCACCAAGTCGACCTGCCCACCTACGCGTTCCAGCGGCAGCGGTACTGGCCGGCCGCGCCGGCCCGGAAGCCGGTGGCGGCGTCCCCGGGCGAGCAACAGTTCTGGGCCGCGCTGGAGGAAGGGGACATGGCCGCCCTGGCCGGGGTGCTGGGCATGGCCGAGCCGTTGCGGGAGGACATGCCGCTGGGCACGGTGCTGGCGCGGCTCGCGACGTGGCGGCAGCGGGAACGTGACCTCGCGCAGGCCGGCGGCCTGCCAGGCGACGGAGGGGAGAGCGGAACCGACGGCGAGTCGGCGGCCGGGCCCGGGGCCCTGGGATGGGTACGGCAGTTGGCCGGTCTCTCCAAGTCCGAGCAGCAGGAGCTGCTGCTCGAACTGGTCCGCCAGGAGATCGCCGTGACGCTCGACTACCCGTCCGGCGACTCCATCCACCCCAGCAGCGACGTCTTCGAGTTGGGGATGACCTCCATGTCCGCTGTTCAACTGCGGGAAAGAATTATCGAGCAGACTGGACTTAAACTGCCAGAGGGCTTCGTCTACGACCTCTATTTCCCGGAAGCGATCGCCGGCTTCCTCCTGAGTGAGCTTCCGGACGAGCATCAGGAAGGCGCTCATGGGGACTCTTGAGGGCCTCAGGGAAAGCGACCGTCCGCCTCTGATGATGGGTGAACAAGTGCCGAACGAAGAATCGTGGAGCGTCATCTCCGTCCCCACGTCGAACTCTCTTATTCTCGGTGTCGATTTCCCTGCGGCCGGGCGCCGCGAGGCGGGGTTCGGGGATCTGGTGGCCAAGATGGGACCCGCCTGGTCCGGCCACGGGTTCGTGCAGACCACGCTTCCTTCCGTGCGCGTTTCAGAGCGTCCCGCCGGAGACTTCTACACCGAGCACTGGATGCGGGGCGGGGACTGGGACAAGTACGAGGTGGTGGCCGTGCTCGGCTACTGTCTCGGCGGCGTCTACGCGGCCGAGATCGCGGAGCGCCTGGCTCAGCGGCAGGGCACCGAACCCAAGGTCGTCCTCTTCGACGGGCAGGTCACCGACATTCAGCTGCTCGCAGCAGAAATCAACAAGATGGTCGCCCTGGCCGGTCCTGTCTTCTCCGACGAGGAGGCGGAACAGGCCCGTAAACGAGCTGCCGAGATCGTCGGAACCCCGTCGATCAGTCTTGTCGACGCCGCCATCGAGATCGTTGAGCTCTATCGAGAGACAGCGTCCACCGCTTTCAAACGGATCGGTCTTTCCGATTCTCGTAGGGACGAGGTGGTCCAGCTTTTCGAGACGTATATGTCATGGCTTTCCGCTGCCGTGGACATCGACCCGAGTCAGACCTGGAAGCGGTCTCTCGCCATTACCTCTTCGGATTACGCCACATTGGAGGCGAACGGGGCGGCGACGGCCGTCAACGCAACCAAGATGCTCGGCCGGCGGATCTCGCTCGACACCAGCCACGCCGACCTTCTGCGTGATGACTCCACTGTTCGCACACTCCTCGACCACGTCGAATTCTGAGCGTCATGAACACCACGAACAAGGAAAAGGCCCTCTGGCTGATGGAGGAGTTGGTCCCGGAGACCGGGATCAACAACTTGGGGCTCGCCCTCCAGGTGAGCGGCCGGCTGCGGCCGGACGTGCTGAGGGCGGCGCTGGCCATCGTGCTCGGCCGGTACGAGATGCTGCGGACGGTCTTCCGCGCGACCGGTGCGGAACTGGTCAAGGAGGTCGTCCCCGCAAGCGAGTTCGCGACGGAGATCGAGCCGCTCCACCTGACCGGCGAGTCGCTGGAGAAGGACCTGACCGCGTTCGTCGACCGCCCCTTCAGGCTGGACGGCCGGCCCCTGGTCAGAGTCGGGTTCGCCACCGGACCGGACGGTGACGTCCTCTGCGTGGGAGTGCACCACCTGGCGTTCGACATGGTCTCCGCCGCCCTCTTCCTTCAGGCGTTCATCCCGGTCTACGACGCGATCGCGGCCGGCCGGCCCGTTCCTCCGCAGGCCACCACGGAGGTCCCGGCCCTCGCCGAGCCCGAGCCGCGGCCCGCCGATGTCGCGTACTGGAGCGAGACGCTGCGGGGCATCACGCAGGGCGGTCTCGATCTCTGGTGCGGCATGCCGCGCAGCCGTCAGCCGATGATGACGGGTGAGAACGCGCGCCACACGCTCTCGCCCGAGGCGCAGCACGCCGTGCAGCATCTGCAGCGCGCGGCCAGGGCACCCGCAGGCGCGGTGATGCTGGCCGCCTACACCGCCCTCCTCGCCTCGCACGGTGCCGGGCCCGACCTCGTCGTCGGCTCCCCGGTCGATGTCCGCGGGGCGAACACCTCCGCCATCGGATACCACGTCAACGTGGTCCCGATCCGGGTCCGCGTGGACCTGGCCGAGGGTTTCCGCGCGCTCGCCCGCCAGGCCCGGGACGCGTTCCTCGGCGCGATGGGGCACGCCAACACCTCCGTCGACGAACTGGCGGGGGAACTCCCCGAGATCGGCTCGACCTGGCAGTCCGCGCTCTACCGGCACCTGTTCAACTTCCTGCCCGAGGCGCACGTCGGCGAGCTGTCGATCGACGGCATGCCGGCCCGTTTGCTGACGGTCGAGAACCCCTACAGCAAGTTCGACCTCGAACTGGTCGGCACGCCGTCCGATGCGGAGATCCTGCTCCGGTACTCCACCGAGACCCTGGCCCGCGCCGACGTCGAGGCGATGCTGCGCCGGCTCGACGCCCTGCTGATCGAGGCTGCCCACGACCCGGACCGGCCGCTTCGCGAGACAGCGGGGTGGAGCGGGCCCGACCGCCAGGCCGTCGACCGGGCCAACAACACGACATCCCCCATCGAACTCCCCACGGTGCAGGCGGCGTTCCGGTCCTGGGCGGCGAACACACCGGACGCTCCGGCCGTGGTCGACGGCGAACACACCGCCACGTACCGGCAGGTGGACGAGAGGGCGGCCGCGATCCACGCGCTGCTGACCGGCGCAGGCGTCGGCGCGGGCGACGTGGTGGCGGTCGCCGCACCCCGCGGCGAGGCGGCCGCGGCCACCCTCGGTGTCTGGCGGGCGGGCGCCGTCTGCCTGCCGCTCGACACCGGGCACGCCCCCTCCTGGCTGGCCCGGCAGCTCACGCACTCCCGGGCGAAGGCCGTCCTCACCGGGACCGGCGTACGGCTGCCCGCCGATGCGGAACTGCCGCACGTGCTGCCCCTGGACACCGCCCCGGTGCCCGGCCCCGCCACGTCGGACCCCTCCGGAGAGCCGACGGCGCCCGCTTGCCTGTTCCACACCTGCGGGGACGACGGGCAGCCGGTCGCCACCGTCCTGAGCCATGTGGGACTCGCCGACACCGTCGGCCACTTCACCACCGAACTCGACGTCGAGCCCGGCACCGGCGTACTGGCGCTCGCCGCGCCCGCCACGTTCGGTTCGCTCTTCGACCTCTGCCTGGCGCTGAGCGCGGGCGGCCGGGTCGTGATCGCGCCCGAGGTGGCCCGGACGGGCGGACCCGCCCTCCGCGCGACCGCCGACCGCCACGACGCGACCGTCGTCGTCGTACCGCCGGGCACCCCGGCCCGTGTCCTGGAGGACATTGCCGACCGGCCGCAGGGGCTGACCGTACTCGCCCAGGGCGACGAGATGTCTCCCGCGACGGCGCGGCGGCTCTTCGCGGCCGGCTGCCAACTGCACCTCGCCTACGGCACCTTGGAGACCACCGGCTGGGCCGTGTCCGGCCGGGTGGACGCCGCCGACGCCGTGAACCGGGGACGGCCGATCACCAACACGCGGGCGTTCATCGCCGCCCCCGACGGCCGGGAACTGCCCATCGGCCTGCGCGGGGAACTCTGCCTCGCCGGAACCGGGCTCGCCCTGAGCGACCCGGACGACCCCGCGTTCCCGACCTGCGAACGGTACGGGCGTCACCACCGCACCGGGCAACTCGCCCGCTGGCGGCCCGACGGGACCATCGAGTGGCTCGGCCGCATCGACCGTCAAGCCGCCACCGGCGACGGCCCGGTCAACCTCGGCGCCGTCGAGGCGGACCTGCTCGACCACCGCGGAGTCACCGCGGCCGCTGCCCTGGCCGTGACACCGTCCGGCGGCGAGCCCACCGTCGTCGCCTTCGCCGAGAGTGCCGACCAAGCCGATGGTTTCGCCGCGTCCGCCCTCCCCTGGCAGGTCGTCCGCCTGGACGCGCTGCCCAGGAGCCCCGACGGCCGAACCGACCGGGACGCCCTCGCACGGCTCGCCGAGAAGGCACTCGACCAGGGAAGCGGCCACCAGGGCCCGGCGGCTGACGACGCACTCGTCCGCGCACTCGTCGAGATGTGGCGGCAACTCCTGGGCACAGAGGCGACGGCACAGACGAACTTCTTCGAATCGGGCGGCCATTCGCTGCTCGCCGCCGTACTGGCACAGAAGGTCGAAGAACTCACCGGTACGTCCCTCGAACTCACCGAGGTGTTCCACCATCCGACCCCCGCCGCTCTCGCCGCGAGGGTGCGCGCGTGACACGCGAGGCAGGGCAGGCCGCTCCGGCTTGACCGTGCCTGTCAGGAAACGGCTCACGAAACCGCAGGGAAGAATCTATGAGCACTGCTTTTGAGGAGCACCGCCTCGCCATCGTCGGCGCCGGTGTGATGGGCACGAACATCTCGACACTGGCCATCGGGCACGGCGTCCCCGTTGTGCTGGTGGACGTCGACGAGTCCGTGCTGGACAAGGCGCGGCAGACCATCAAGCAGAAGACGCGGCACGCCCAGCTCATGGGCGTGCTGCCGGCGGACCGCCCGCAGGGCACGCTGACCACCAGCGCGTCCCTCGTCGACATCGCGGACGCCACCACCGTCATCGAGGCCGTCACCGAGGTCGCCGAGGTCAAGGAGAAGGTCCTCACCGAGGCTTCCAGGATCGTCCGGCCCGGCACGACCCTGATCTCCAACACCTCCTGCATCCCGATCGACGAGATGGCCTCCTGGACCGTGCGCCCCGAGGAGCTCGTGGGCGTGCACTTCATGAACCCCTCCTACATGATCAAGATGGTCGAGGTCATCCGCGGCCCGCGCACGGACCCCGCCATCCTGGAGGAGGTCACCGGGCTGCTCACCGTCCTCGGCCGCGAGGCCCTCGTCATCGATGACTCGGCCGGCTTCGTGATCAACCGGCTGCTGCACCCGCTGATCAACACCGCGGCCATGCTCGTCCAGGAGGGCGTCGCCTCCGTGGAGGTCGTCGACAGCCTGCTGGAGGGCTGCCTCGGGCACTCGACCGGTCCGCTGCGGACCGGCGACCTCATCGGCCTGGAGAACCTCGTCGACTCACTCAACGTGCTCTACGAGCGCCGCGGCGACGAGAGCTGCCGCCCCTGTGACCTCCTGCTCGCAAAGGTGCGGGACGGCCACCTCGGCCGGAAGACCGGCCGGGGCTTCTACGACTACGGAAAGGTCGCCTCATGAGCGTCCAAGAGGAACCCTTCACCACCGAGGGCCTTGAGAAGGAAATCCTCGACTTCCTTGCCGAGCGCATCAAGACGACTGTCGAAGTGGACCAGGACCTCTTCGCGTCCGGCGTCGTCTCCTCCATGTTCGCGATGCAGCTCGTCGTCCACCTTGAGGAGACATACGACATCGCCATCGTCGGCGGGGACCTGAAGCTCGACAACTTCCGCACCGTCCAGACCATGGCCGGCCTGGTGCTGCGGCTCCGGGACACGTCGGAATCGGCCGAGAATGCCTGAGCAGTTGGCCGGCGAGCTCGCCCTCATCGACGAGCTCGTCGGCGGCCGGGCGGCCGACTGGGACGTCGCGGGCGAGCTGCCCACCGACCTGCTGCGCACGCTCGGCGCCAAGGGCCTGCTCTGCGCGCAGGTCCCGGCGGCCTACGGCGGGCTCGGGCTGAGCAGTCAGGACAACGGTGAACTCACCGCCCACGTGGGCGGCCTGTGCAGCTCCCTGCGGAGCATCATGACCTCGCAGGGCATCGCGGCCTGGGCCATCCAGCGGTTCGGCGACCGCACCCAACGGCGCGAGTTCCTCGCGGAGTTGACCGGCGGGAAGCTCGCGGCGGTCGGCTTCAGCGAGCCGGGCGCCGGCAGCGACCTGGCGGCCATGCGGACCCGCATCGAGCCCGACGGGGACGGGTTCACCGTCGAAGGCGAGAAGAAGTGGGTCACCGGCACCCGCTACGCGGACTTCGTCCTGATCGTGGGCCGCGACGGCGACGGCGACGGCGCCGCCGCCGCGGTGGTCCCCGTGGACACCCCGGGCGTGCACATCGAGCTCGTGCCCCACCCGATGGGCTGCCGGGCCGCCGGACACGCCAACATCCGCCTCGACAACGTCCGCCTCCCCGCCACCCACGTCCTCGGCGGCGGCGGACAGCCCCTGTCGATGCTGTTCACCACGGCGCTCTCCTACGGGCGCATGTCGATCGCATGGGGCTGCGTCGGCATTCTCCGCGCCTGCCTGAACGCTGCCGGCAGCCACGTGAAGCAGCGGCAGCAGGGCGGAGTGGCGCTCGCCGAGCACCAGCTCGTCCGCAGGCACCTGGCCGAGATGCTCATCGCCGAGCAGGCCGCCCTGCGCGCCTGCGAACACGCGAGCCGGTGCTGGGACTCCGCCTCACCCGACATGGGCCTGACGGCGGTCCTCGCCAAGCACGTCAGCGCCGGCCACGCCGCCCAGAGCGCCGCCACCGCCGTCCAGCTGCTCGGGTCGGCCGGCGCCGAGGACGGGCACGTGGTGGCCCGCGCGTTCCGGGACGCGAAGCTCATGGAGCTCATAGAAGGCAGCAGTGAGATCTGCCAGTTGATCCTGGCGGACCACGCCCTGGCGATTTCCGACGCACACAAGACCCTTGACGAGAGTGCAGTAGACAGGAGGACCCGTGGCTGACAGCCAACCCCTCGTGAAGTGCCTGGTCTGGGACCTGGACAACACCGTCTGGGACGGCACGCTCCTGGAAGATCCGAGCGTGGATCTGTTTCCCGGAATACGCGAGGCCATTATCGAGCTCGACTCCAGGGGAATCCTGCACTCGGTCTCCAGCAAGAACGACCACGACCTCGCCTGGCAGCACCTCGAAAAGCTGGGCCTCGCCGAATACTTCGTACACCCGAAGATCGGCTGGGGGCGCAAGTCCGACGCGGTCAAGGAGATAGCCGAGCGGCTGAACTTCGCACAGACCGCCGTCGCCTTCATCGACGACCTGCCCACCGAGCGCGCCGAAGTGAACTTCCACGCGCCCGACATCCGCTGCTACGGGGCCGACCAGGCGACCTCGCTGACCGGGCTGCCCGAGTTCAGCCCCGAGGTCGTCACCGTCGACGCCCGTCGCCGCCGCCAGATGTACCAGGCCAGCTTCCGCCGGGACGCCGAGAAGGGGACCTTCGACGGCCCCGACGAGGACTTCCTGCGCACCCTCGACCTCGTGATGGCGATCAAGCGGGCCGACGAGGAGGACCTCTCGCGGGTCGAGGAACTGACCCTGCGCACCAGCCAGATGAACGCGACCGGGGTCCACTACTCCGACGCCGATCTGCGCGCCCTGCTGGCCGACCCGGACCACGAGGTCCTCACCGTCACCCTGACCGACCGGTTCGGGCCGCACGGCGCGGTGGGCGTGCTCCTCCTGGAGCGCCACCCGGACGTGTGGCACCTGAAGCTCCTCGCGACCTCGTGCCGCGTGGTGACGTTCGGAGCCGGCGCCGTCATCCTCAACTGGCTCATCGACCAGGCGGCGCAGGCCGGTGCGCACCTCGCAGCGGACTTCCGGGCGACCGACCGCAACCGCATGATGGACATCGCCTACCGGTTTGCGGGCTTCGCCAACGACTCCTGCGCCTGCCTGGCCGTCCTCGGCGAGCCCGCCGAGGAGGACGTCCAGCGCCTGCACCTGCTCGCCACCCCGCGTGAGGCCCCGACGACGATGCGGCTCAGTTCGCCCGAACTCGCCGAGGCCGCAGGCGATCAGGACGCCGTAGCACACGGATAAGGACGCGATTTTCTCCACCAATCGACCGGGATGTGGCGCGCCGCTCAACCGACGCGCCCTTCACGGTTGAACACGTGGTGTACCGGGCGGACCAGCCCATATCGTGGCGTCGGCGGCGCCAGCGCGCTTTTCTAATTAGTCGATATTTCCCTTGGCGGAAGACTTTCGGCCAGGTATCGCACTCAACCTCCGGAATGCCGAGGGAATTGTGAACGAGACTGATGGGGCAGCTCTGACGGAATTCGCGGTAGCCGGTTCCGAGCCACTGGCGATCGTGGGCATGAGCTGCCGCTATCCAGGTGGAGTCCGTTCACCCGAGGACCTGTGGAAACTTCTGGGCGAGCAACGGGATGCCCTTTCGGAGTTTCCCGAGGATCGGAACTGGAACCGCGAATCCCTGTACGGCGAGGACCCGGAGAGCCCTGGGAAGACATATCTCACCCGGGGCGGCTTCATCGAGGACGTCGCCGGTTTCGACGCGGGCTTTTTCGGCATCCCGCCGCGCGAGGCCCTGTCGATGGAGCCGCAGCAGCGTCTCCTGCTCGAAGCCTCGTGGGAGGCCCTGGAGCGCGCTGCCATCACCCCGTCCGCGATCCGGGGCACCAGGACCGGCGTGTTCGTGGGTGCCGAGCCGAGGGAGTACGGACCCAGGCTGCAGGAGGCGCCCGAAAGCGTTAAGGGCTACCTGCTCACCGGCACGACGACCAGCGTGATGTCCGGCCGTATCTCCTACCTCCTCGGACTGCACGGCCCCTCGCTCACGGTCGACACCTCCGCCTCCAGCTCCCTGGTCGCCATTCACCTCGCCGCACAGGCCCTGCGCCAGGGCGAGTGTTCGCTGGCCCTCGCGGGTGGCGTGTCCGTGATGGCCACCCCGGGGAACTTCGTCGCGTTCAGCGGTCTGCGGGCGCTGTCCCCCGACGGTGTGTGCAAGCCCTTCTCGGCTTCGGCCAACGGGACCGTGTGGTCGGAGGGCGTCGGCCTGATCGTCCTGGAGCGCCTGTCCGACGCCGTGCGCAACGGCCACTCCGTCCTGGCCGTACTGCGCGGATCAGCGATCAACTCCGACGGCGCCAGCGACGGCCTCACCGCCCCCAACGGCCAGGCCCAGCAGGCCGTCATCCGCCGGGCCCTGGCCAACGCGGGCCTCACCGCGCACGACGTGGACGCGGTGGAGGCGCACGGTACGGGTACCAAGCTGGGCGACCCGATCGAGGCGCAGGCACTCCTTGCGACGTACGGCCAGGAGCGGTGCGAGCAGGGGCCGTTGTGGCTCGGATCGGTGAAGTCGAACATCGGGCACACGCAGGCGGCGGCCGGTGTGGCGGGTGTGATCAAGATGGTGCTCGCCCTGCGACACGGGGAGTTGCCCGCGACGCTGCACGCGGACGAGCCGTCGCCGCACGTGGACTGGTCGGCGGGTGAGATACGGCTGCTGGCGGAGCCGACGCCCTGGCCGGCCGGAGAGCGCACGCGCCGTGCCGGTGTGTCGGCGTTCGGGATCAGCGGGACCAACGTGCACGTCATCGTCGAGGAGGCCCCGGCCGCCGAGGCCGCCGGAGCGGGCGCCGCAGCCACGGCTCCGGCGGTGTCGGGCGCCGGCGCATGGCTGGTGTCGGGCCGTTCGGCTCAGGGACTGTCGGCGCAGGCGGGTCGCCTGCGGGAGTGGGTGGCAGCACGTCCGGAACAGCGACCGGCGGACGTGGCCTGGTCGTTGGCCACGACACGATCGACGTTCGAACACCGCGCCGTGGTGGTGGGCACCGACCGCGCGGAGCTGGCGACCGGTCTGGAGCAGCTGGCTGACGGGGTGCCTGCGGCATCAGTGGTGTCGGGCGTGGCTCGACCGGGTGCGCGGGTGGGGTTGGTCTTCGCCGGTCAGGGCTCGCAGTGGCTCGGCATGGGGCGGGGCCTCTATGAGGGCAGCCCGGTCTTCGCCGAGGCGTTTGACCAGGTATGCGGCCTGCTGGAGTCGGAGCTCGGGATCTCGGTACGGGACGTCGTCCTGGGCGCCGACGGCGTCGATGAGGCTCTCGTGGACCAGACGCTGTACGCGCAGGCGGGTCTGTTCGCGTTCGAGGTGGCTCTGGCTGCGGTGCTGAAGGCGGCCGGTGTGGTTGCCGATGCCGTGGTGGGTCACTCCGTGGGTGAGGTGGCGGCTGCGTATGTGGCTGGGGTGCTTTCCCTGCAGGATGCGTGCCGGTTGGTGGCGGCGCGTGCGCGGTTGATGCAGGAGTTGCCGAGCGGTGGGGCGATGGCGGCGATCGGTGCGCCTGAGGCTGAGGTGCTGACTGGTCTTGCGGAGCTGTCCGGGGTGTCGGTCGCGGCGGTCAATGGCCCGGAGTCGGTGGTGGTTTCGGGTGACGAGGACGTCGTGGACCGGGTGGTGGAGGAGTGGCGTGAGCGGGGCTGTCGGGTGCGGCGGCTGCGGGTGTCGCATGCGTTCCACTCTGCGGCGATGGACCCGGTCCTTGATGAACTCGGCTCTGTGGCAGGCGAGTTGGAGTACCGGCGCCCCGAGTTGCTGTGGGCGGGTGCGTTGACCGGTGACGTACTGACCGAGTGCGATGGCGGTTACTGGCCGGCGCAGACGCGGCAGGCGGTGCGGTTCGCCGATGCCGTGGCCGCTCTCGCGGAGCAGGGCGTGTCGCTGTTCATCGAGGTCGGCCCCGACGGCTCGCTGTCGACGCTGGGCCCGGACGCCGTGGCGGATGTCGAGGGCGAAGGGCGTGCGTTCATCCCGCTCCAGCGGCGGGACGACGCGGGCGTGACGGGTCTGGTGACGGGGCTGGCGCGGGCGTTCGTGCAGGGCGTGTCGGTGGACTGGAGTGCCGTGCTGCCGGCCGGCGAGCGGGTGGACCTGCCGACGTACGCCTTCCGGCACGAGCGCTTCTGGCTCGACAGCGGCGTGTCGTCGCACGTGATGGAGCTGCCGCAGCCGGTCGGCGGTTCGGCCGTGCTGCCTCCGCTCGACGCCGGTACCGGGGTGCTGCGACAGCTGGAGGGGCGACCGGAGCCCGAGCAGGACCAGATGATCCTGGACCTGATCCAGACGCACGCCGGGGCGGTCCTCGGCCACTCCTCACCCCAGGCGATCGACCCCGGGCACACCTTCAAGGAACTCGGCTTCGACTCGGTGACCGGCGTCGAACTGCGCAACCGGCTGAGCACCGCGCTCGCCATGCGGCTTCCCACTGGCCTGATCTTCGACTACCCGACGCCGACGGTGCTGTCCGAGTACCTGCGGACGGAAGCGCTGGGGCACACGGACGATACGGAGACACCGTCCCGACCCGCTGCATCTGCCGTATCCGCCGCATCCGCCGTATCCGCCGACGAGCCCATCGCGATCGTGGCGATGAGCTGCCGCCTCCCCGGCGACGTGAGCGCCCCGGAGCAGCTGTGGGACCTGCTGACCGAAGGCGGGGACGCGGTCGCGGAACTCCCCACCGACCGGGGATGGGACCTGTCGCGGCTGTACGACCCGGACGCGGAGCGGGCCGGGACCTTCTATGCGCGCGAGGGCGGATTCATATCGGGGGCCGGGGAGTTCGACGCCGAATTCTTCGGCGTCAGTCCGCGCGAAGCCCTGGCGATGGACCCGCAACAGCGGCTGCTCCTCGAAATCTCCTGGGAGGCGCTCGAACGGGCAGGCATCGACCCGAGGCAGCTGCGCGGCTCGTCGACCGGCGTCTTCGTGGGAGCTGCCTCCTCCGGTTACGGCGCCGACGCGCCCGAAGCACTTGAGGGCCATCTTCAGTCGGGCATCGCCCCCAGCGTGATCTCGGGCCGGGTGGCCTACACGCTGGGGTTGGAGGGGCCCGCGCTGACCGTGGACACGGCGTGCTCGTCGTCCCTGGTGGCGCTGCACCTGGCAGCCCAGGCACTGCGGTCCGGGGAGTGCTCGCTGGCCCTCGCAGGCGGCGTCACCGTGCACGCCACCCCGTCGTGGCTCGTCTGGTTCAGCCGTCAGCGGGGCCTGGCGGCGGACGGTCGCTGCAAGGCGTACTCGGAGCAGGCCGACGGCATGGGCATGGCCGAGGGCGCCGGTGTTGTGGTGCTTGAGCGGTTGTCGGACGCGCGGCGTAATGGTCATCGGATTCTGGCGGTGGTGTCCGGGAGCGCGGTGAACCAGGACGGTGCGTCGAATGGGTTGACGGCGCCGAATGGTCCGGCGCAGCAGAGGGTGATCCGTGCGGCGTTGGCGAGTGCCGGTCTTGCCGCGGGCGACGTGGATGTGGTCGAGGGCCATGGCACGGGTACGCGGCTGGGTGATCCGATTGAGGCGCAGGCGCTGTTGGCGACGTACGGGCAGGGCAGGGCTGAGGAACGGCCGTTGTGGTTGGGCTCGGTGAAGTCCAACATCGGGCACGCCCAGTGGGCCGCGGGTGTCGCGGGGGTCATCAAGATGGTGCTGGCGCTGCAGCACCGGGAACTTCCCCGCACGCTGCACGCCGAGGAGCCGTCCTCGCGTGTTGATTGGGATGCGGGTGCGGTGCGGTTGGCCACTGAGGCGATGCCGTGGCCGGAGGTGGGCGAGCGTCCGCGGCGGGCGGGTGTGTCGTCGTTCGGGATCAGCGGTACCAATGCGCACGTGATCATCGAGCAGGCCCCGCGGGGTGCTTCTGTGCTTGATGGGGACACGGGTCCGGCTGAGGGTGCTGGCGGTGCCGACGGCGTCGTGTTGCCGGTGGTGCCGTGGGTGGTGTCGGGTCGGTCGGCAGGGGGGCTTGCGGGCCAGGCCGGGCGTCTTGCGGAGTTCATCCAGCATCGTCCGGACGTGGATGCGAGTGATGTGGGGTGGTCGCTGGCGGTTTCGCGTGGGGTGTTGGAGCACCGTGCGGTGGTGCTGGGTGCCGACCGTGAGGAACTGGCAGCCGGAATACAGGCGTTGGCGGAGGGTCGTGAGGTTCCGGGTGTGGTGTCCGGGGCTGTGGGTGGTGTGGGCAAGGTCGGGTTTGTGTTTACCGGGCAGGGTGCCCAGCGGGTGGGCATGGGTGCGGGGTTGTATGCGGCGTTCCCGGTGTTTGCGGAAACGTTTGATGCGGTGTGTGCGGGGCTGGCTGAGCATCTGGACGGTTCGCTTGCGGCGGTTATTCGGGGTGAGGGTGAGGAGTCCTGGCTGGGTGGGGGCCGTCTTGATGCGACGGTGTGGGCGCAGGCGGGGCTGTTTGCGGTTGAGGTGGCGCTGTTCCGGCTTCTTGAGTCGTGGGGCGTGAGCCCGCAGGTGGTGGC
>NZ_JBFAIP010000100.1:0-21745 GCF_040654775.1 Streptomyces sp. NPDC050636
CGGAGTAGCGCCCCGCCGCCCCCTCCGGCCCGCGGGCCCCGGGCCGTACCGGGCCGGCTCGGTCGTACGGAGCCGGCTCGCCCGTACGGTGTCGACTCGGCGGTACGGGCCGGCCTCAGCCCTGCCAGACCCGCGCCCGCAGCGGCATCCCCGAGGCGCCGGAGTCCGGCGTGCGGACGGCCAGCACCTGGTTGACTCCTATGCGGTTGCGCTCGAAGGACAGCGCGCACGCGGCCATGTAGAGCCGCCACACCCGGGCCCGGCCCACCGACGTCAGGCGTGCCGCCTCGTCCCAGTGGGCTTCCAGGTTGGCGACCCACTTCCGCAGCGTCAGCGCGTAGTGCTCGCGGATCGCCTCCACGTCCCGCACCTCGAACCCGGCCTCCTCCAGCTGACCGACCGTCCGCCCGACCGGCGCCAGCTCCCCGTCCGGGAACACATACCGGTCGATGAACTCATCGACGTGGTAGGACTCCTCGTCCTCCAGCGGACGGCGGGCGATCTGGTGGTTGAGCAGCCGCCCGCCGGGCTTGAGCAGCCCGTGCAGGGCCGTCGCGTACTCGGCGTACAGGGCCCGGCCGACATGCTCGGCCATACCGATCGAGGAGATCGCGTCGAACGGCTCGTCCTTGATCTGGCGGTAGTCCTGCACCCGGATCTCTATCCGGTCGGCGAGCCCGGCATCGGCGATGCGCTTACGGGCGTAGGCGGCCTGCTCCTCGGAGAGGGTGATGCCGACCGCCCGTACGCCGAATTCGCGGGCGGCGTGCAGCACCATCGAGCCCCAGCCGCAGCCCACGTCCAGCAGCCGCTGGCCTTCCGTGAGCCCGAGCTTGCGGCAGATCAGGTCGAGCTTGTCGCGCTGGGCGTCCTCCAGCGTGGCAGCAGTGTCTTCGGCGGTCCCCCAGTACGCGCACGAGTAGACCATCGACGGGCCGAGCACCAGCGCGTAGAAGTCGTTGCCGACGTCGTAGTGGTGGCTGATGGCTTCCTTGTCACGGAGCAGGGTGTGCAGCGGGCCGCGGCGGAATCTGGCCTCTTCCTTGGGCGGTGCGGGCGGGATCGGGGCGCCGGCCAGGGACAGCAGCTCCCGGGCGGCGGCGCGCACCTCCGGGCGGGCCAGGGCACGCAGGGCGGCGGCGCGCCGCGGTGTGGAGGCGGCGGTGCCGCGCTCCCAGATCAGTCCGGCGAGCAGGTCGAGCGCTTCGTAGAGATCGCCGTCGACGGCGATATCGCCGGCCACCCATGCACGGGCCAGGCCCAGTTCGCCCGGTTTGAACAGCAGACGGCGCAGCGCCTTACGGTTGCGGATCACCAGTGTCGGTGCCCCAGGAGGGCCTGACTCGCTGCGGTCCCAGGCGCGGATACGGACCGGGAGCGGGGCTCCCAGAACCTCTTCGGCGAGCTTGGTGAGCCGTCCAGCGGCGTCGGCCATGTCGCACACCTCCGTGTTGACGAGTCGGGCAAAGAAGTTTCACCCACCACGTAAACGCCAATGGGGCGCCTCAATAGTCCCGTTCGTCAGCAAGGGAACCGTAAAAGCCCCGCTGCCCGCCAGAGCGGACACGCCGAAGGGCGCCCGCCCCACGGATGGCGGACGCCCTTCGGGCTGGTCGGAGTACCCGACCGGGGTTTCAGGAAGCCTTGGCCTTCGGCTTGTCGCCGGACTCGGCCGCGGCCGCCGGGGCGGGGGCCGGCTTGGCCGCCTCGTAGAACTCCTCGCGGGGGTTCTCCATGGCGCCGAGCGAGACGACCTCGCGCTTGAGGAACATGGCCAGGGTCCAGTCGGCGAAGACCCGGATCTTGCGGTTGAACGTCGGCATCGCCATGCCGTGGTACGCGCGGTGCATGTACCAGGCCAGCCGGCCCTTGAGCTTGATCTTGGTCTTGCCCAGGACGATCATCGCGACGCCCTTGTGCAGACCCAGACCGGCGACCGCGCCCTTGTTGGCGTGGCTGTAGTCCTTCTGCGGGAAGCCGCGCATCCCGGAGATCACGTTGTCGCCGAGGATCTTGGCCTGCCGCAGCGCGTGCTGCGCGTTCGGCGGGCACCAGGCGTTCTCGTTACCGGCCTTGCGGCCGACCATGTCCGGGACCTGGGCGTTGTCGCCGGCGGCCCAGATGTAGTCGGTGCCCTGCACCTGCAGCGTCGTCTGGGTGTCCACGTGGCCGCGCGGGCCCAGCGGCAGACCGAAGCGGGACAGCGCCGGGTTCGGCTTGACGCCCGCGGTCCACACGATGGTGTTGGAGTCGACCTCAAGCCCGTTGTTCAGGACGACATGGCCGTCCACGCACGAGTCCATACCGGTCTTGAGGTAGACCTCGACGCCGCGGCCCTCAAGGTGCTCCTTGCCGTAGGCGCCGAGCTTCGGGCCGACCTCGGGGAGGATCTTGTCGGCAACGTCGACCAGCAGGAAGCGCATGTCTTCGCGCTTGACGTTGTTGTAGTACTTCGCGGCATCGCGGGCCATGTCCTCGACCTCGCCGATGGTCTCCGCACCCGCGAAGCCACCGCCGACGAAGACGAAGGTCAGCGCCTTGCGGCGGACATCCTCGTCGGTCGTGGAGTCGGCCTTGTCCAGCTGCTCCAGGACGTGGTTGCGCAGGCCGATGGCCTCTTCCACGCCCTTCATGCCGATGCCGTTCTCGGCCAGGCCGGGAATCGGGAAGGTACGGGAGACCGCGCCCATCGCGATGACCAGGTAGTCGAAGGGCAGCTCGTACGCCTCGCCGACCAGCGGGGCGATCGTGGCGACCTTGCGGTCCTGATCGATGGTGGTCACCCGGCCGGTGAGAACCTCCGCCTTGGGGAGCACGCGTCGTAGCGGAACCACGACGTGGCGGGGAGAGATGCTGCCGGCCGCAGCTTCAGGGAGGAAGGGCTGGTACGTCATGTACGAGCGCGGGTCGACGACCGTGACAGTCGCCTCGCCGTACCGCATCTTCTTGAGGATGCGGCGTGCCGCGTACAGGCCTACGTACCCACCGCCTACAACGAGGATCCTGGGACGCTCCGTGGTGCTCATGCAACGAGTATCCACCCCCACATGGGGGGTCGCTCGTGAGCCCCTTCACAAGCATCGGGGGGGTATCTGCTACACTCCGCCGGCTTCGTGACCGACGCCATAGCGCCGAGGGGGAACCACGGTGTAACGCGACGCGTTGATACCCCCGTTGATCAGGGATTGTCGGTCGTCGGGCGGCTGAACCACACCCTGCGCGAGCGCGCCGCCACCACACCTGGAACCACTCATTCCCCGGGTCGAAGGGACCTAGGACCTTCGAATGAGGGCTCGACGGCCGGAATGTTCGCCCGTGGGGCGGGTTTTTCATGTGAAGGATTTCACGAACTTTCTTCGCGGCCCCGTGTGCGGGGCCCTTCTGAGCCCCAGAAGGGCGCTCAGAAGGCACGGGACCCGCTCAAAAGGCTCATCGCCAGAGGCCGTTGCCCCGGCCACCGGCCGCGCACGCCGTCCGAGGCCGCGCCCGCCCGACGGCACCGCGGTTCACGCTTCTTCAGCTGCTTTGCAGGCAATGCCGTCAAGGATGTCGTGCTCGCTGACGATGACCTCCTCGGCGCCCGTGCGCTCCATGATCGAGAGCAGTACGAGTGCGCCCGCGGCGATGACGTCGACGCGGCCCGGGTGCATGACGGGGATGGCAGCCCGCTCGGCGTGTGTGGAGGTCAGCAGGTTGCCGGTGATCTCCTGGACCTTGGCGAGGGAGACCCGGGAGTGGTGGATGACCTCCCAGTCGTAGCTGCTCAGCCCGAGGGCGATGGCCGCGACGGTGGTCACGGAACCGGCCAGGCCGACGAGGGTGCCGGCCTCGCTCAGCGGGACCGTCTCCTCGGCCCGGTCCAGCGCCTCGGCGATATCGGCCTTTATCGCGGTGATCTGAGCGGGGGTCGGCGGATCGCTGATCGCGCCGTCGCGCAGCAGATGGCGTTCGGTCATCCGCACACAGCCGACATCCACCGAGCGCGCGGCCCGTACGGAGCCATCGCCGAGCACGAACTCGGTCGAGCCGCCGCCGATATCCACCACCAGATACGGCTGCGCCACATCCGCGCGGCCGACCAGCTCCCTGGTGGCACCGGTGAAGGAGAACTCCGCCTCCTGGTCGCCGGTGATCACCTCGGGCTCCACGCCCAGGATGTCCACCACGCCGCGGACGAAGTCCTCGCGGTTCTCGGCGTCCCGCGAGGCGGAGGTCGCCACGAAGCGGATGTGCTCGGCGCCCAGTTCCTTGATCACCGCGGCGTACTGCCGGCAGGCGGCGAAGGTGCGCTCCAGCGCCTCGGGCGCCAGCCGTCCGGTCCGGTCGACGCCCTGACCCAGCCGGACGATCTCCATCCGTCGGTCCAGGTCCTTGATCTCACCGGCCTCCAGGTCGACGTCGGCGACCAGCAGCCGGATGGAGTTCGTACCGCAGTCGATGGCGGCGACCCGCTTCACTTGGCGTCTCCTTCGGGAGCGTCCTGAGCCTTGGCGGTGTCCGGGCCTTCGGCGGTCCCGGCGTCTTCGGCCGTGTCCAGGCACGGGGACACACACGGCCCCTTCTTCCACCACTCCGGCAGCATCGCGATGGCCTCGTCGCCCAGCGGGTTGACACCGGGTCCGGCCGCGAGCGAGTGGCCGACCAGGACATGCAGGCACTTGACCCGGTCGGGCATCCCGCCCGCGCTCGGGAAGCCCTCCAGCACATCGATGGCGTCCCGCCGCCGGATGTAGTCCTCGTGCGCCGCGCGGTAGGCGGCGGCCAGCTCCGGGTCGGTCGCCAGCCGCTCGGTCATCTCCTTCATCACGCCGTTGGCCTCCAGCGTGCCGATCGCGGAGGCCGCGCGCGGGCAGGTGAGGTAGTAGAGCGTGGGGAAGGGCGTGCCGTCCTCCAGGCGCGGCGCCGTCTCGACGACGTCCGGCTGACCGCAGGGGCAACGGTGCGCGATGGCGCGCAGGCCACGCGGGGGCCGGCCCAGCTGCTCCTTGAAGGCGGCGATGTCCGCGGCGGTGGGCTCGGTGGGCTCGGTCTGGGGCGGGGCGGTGTCCATGTGCGCTTTCGGTGAGGTGGCGGAGTTCGGTGGGGCGGATGGGAGGGACGGGGGCGGGCGTTCGTGACGGTCGGTGCGGGCGGGACGTACGGGCTACCGCTTGTCGGCGGAGTCGACGCCCTGCCACAGATTCTCGTACCAGGGGCGCGGCGCCGCTTGCGGCCCCTTCTGCACGGTGCCGGAGCCGGAGCCGTCCTGGACGATATATCCGGTCTCCCCCGGCATCACGTAGTGCAGATGCCGGCGGGCCTGCTGCCGGACGTATGCCGCATCCTGCCAGCGGGCCTTCTCGTCGCGCAGCCGGTCCAGCTCCTCGGCGGCGTCCTGGGCCTTGCGCCGCTGGTCGCCGATGTCCGAACGCTGGGAGATGTACTGCCGTATCGGGTACGCGAGGGCGACGACCAGCGAGCACATGACCAGGGCGAGCAGTGCGGCGCGGCCGGTGAGCCGATTGCGGCGGGGCGGCCGGGCCCGGTAGACGCGTGCGGCGGCCTGCTCGCCGAGCGCCTTGAGTCGGGTCGCGGTCGAGAACCGGTCCGCGGGCACGTCGCCTCCCCTTTGAGTCACTGACGGCTTAACCACGTACGTCCCCGGCAACGGTACGGGACCGCTGCCGGGGACGTAGGGAAGCCAAGGCTGTCAGCCCTTGAAGCGCAGCAGGCGCCTCACTTGCTGTAGTCGTCAGCCCTTGAAGCGCAGCAGGCGCCTCACTTGCTGTAGTGGTCAGCCGTTGAAGCGCGGTGGGCGCCTCACTTGCTGTAGTCGTCAGCCCTTGAAGCGCGGGAAGGCGGAGCGCCCCGCGTACACCGCCGCGTCGTCGAGGATCTCCTCGATGCGCAGCAGCTGGTTGTACTTGGCGACGCGCTCGGAGCGGGCCGGGGCGCCGGTCTTGATCTGGCCGCAGTTGGTGGCGACGGCGAGGTCGGCGATGGTGACGTCCTCGGTCTCACCGGAGCGGTGCGACATCATGCACTTGAAGCCGTTGCGCTGGGCCAGCTCGACGGCGTCCAGGGTCTCGGTCAGCGAACCGATCTGGTTGACCTTCACCAGCAGCGCGTTGGCGGAGTTCTCCTCGATGCCGCGGGCCAGGCGCTCGGGGTTGGTGACGAAGAGGTCGTCGCCGACCAGCTGCACCTTGGCGCCGAGCTTCTCGGTGATGACGTTCCAGCCGGCCCAGTCGTCCTCGAACAGCGGGTCCTCGATGGAGACGAGCGGGTACGCGGAGACGAGCTCCTCGTAGTACTCGGTCATCTCGGCGGCCGAGCGCTCCTTGCCCTCGAACTGGTACTTGCCGTCCTTGTAGAACTCGGAGGCGGCGACGTCCAGCGCGAGCGCGATGTCCTGGCCGGGGGCGTAGCCGGCTTCCTTGATGGCCTCAAGGATGAGGTCGAGGGCCTCGCGGTTGGAGCCGAGGTTCGGGGCGAAGCCGCCCTCGTCGCCCAGGCCGGTGGCCAGGCCCTTCGCCTTCAGGACCTTCTTGAGGGTGTGGTAGACCTCGGCGCCCCAGCGCAGCGCCTCGGAGAAGGACTCCGCGCCGATCGGGGCGATCATGAACTCCTGGATGTCCACGTTGGAGTCGGCGTGCGACCCACCGTTGAGGATGTTCATCATCGGGACGGGCAGGACGTGCGCGTTCGGGCCACCGAGGTAGCGGAACAGCGGGAGGTCGCTGGCCTCGGAGGCGGCGTGCGCGACGGCGAGGGAGACGCCGAGGATGGCGTTGGCGCCGAGGGAGCCCTTGTTCTCGGTGGCGTCCAGGTCGAACATCGCCTGGTCGATCAGCCGCTGCTCGGTCGCGTCGTAGCCGACGAGCTCCGGGCCGATCTGCTCGATGACGGCCAGGACGGCCTTCTCGACGCCCTTGCCGAGGTAGCGGTTCTGGTCGCCGTCGCGGAGCTCGACGGCCTCGAAGGCGCCGGTCGAGGCGCCGGACGGAACGGCGGCACGGCCCGTGCTGCCGTCGTCGAGGCCGACCTCGACCTCGACCGTGGGATTACCTCGCGAGTCGAGAATTTCGCGGGCTACGACGACGTCGATGGACGGCACGTTGTCTCCTTCATGGGTGTCTGGAGTTCTGCAGCACGAGCCTAACGGGCGCGGGAGCATCCGCTCGCCCTCGGCCCGCTCAGTGGGACGAAAAGAGGCCCAAAGACCCAGTTCACAGGACTTTTGGGGGCGTTGTTCGCAGAGCGGGAAAAATTGCGGGACGGCGCCGGTCAGGGGTCTGCGGCCGGCCGGGGCCGGGGCCAGGCGTGGAGAAGCCCCGTCCGGCGCGCTGGGGGGGGCGGCGCGCCGGACGGGGCAGGATCACGCAAGAGCGGGTTCCGCTGCGGGGACGGCTCAGATGCTGAGCTGCTGGCCCGGGAAGATCAGGTTCGGGTTGCCGCCGATGACGGACTTGTTGTCCGCGTAGACCGACTTCCAGTTGGTGCCGTGCGCCTTGGCGATCTTGGCGAGGGTGTCGCCGGCCTTCACCGTGTAATTGCCGGAACCGGACCCGTCGGACTTCTTCGGGGCCTTCGGGGCCGGCTGCGCCTTCTCCTGCGCGGGGGCCTCGGTCTGCTTCGGCGCGGGCTTCGGCGCGGACTTGGTCTGCGCGGAGCCGGAGGTGTCGACGTCGGCGGCGGGGCCACCAGCAGTCAGGTTGCCGGCGCCGGCGCAGGTCCAGGCGCCCGGGCCCTGGATCGCGAGCAGCTTCTCGGCGGCGGCGATCTGCTGGCTCTTGGTGGCGAGGTCGGCGCGGGGCGCGTACTGGGTACCGCCGGCGGCGGCCCAGCTGGAGTTCGAGAACTGCAGGCCACCGTAGTAGCCGTTGCCGGTGTTGATCGACCAGTTGCCGCCGGACTCGCACTGGGCGACCTTGTCCCAGGTGGAGACGGACGCGGCGGAGGCGGAGGTGGCCGCCATCAGCGGGACGGCCACGGCGGCACCGGCGACACCGGCCAGGGTGACGACGCGGACGGCCTTGGACGGACGACGGTGCTTGCCCTTGTTGATCAGCATGTCTGGTTCGTTCCCTCACCGACGCCTGCGAGGTGAGCTGTCGGGTTCGGGCCATGTGAGTTGCCCGGCCGTGTGTCTTCACACATGGCTTCACCCCAAGCCGGTGGACCCGCTTTCGCGGGCGGGGCCGGCACTTACCTTGGGTCCCCCGCTCCTGCCTTCGGCGCTTGCGCGTCGACTGCCTCCGACCACCGGCAGGATTCGGCGTGTGATCGAAGAGCCCGCTTTGGCGAGCGGTCCCGACCGTAAGCAGTAACCGCCTTACGGTTCAAACCCCGTTTTCTGAACCAAGTTGACAGTTTTTGATCATGAGGGGCGCATATTTCCGCAGGCCGGACGCCGTATGGAAAAGTCGGACGGGTCGGACACCAGTCGCCGGAACGAGATCCATGTCTCACTTTCCCCAAAATGGGACAGAGGCCCGCCAACTGGCCCGCCGGGCAGCCGCCGAGCGCCCGCCAACCCCCCTGCTCAGTTCCCGAGATCGAGGATCTGACCTGGGTGGATCAGGTCGGCGTCGGAGCCGATGACGCCCTTGTTGTGGCCGTACAGCGCGGGCCATCCGCCGGGCAGCTCATGGGCGGCCGCGATGGCTGACAGGGTGTCACCGGGGCGCACGGTGTAGTCGCCGTCGGCCGCCGGCGCACGGTGCGCGTCGTCGCCGCGCGAGGCATGCCGGCCGGACGACCTGCCGCCGTCGCCCGCGTCGGAATCGCTCCCCTTGTCGCCCTTGGTCTCGTCCGCGCCGCCACGGTGCCTGCCCTTGGCGGGCTTGTCGCTCGGCACGGGGCCCGGGTCGGCGGAGTCGGACGCGCCGTCGTCGTCGCCCCGGTCGCCGCCCGGCGTCGTGGAGTCGGACGGGTCGGGCGTCTTGGACGAGTCGGAGGGGTCGGCGGGCTCGGAGGGGTCACCCGGGCCGTCCGGGTCAGACGGGTCAGACGGGTCAGACGGGTCAGCGGCATCCGATCCGTCGGGCGCCGACGGCGAGGGCGTCACGTCGGACGGGTCAGACGGGTCAAAGGGACCGGAAGGATCGGCGGAGCCCGAGGAGTCGCCGGGGCGGTCGGGGGCGTCGGACGAGTCGGACGAGTCGGACGGATCCAGCGGGTCCGAGGGGTCGACGGTGTCCGAAGGGTCGGGCGTCGGGGCACCCATGCCGCCCGGGTCGACCTCCGGCGCACGGCCGTCCTTCTTCAGCCCGGCGTTCACCGCGCAGCTGGGCCAGGCATCCGGGCCGCGGTCGTCCAGGATCTTCTCGGCCACGGATATCTGCTGGGCGCGGCTGGCGAGGTCGGGGCGCGAGGCATAGGCCGCGCCGCCGTACTCGTCCCACATGTCCTGGGTCAGCTGCAGGCCGCCGTAGAAGCCGTTGCCCGAGGCGGCGCTCCACATCCCGCCGCTCTCGCACTGTGCGACCCGGTCCCAGGTGGCGGTGTCGGCGGCGTGCGCACCGCTGGCGGCGAGCAGCGGCATGGCGATGGCGGAGCCGGTCACTCCCACCGTGACAAAGATGGCCGGTGCCTGACGGGGGCGACGGTGTCGGCCTGTCCCGGAGCGCATGCGGTTGCCTTTCGAGCGGCGGTTGAGTTGTCGGCGAGCTCTCGAACACGAGCTCTCGAACGAGTTGTCGATCAGGACGCCGCGGTCACCGCAGCGGTTCCCCGCTGCTCTGCTTGGGCCGTTCGGGTGAAGTCCCGGCGCAGCCCGGCGCGGCCCCTTTCGGTGCACCTCGTTCGGTTCGAACGAAAGGTAGCCGGGGTCACGGGGAGTCACAAGTCGGTGTAGTGGAGATCACGTAAAGGTCACGTGCGTGACAGAGTGTCAGCTTGCCTGGAAATTCGGCCCCGTTCCCGGTCAGAGCTTCGCCGGGGCTTCGTCAGCAGTACATCAGTGCTTCGCCGGTGTGAACTCCACCGGCAGGGACCGAAGTCCGCGCATGATGAGCCCGCCGCGCCACCGCAAATCGTCAGGTTCCGCGGCAAGTCGGATGTCCGGGAGCCGGGTCAGCAGGGTGGCCAGAGCGGTCTGCCCTTCGAGCCTGGCCAGCGGTGCGCCCAGACAGTAGTGAATGCCGTGGCCGTATCCCAGATGCGGATTGTCACGCCGGGTCAGGTCGAGGACGTCCGGCTCGGCGAAGCGTGCCGGGTCGCGGTCGGCGGCCGCCAGCACCACCAGGACCGGGTCGCCCTCGGCTATCCGCTGCCCGCCCAGCGTCAGATCGCAGGTCGCGAACCGCCAGGTCGCCAGCTCCACCGGGCCGTCGTAGCGCAGCAGTTCCTCGATACCGGTGGCGAGCAGCTCGGTGTCGCCCGCCTCGATGGACTTCTGGAGCAGCTCGCGCTGGGCAGGGTTGCGCAGCAGTGCGTAGGTGCCGTTGCCGATGAGGTTGACGGTGGTTTCGAAACCGGCGAAAAGCAGGATGAACGCCATCGCGGCGACCTCGTTCTCGGTGAGGTGTTCGCCGTGGTCGGAGGCCCGGATCAGGCCGGAGATCAGGTCCTCGGCCTCGTCCGGCACGGTGCCGAGATCCGCCCGCTTACGGTGGATCAGCTCGGCGAGATAGCCGCGCATCTTCTTCACGGACCGGGCCACTCCACCGCGCGGGCCCCCGCCGTGCCGGATCATCATTCCCGCCCAGTCGCGGAAGTCGTCCTGGTCCTCGCGCGGGACGCCGAGCAGATCGCAGATCGCGTAGATGGGGAGCGGGAACGCGAACTCGTGGATGAGGTCCGCCTCCCCCCGCTCCGCGAAGCCCGCGATCAGCGTGTCGGTCAGCTCCTGTACCCGCGGAGCGAAGGCCGCGACCCGGCGCGGGGTGAATGCCTTCGAGACCAGCCGGCGCAGCCGGGTGTGGTCCGGCGGGTCGATATTGAGCAGATGCGTCATCAGGTTGGCGCTGCGCTCGCCCGGGATGCCGACCTTGCCCTTGCCGTGTGCGGCCTCGCTGTGGTGGACCGGGTTCTTCGACAGCCGGGCGTCGGCCAGCGCCTGCCGGGCATCCACGTACCGGGTGACCAGCCATGCCTCGACGCCGCTGGGCAGCACGGTCCGGTGGACCGGCGCATGCTCGCGCAGCCAGGCGTACGCGGGGTACGGGTCGGCGGCGAACTCCCAGGTGAACAGCTCGGGAGCCGGTTCGGGGGCGGGCTCGGGGACCGGGGCGGCGGCCGGGGCTGCGGGGCAGCCCGCGGGGGCGCCTGCGGGTGTGGCACCGGGGGTGGCCTGGGGGGTGGCGTCGGGCTTGTCGTGCACCTCTCGACCGTAACCCGAGCCCCGCACGCCCCAAGACGCCCGTACGACTCACCCGCCCCGCACTCCCTTATCCACCCCCAGCCGCCCCGTACGACTCACCCGCCCCGCTCCCCCGGATCCCGCCCCGCTCCCCCGGATCCCGCCCCGGCCCCAGCCCGATCCCCAGCCCCTCCAGGAACGCCGCGGCCGCGGGCGACGGCCCCAGACCGCTCCACACCACCCGCTCGGTGCGCTCGGGCGCCGGCCGTACCCGCACGATGTGCAGCCCGGACAGCTCGGAGGCGATGGCCTCGGGCACCATGCCGACGCCGAGCCCGGCCCGTACCAGCTTCGCCAGGAACTCGACGGTGGTCACCTCGAACGCCACCTCCGAGGTCAGCCCCGCCGCTCGGAACGCCTCATCGCGCTGACGGCGGGCCGCCGACCCGGCCGTGAAGTCGACAAAGATCTCCCGCGCCAGCCGCGACAGCGTGGTCCACTCCTGCCGGGCCAGCGGATGCCCCGGCGGAACGATCGCGACCAGCTCACCGCGCGCCAGCTCCTTCTCCCGCACGCCGACGGTGCGCGCGCTGGGCACCAGCCCGACGAAGGCGACATCCAGTACGCCTTCCCGCACCTTCTCGATGAGCGGATCGCTCATTTCCATCTGCAGGCTGATCCGCACCTTGGGGTAGCGGGTACGGAAAACGCCCAGCTCACGCGCCAGATCGACGGCGGCAACGGTCGAGATCGCCCCGACCGCCAGCCGGCCCCGCACCTCACCGGTCGCCGCCTCGACCTCGGCGCGCGCCCGCTCGGCCGCCTGGAGCGCCTGCCGGGCGACCGGGACGAAGACCTCGCCCGCCGCGGTCAGCCGGACGCTGCGACTCGTCCGGTCGAAGAGCCGCGCGCCGAGCTCCTTCTCCAGCCGGGCGATCTGGTGGCTGAGCGCCGACTGCACCACATGGCAGCGCTCCGCGGCCCGGGTGAACCCACCGGTCTCGGCGACCGCGACGACGTACCGCATCTGCTGAAGCTCCACCCCTGGACCCTAGCCAGCAATCCCCCGATCCATCTCCATTCACGATGGATGCGATGAAAACTATGTGTTGGACTCATCGATTGCGCCGGGCGCAGGCTGGACTGGATCGGCCCGCCGCCGTGGTGGCTGCGGGCGCTGCCAGGGGAGGCCATGTCATGAAGCGCGGACACCGTCCGGCACAGGGGACGGGGCATACGGACGCCGGACATCCGGAAACCGAGCCGCCTCCGGAGTACACGGGACGCCTGGGGCGCGGCACGCTGCTCCTGATGTCCGTCGCCACCGGCCTCTCGGTCGCCGGCAACTACTTCGCCCAGCCGCTGTTGGACGTCATCGGCCACGATCTGCACCTGTCCGCGTCCACCGCCGCGCTGGTGGTCACCGTCGCCCAGGTCGGCTACGGCCTCGGGCTCCTGCTGCTCGTCCCGCTCGGCGATCTGCTGGAACGTCGCCGGCTGGCGGTCACGCTGTGCGCGGCGACCGCCGTCTTCCTGACCGTGACGGCGAGCGCGCCGAACGCCGCCCTGCTGCTCACCGGCACCGCGCTGACCGGGCTGGCCTCGGTCGCCGCGCAGGTCGTCGTCCCGTACGCGGCGACGTTGGCGGCCCCCGCCGAGCGCGGCCGGACCGTCGGCACCGTCATGACCGGACTGCTGCTCGGCATCCTGCTGGCCCGTACGGCCGCCGGTCTGCTCGCCGAACTCGGCGGCTGGCGAACCGTCTACTGGGTCAACGCCGCGCTGATGCTGCTGATGGCCGTGCTGCTACGGCTCCGGCTGCCCGCGCTCCGCACGCCGGCCGGCCTGCGGTATCCGGCCCTGCTCCGCTCCACCCTCGCGCTCTTCGCCCAGGAGCCGGTACTGCGCCGGCGGGCAGTGCTCGGCGCGCTGTCCTTCGCCGGCTTCAGCGTGCTGTGGACGGCGATGGCGTTCTTGATGTCCGGTCCGGCCTACGGCTGGCAGGAGTCGGCGATCGGACTGCTGGGGTTGGTGGGCGCGGCCGGTTCGCTGTCCGCGTCGACGGCCGGCCGACTGGCGGACCGGGGGCTGGTGCACCGGGTCACCGGCGTGGGGGCGTTCTTGCTGCTGGGGTCGTGGGGTCTGCTGGCGGCCGGGGGCGCGGGCGGGGCCTGGTCACTGGCGGCACTGCTCGCCGGGGTGATCGTCCTGGACCTGTCCGTGCAGGCCGTACACGTCAGCAACCAGAACCTGGTCTACGCCATCCGCGCCGAAGCCCGTAACCGCCTCAACTCCGCATACATGACCAGCTACTTCGTGGGTGGTGCGGTGGGCTCGGCGCTGACGTCGGTGGTGTGGAGCGCGGCAGGTTGGGGTGGCGTGTGCGCTGTCGGCGCGATGCTGGCGGCCGCCGTCGTGGCGGTATGGCTCACCGACCGCCTGCGCAGCCGCCGGCACTCAGCACAACCCTCCCCCTACTCCGCGTCCTCCGCGTCCTCCGAAGAGAGTCCCGGCAGCCCCTCCGCCGCTCGTATCGCATCGCGGTAGGTGCGGGCCGCGGCGCGCAGCGCGGTCTCCGGGTCGATGCCCTCGGCCTCCGCCCGGACCGCCAGCGCCAGCAGGTCGTAGCCGATGCCGTCGCCCACCGGGACCGCATCGATCCCGGCCGTACGGGCCCGGGAAGCGAGCTTGCCGGCCAGCGCCAGCGCGGGCTGCCCCAGCGGCACGCCCTCCGTGACCGACTCCCGCTGCTTCTCTATCGCCTTCGTGCGCAGCCAGTGCGCCTTGACGTCCTCGGGCGTCGCAGCCGTCTCGTCACCGAAGACATGCGGATGGCGGTGGATCAGCTTCTCGACGATCACACCGGCCACATCGTCGAGGGAGAACGGCTCATCGGGGTCCTCCTGTGCGATCCGGGCATGGAAGACGACCTGGAGGAGTACATCTCCCAGCTCCTCGCGCAGCGCCTCGCGGTCGCCCGCCTCGATGGCCTCGACCAGTTCGTACGCCTCCTCGATGCCGTACTTGGCGAGGTCCTGATGCGTACGGATGCTGCTCCAGGGGCACTCGGCGCGGATCTGGTCCATGACCTGGACGAGGTCCAGCAGGCGGGCGCCGGGCAGGTCGTAGGAGCCGGGCAGCAGCTCCAGGTCGGGCATGGTCTCGCGGCCGGATCCGGCCAGCCGGGCCAGGCCGTCGGTCAGCGCGCTCTCGCCGTCGGCGGAGGTCAGGACGACGGCGGTGCGGGCGCCGGGGACGCAGTAGTCGACCAGCTCACGGGCGGAGAGGGCGGCCTCCTCGACCGCTGTGCCGGCTTCGCGCAGGTAGGGCAGCTGCGGATGGTCCGGGTCGGCGCACAGCACCCGATCGGCCTCGCGCAGCGTCTGCCACGCGGGCCACGACAGCAGCCCGGGGGCGACCCGGTGGCTGGTGGTGAGCAGGACCAGGCGTCCGGTGCCGCCGCCCTCGGGGCGGGCGTCGGCGCCGAAGTCAGCGGCAGATGCGTCAGCGTTCACGCATCGAACGTAACGCACCGCACTGACAACGCCGGCGCCGCACTGCCAAGGCCCGGCACCGGTCGCCGCAGCCGTGGGGCTGCTCCCCCCTGCCCGCTACCGCTCAGGCCTGCTGCCGCCGCGCCGCCGCGGCGTCGGGCGTGATCCACGGGTACTTCGTCTCGCCGAGGATGACCTGCTTGTCGTCCCACTTGCCGAACCGCGGATTGACGTCGATACCCATGGACCGGGACGTCCTGGACAGCGCCTCGGCGAGCTGCTGCTGGCCCTGCGGCTGCCCGCGGTCGGCGCCGATGCGCTTGGCGAGGCCGTCGAGCAGCAGCTGGTTGCGGACCATGGTGTCGACCTCGTCGGGCGCGATGCCCTGCTGGAGCCACATCGCCTTCAGCCGCGCGGCGCCGCCCGCGCGCTCCTCGGCCTGCGCCCGCCACTTCTGGATTTCGCCCCGGGTGATCGTCACCCCGGCGTCCTTCGCGCTGCGCGCCAGCACCTGGTCGAAGATCAGGCCGTTGAGGGTGGCCAGGCTCAGCCGCCCGGTGTTCATGATGAGCTGGCCGCCCTGCGGGGACTCGGCCTGCGCGTCGCGTACGTCCTTCACCTTCTCCTGGAGCTGCGAGACGGTGATCCGCTTCCCTTCCACGACGGCCGCGGCACCGGGGTGCGCGTCGCTGCTGCACGCGGCCAGCAGCGGCGTCGCGGCCAGCAGGGCGGCGGTGGCGGATACGGAGAGCGCTGTCCTACGGCGGAACACTTGGCCTCCCGGCAGATCGTGCGACGAGTCTCGACCTTGAGTGATCGATGCTGATGCTATGGAGTCGGCGTGGCCCAGGCCACACCTTCGGCCAACGATCTGCGGCTGGGACGGTTCCGCCTCCCGGCTCACCTGCTCCCCTTACCCCCGCACCTGCCCCAGCCAGTACAGCGTCCGCCGGATTTCCGCCGGGAACGCATGGTGCGGGCCGTGCAGCCGTTCCGCGTCGTACAGGAGGCGGGACAGGGTTTCCTGGGCGGCGCCGTGTTCGCCCTGGGCCAGGAGGAGTTGGCCTATGGAACGGCGGATTTCCAACGGGCGTACGGGGTCGTCCAGGTCACGCTCGAAGTACGGGAGCAAGGCGCGGAATTCTTCCAGGGCCTGGGACACCTCGCCGAGTTGTTCCAGGCACTGTGCGGCCTCGTAGTGGAACTGGAGTGACTGGCGGGTCGCCCCGGGGCCGGATTCCTTGCCGTACTCCTCGGCCAGCTGGCGGAGTTCGGGCAGCGCGCGGCGGTACTGGCCGTCGTCCATGAGCGTGGCGGCGTACTGCTTGCGGAGCGAGCGGACGACGGGGGAATCCGCGCCGTGCCGGGCCGCGGCGGCCGGGAGGATGCCGCCGAGGATGTCCACGGCGTGGGTGATCCGGCCCTGGTCGAGCAGGCCCTTGACCTCGTCGACGGCGCCGGCGACGTCCGGGCCGGCGGGCGGCGTCGCGGAGTCCCGCGGGCCGGGGCCGGGCCGGCCTGGGGTGGGCGTGGGGGCGGGAGTGGAGATGCGCGGGTCGACGGCGGGGGTGGCGGCCCGCCGGCCGGCGGGCGGGTACGCTCCGGCGGCCGCGGAGCCGGCCAAGGCGGGTGCCGGTTCCGGGCTCGGCGACGGGCCCGGGCCCGGCATGGGGGTCAGGGCCGGTGTCGGTGGCGGGCTCGGTGTCGTGGAGCGCACCGGCCAGGGCGCGTGCGGCTGCCGGAAGGGGCGGGTCGGGTCCATCGGGGCGAGTGGGGCGTGCGGGGTCTGCGCGGCGTACGGTCCGGCGTCGGAAGCGGGCAGCAGTGGAGCCAGCGCCTGATAGACCTGCTGAGCGTCGGCGGGGCGGGCCTGCGGGTCCTTGCGCAGCAGGTGGAGTACCAGCGCTTCGAGGGCTTCGGGGACGTCGGGGCGCAGCCGGCGCACCGGGACGGGCTCTTCGTGCAGATGCCGGTGGAGGACGCCCAGCGCGGTGGAGGCGGCGAACGGGACGGTGCCGCTGAGGAGTTCGTGCAGCAGCACCCCGAGGGCGTAGAGGTCGGTGTGCGGGCCGACCGCGCCGCCCATGGCCTGTTCGGGGGCCATGTAGGCGGGGCTGCCGATGGGGGAGCCGGTGTGGGTGAGGCGGGTGGTGTCGGTGTCCAGGGCGGAGGCGATACCGAGGTCGAGGACGACCAGGGAGCCGTCCGGCCGGATCATGACATTGCGCGGTTTGAGGTCGCGGTGCACGATCGGGACCGCGTGGACGGACGCCAGCACGGCGCAGAGCTGGGCGGCGACGGAGACCGCCCACGGCCAGGGGTAGGGCTCGTGCTCGGCGAGGTGGTCGGAGAGGTCGGCGCCCTCGACGTACTGCATCACCAGATAGAGGTCTTCGTCGTCGCTGCCGGCGTCGTGGACGGTGACGAGCCCCGGGTGGTCGACCTGGGCGGTGACCCGGCATTCGCGGACGAAGCGGCGGCGCATCTCCTCGCCGTCCGGGGTGCCGGCGACCCGGTCGGGGCGCAGCAGTTTGACGCCTACCCGGCGGTCCAGGCGGCGGTCGTAGCCGATCCATACCTGGCCCATGCCGCCCTGGCCGAGCAGCGCGGAGAGTTCATAGCGCTCTGCGATGACGCGGCCGTTCAACGTCCCTCCTCCTTGCGGAGGTAATCGCTGAGCTCATCGAGCTCGGCACGCACCCGGTCGATGCGCTGCGGCCGCTCGTGGGGAGCCGCGGGCGGATAGCCGTAGCCGGCGCCCTGGGGCGCGCTGTACGGGTTGGCGTGGGGCGGCCTGCTCTCGGGTGCATACGGCTGGGTTTCCTGCGCGTGTATGGGAGCCGGGGCGGGCTGCGGCGGCGGGCCGTACGGCGCGGGCGCGGGCTGGTAGCCGTACGGCGCGCCCGGGTGGGCCGCGTGGCCGCCGGGGGAGGCCGCCGGGGGGTAGCCGTAGCCCGCTTCCTGTGGAGGGCTGCCAGGGGGCCCGTATCCGGCCGGCTGTGCAGCGCGGATGTCCACGACGAGGTAGTAGGCGACAGCACCCACCATCTGCACCAGGATCGCGGCCACCTGGACGTTCGTGCGCCAGTCCGTCTCCGGGTGGCTTCCGGTCAGCATCACGAGGACGAGCAGGACCAGGTCGGCACCGAACAGCCACCAGCCGAGCGGCTTGCGCTGCACGAGCGCGGCGCGCAGCAGCGCCGCCCAGGCCAGGAAGCCGAGGCTGAGCACGGTGGCGGCCACGAACAGCACCCTCAGCGTCACGACCGTGCCCCGCGCCGGGGACTGGTGCGGCGGGTGGGCCGGGGCCGGGCCGTGCATTGACTGCTCCTGATCGATCGGTGGTGGCGGGTGAGGCCGTGCCGTCTCGCGCACGCAAGCGGACGGGCGCGGGCGCGCCTCAGCTCCGCGGGCACGGATACGTGATACGCGATACGCGCACGGAACTGCGAGCGTATATACGACAGCGCCACCGCGTGCGGGGTTGTCCGGAATGGGCCGTGCGATATGCCGTTCCGCCGGGCGGAGCCGCCCCGGGGCGGCGGGTGTTCGCCCGGTTCGTCCCGTTCGCCCCCGACGGCTCCCCGGGCCCCGCCGCGTCACCGCACCACGTCAGTCCGGCGCCACCGAGCCGTCCGTGAGTCCGTCGTGCAGTCCCTGGACGAGCTGCTCGCCGAGCCGGGACGCGAGGCGCAGGGCCTCTTCGAAGTCGGCCAGGTCGCGGAACCGCCGCCCGTAGCGCCGCTGTTCGGCGAGCGGGAGGCGGGGCAGCTGGAGGCGGCGGACGTCGAGCCGGGTGGCGGACGAGGCGTAGCTGCTGGCCTGGCGGTTGTTGGCGGTGCCGCGCAGGAATCCGGCGAGGAACCAGGGGTCGAGGGCGGCCGGGTCGGGCCGCAGGGCGGTGAGGTTGCGGCCGAGGGCGGCACCCGCGGTGGCGTCGTCGATGACCCGGGCGACCGCGCCGCCGCCGAGGACCGGGACGACGACATCGCCGGCCAGGAGGAGGACCGGTTCCTCGGCGGGCCCGGAGGGGGGCGCTTCCGGGAGGGTGCCGGAGGGGGCGGTGGCGCCGATGACGTCGTGGTCGGCGAGGACGGCGGGCGCTCCAGTACCGGCCGGTGCGGTGCCGGCGCCGCCGGTGCGCAGGGTCAGGGCGCCGGAGCGGGCGAGTTCACCGACGGTGGTGAGCGGCCAGCGGACGGGACCGGGCTGCTGTCCGGCGTCCGTCCCCGTGGGGCGCGGGGTGAGCTGTGTCGTACGGGCGAGGGTGTCGGTCAACCGGTCGCGTACCCGGGCGAGTTCGGCGGGGCCGCCGGCCGCCGAGGGCGGCGGGAGGTGCCGGGCCGGGGCGAGGTCGACGTCGTCGTCGAGGAGGTCGATGGCGGCGAGCGAGCGCCGTACGCCGGGCTCTTCCTCGATGCCGCCGTCGCGGTCGAAGGCCTGCCAGGCGTCGACGGCGGTGGCGTGGACGGTCTGCCAGTCGAGTTTGTCGCGGCCGCCGGGCGCGAGGGCTGCGGTGTCCACGACGAGGAGGTGCGGGGAGGGCGGCGCGCCGTTGCCGGGCTTGCGCAGCACCCAGAGGTGCAGCGGCACGCCGTTGGGCGGGGCGGCGCCCGCGGGCAGCGCGATGACGGCGCGCAGCGCGCCGCGGCGCAGCAGGTCGGCGCGGATCCGGCGGCCGGAGCGGCGGGAGGCGGCGGCGGGCGGCATGAGCAGGACGGCGGTGCCGCCCGCGCGCAGCCGGGCCAGTGCGTGCTGGACCCAGGCGAGTTCGGATTCCGTACGGGCCGGGAAGCCGTACTCCCAGCGGGGGTCGTAGGCCAGCTCGTCGTGGCCCCAGTTGCGTTCGTTGAACGGCGGGTGGACGAGGACGGCGTCGGCGGCGAGGTCCGGGAAGGCGTCGGCGCGCAGGGTGTCGGCGGCCCGTACCCGGACCTGGGCGTCGGGGGCGCTCAGGGCGAGGCGGAGCGCGGTGAGCGCGGCGAGGTCGGGGTCGGACTCCTGGCCGTGGAGGGCGAGGGGGGCGGCGGGGGCGCCCGAAGCATCGGCTTCCGGCTTCTCGTCCCCGGCCCGCTCCTGAGCGGCGGTCAGCAGGCCGCCGACGCCGCAGGCCGGGTCGAGGACGGTGCGCAACGGGCCGTCCGGCGCGGCCAGTTCGGCCATCAGCGCGGCCGGGCCCGGCGGGGTCAGGGTGTACTGCCGGGGGTTGGCGTCCAGGTGACGGCCCAGCAGGAAGGCGTACGCCTGCGCGGCGCCGTCCGCGGCCGCGAGGTCGGCGGCGGCGCGTACGAGCGTGGCGGACGGGGCGAGCGCTTCGCGGGTCAGACCGCGTACGGGGTGGTCCGCGCCGAGCCGGGCGGCGAGGACGGAGTCGAGCATGGCGGGCAGTACGCCGGTCAGCTCGGTGTCGTCGGCGGCGCCGCGCAGTTGCTGCCAGGCGGCCGGCCGGTCGTGGGCGAGCAGTAGGACGGCGCCGGCCTGGCGCAGCGCGACGGCGGCGCCTGCCGGATGCCCGACGAGCTGCTGCCAGACCCGCTCGCGCAGCGGCACCTCGGCGAGTTTGCCCTGGTCGCGCAGCCACTGCTCGATCTCGCAGAGGGCGAAGGCGGGGCTGGTCTCGGTGCCGCCGACCGGCTTGGGGAAGTCGGCATGCCGGCGCCGCCAGTTGCTGACCGCGGCCCGGCCGACGCCGGCGAGGCGTGCGATGCCGGCGGCGGTCACCTCGGTGGCGCGGTCGGCCGCTCCGTTGCGCGACGCAGCGTCTTCCGCGTTCACGGCGCCTTCCGCGTTCACGGCGCCTTCCGTGTGCACGGCATTCACGGCGTGTACCGCGTTTCCCGCGTGCTGCGGGTTTTCCGCCGCCGGACCGCCGTCTGCCGCGATGCCGACCGTCGCGCTGTGCGGTGATGCGTTGTCCGGCACGTGGCTGGCTCCTGTCCCGATAACCCCTGACCGCTGTGTGTCAACGAGCATACCCATCCGCGTCGAACTAACCCCTTCACACCGTGAACATATTTAGTCTTTGTGAGCTCGTGTTGACTCGGTTCACAAGCCGTGCTGTTATTGACCCATCGCTTCACCAGCACCACTTCGGCAGGATCGATCAAGAGCCCGGAAGGGGCCCCTCGTATGTCTCAGCAGATGCAGTACCAGCCCACGCCGCAGGGGCCGGCCGGTGCTCCGGGCCACCAGGCGGCCCGCAACGGACTCGGCGTCGCCGCCCTGATCCTCGGCATCATCGGCTCGCTCAGCGGCATCCCGATGATCCTGTTCTGGCTGGCCGGACCGCTCGGCCTGCTGGCACTGATCTTCGGCCTGGTGGGCATGAGCCGGGTCAAGAAGGGCCAGGCCACGAACAAGGGCGTGGCGGTGACCGGCACGATCCTGGGCGCCCTCAGCATCATCCTGGCGATCGTCGGCCTCATCGTCACCGTGCTGGCGGTCAACAAGGCCGTCGACGAGGTGAAGGAGGAGTTCGACAAGCAGTCGGGCAGCAGCAGCAACATCAAGGACCTCGGCGCGGGTGAAGCGGCGAAGTACAACAACGGCCTTGAGGTGACCGTCTCGAAGCCGACCCCGTTCACCGTCGACCCGAACACCCTGATCAGCGGCCACACCGAGGGCAACAAGGCGTACAAGGTCACCGTCACGCTCAAGAACACCGGCGACAAGGCGGCCACCAACCCGCTCATGTCGACCGACGCCGAGGCCGACGGCAAGAAGACCGAGGAGGTCGCCGACGACAAGCACGGCATCCTCCACCACGACTGGGAGAAGACGCTCGACCCCAACGAGTCCGACAGCGTGGAGATGGTCTTCGACGCGCCGCCGACCGCGAAGGAGCTCTCCATCAAGATCACGCCGGACATCCTGCTCGACCCCGCGAACTGGAAGCTGAGCCTCTGATCCGCTCCACGTCCGTAGACAACGCCGTCGGCCCGGAACCGCTCCCCTCACGGTTCCGGGC
>NZ_JBFAIP010000101.1:0-21689 GCF_040654775.1 Streptomyces sp. NPDC050636
GGCCGCCCCGCACGGACTGTGCGGGGCGGCCCTTCGACGTCTGCTGACGGCGTGTCGCAGGCGCGTCCTAGCGGACCGGTGCGCCCTGGCCCTGCTGCAGGGTGATGCCCACCGCCGCCGCGTAGTTCGACAGCACCAGCCGGCCCACCGCGCCGTACGCGCCGAGCGCCTCCGCCGACGCACAGCCCGCCTCCGCCGCAGCCGCCCCCAGAAGGCCGTCGGCGATCTCCGGGCCGATCAGGTACGGGGCCAGCGCCAGCTGCTGCGAACCGGAGCCGCGCAGCTGCTCGGCCGTACGGGAGATGGCGCCCTCCTCGTCCAGCGCGGCGGCCAGCACCGGCACCGCCAGCCGTGCCGAGAGCAGCATGCCGGTGATCCCGGCGGCCTGCACGGCCTCCTCGCCGCCCACGGTGGCGAGGATGATGCCGTCCGCGGCAGTGGCGACCGTGAACAGCCGCGCCCGGTCGGCCCGCGCCAGACCGGCCTCGGACAGCCGGACGTGCAGCGCCTCCGCGAGCAGCGGATGCGGGCCGAGGACATCGGTCAGCTCGGCGCCCGAACCGCTGTTCATCATGGCTTGGCGTATCCGGCGCAGCAGCGCGCTGTCCGGGCCGGCCAGCAGCGGCACGACGACCGCGGCGGGACCGGGCTGTGCGTTCTGTCCGCCGGCGCCCTCCCGGGCCTTCTGCTCGGCCGCGGCCTGAGCCAGCACGGCCTCCAGGGACGGGAACTCGTCGTCACCGCCGTCCACATAGCCGATCCGGGCGTCGAGGCCGGGCAGCTCCGAGCGGGCGATGCTGGAGACCTCCTCCGCCAGGCTGCGCGAGGCGGGGGTGGGGGTGCCGGGCACGGCGAGCACCAGGGCGGGTGCGCCCTCGGGTGCGGCGAGCGGCTCCGGCTTGCGGTGGCGGCCGGACTGCCGCGCGCGCGGCATACGTACAGGCAGGCCGGGTGCGGCGCCAGGGCTCGTGGATTCGGCGTGAAAATGGGGCGAGCCAGGTGCGGGCCCAGTGGGGGAACTCATGGCGCCGCATGCTAACGCCTCGGACCACTCCGGCGCCGAGGGAGGGCTCGGTCGAGAGGTATCCGTCCCGATTTATCCCGCGCGTCACGCCGGGCTAAGCCCGTACAGGCCGTGTGATCTGCAACAACTTCGGATCGGCGGGCAAAACCAGGCGGTTTCCGGCGAGCGCCGCGGCGATGGCCAGAGCCCCGTCGAGGGGGCTTCCCACGGCCTCCGTCAGGAGGGCGTCCGGCAGCCGTTCGGCGAGCGCCGCGCGCAGCGGGGCCAGCAGTGGCTCGCCGATACGGAACAGGCCGCCGGTGAACGCCAAGGCGGCGGACCCCGGAGGGCAGACCGCGGCCGCGGCGTCGGCGATATGGTGCGCGGCATCGCGCAGGATGCCCCCGGCCACCTCGTCCTCGGCGGCGCACTGTGCGACCTCCGGGGCGAACGAGGCCAGCACGGCGGGCCGGTCGGGCCGCGGATAGAGCGCGCCGGGCAGCCCGGTGACCGGCCCGAACATCGCCTCCGCGCGGGCCAGCAGAGCGGTCGAGCCCCCCGGCCGCCCGTCGTACGCGCGCATCGCGGCCTCCAGCCCGGCGCGGCCGATCCAGGCGCCGCTGCCGCAGTCGCCCAGCAGGTGGCCCCAGCCGTCCGCACGGCGCCAGCCGGTCGCCGCGGTCAGGTCCGTGCCCAGCGCGATCATCCCGGTGCCCGCGGCGACGACGGCACCGGGCCGCTGCCCCAGGGCGCCTGCGTACGCGGTGACGGCATCCGCGGCGAGAGCGAGGTGCCGGGTCCCGAACGCGGTGGCCAGCGCGGCGGGCAACCGGGCGCGCAGATCGTCGCCAAGGCTGCCCATCCCGGCGGCGCCCACACAGCAGGCGGCGAACCCGTCCGCACCGGTCTCGCGACGCAACTCCTCGGCGGCGGGCAGGAGTTGGGACAGCAGATGCTCCGCGTCGATACCTGCCGGGCCGGTGCGTACCGGCTCGCCCGAGGCGTACGTGGCCAGCGGCCCGGCCTCCGGGGCGGCCGCGCGGGCGACGGCGATCCGCAGCCCGGATCCGCCGGAGTCGACCCCGATGACATGGCTGCCGCAGCTGCCATGACTGCCGTGGCTGTCCTGGCTGTCCTGGACGCTGCCTCCGACCGGGGGGATGCCGGCGGCGGCCCGGTCCGCTGGGGTGCCCGGCGGCTCACCCAAGGCCGCGGGCGTCCTGCTTGAGGGCGGTGTCGACGGTCAGTGCCGTGGCGACCACCAGGCTCAGCAGCGGGTCGGGCAGCTGGCGGTGGATCTGGAGCACGTAGTTGTCCGCGGTGGTGAACATCGTCTTGGCCAGGCCCTCCCAGGTCTTGGTGATCCGGGCGATCTCGGCGTCGGTGTGGTCCACGATCGCGAAGTTCCACGCGCGCCAGTTCTCGGCCTTGATGGCGCCGATCTGCTGGCCGTTGACCATGATCGCGAAGTTGATCTTTCCGATGGCGTTCTGCTGCACGATCTCGCCGACCGGCTGGCCGTCCGGACGCTCCACCAGCACCTTGGACTTGATGATCTTCGCGGGCCGGGTCAGCACCAGTTGCGGCTGGCCGTGCGCGTCCCGGATCTCCAGCTTGTGGGTCATGTACTGATCCAGGCTGGAGACGATCCGCAGCACCTTCTTCGCAGTGCTCTGGCCGACCTGCACCACCGCCCCGAGGGTGTTCCCGTGCTGGTCGAAGACGGTGTACTCGTTGGTGACCTCGATGAGCTTGGCCTTCTGGTTCACCACCAGAACCGGCTCGGTGAACAGCGTGCTGCCACCCGGCCCGGTGGGTGTCACTCCGGCCTGCTGCTGCACCTGCTGCTGGATGCCTGCCGGATTACCGCCCGGCTGCCCCGGCACCTGCGCCGGCGGGTACGGCTGCTGCATCGGCTGGCCGGGCGCCTGCTGCTGGGGGTAGCCGTAGCCCTGCGGGCCATAACTCTGCTGGCTGTACGGCGCGCCGCCCTGCTGCTGCCCCTGCGGCGGGACCTGAGCCGACTGCTGCTGCGGCGCCTGCTGCTGAGAGGCTTGCTGCGGCACCTGTTGTTGAGAGACCGACTGCTGCGCGGGCTGTTTGGCCAGCTGGGGCGCCTGGCTCTGCGCCGGCGTCTGCTGCTGGCCCGGGTGGGTGTTCTGGGTCCACTGAGAGCCGTCCCACCAACGGAGTTGGTGGGGGGTGCCCTGCGGGTCGGCATACCAGCCCGCAGGGATGTTCGCATGGGTCATGCGGGAACACTATCGCCCGGTATCAGGGCAGCTTCCAGTCCACGGGCTCCGCTCCCTGGCGCGCCAGCAGCTCATTCACCCGGCTGAAGGGGCGCGAGCCGAAGAACCCCCGATCGGCGGACATGGGGGAGGGATGCGCCGATTCGACGACCGGCAGATCGCCGAGCAACGGCCGCAGATTGCGCGCGTCGCGCCCCCACAACACCGAGACCAGTGGACGGCCACGTGCCGCCAGTGCGCGGATGGCCTGCTCGGTGACCTCCTCCCAGCCCTTGCCGCGGTGCGCGGCCGGCTTGCGGGGCGCCGTCGTCAGCGCCCTGTTCAGCAGCAGCACGCTCTGCCGTGTCCACGGGGTGAGGTCGCCGTTGGACGGCCGGGGCAGCCCGAGGTCGGAGTGCAGTTCGCGGAAGATGTTCTCCAGGCTCCCGGGCAGCGGGCGCACATCCGGCGCCATGGAGTAGCTCAGCCCGACCGCATGTCCGAAGGGTTGGAGATGTGGTTTCTCGACCGAGAGGTCTGACCTGTGGCGATGACGGAAGCTGAATGGCTTGATCACTGGACGCAGCGAGCGCCGCTGCTGTCCGACGAACGTCTGCGTGACCTGACGGAGCGACTGTTGGAAGAAGAAGAGGAGTGACGGGGCAACTTATCCCGGGCCTGGGACGCTTGGGTCAGCGGAATGGATCGGTTCCGGTTCGGTTCATGGTCAACGGCAAGCTCGTTCATGGCAGGGCGCGACCGCGATCTTCGCCTCTCGGATCGGGAATGCTTGTCGCTGACTGCGGGTCGCCATCGGCCCCTGGAGCGATCGCGACCTGTTGGTGCCTTGTGGGCTGGCCGGGCCAGTGGGTGTCGTGACCAGCCCTGAAGGGCTCGCAACGCACCTTTCACGAGCGGTTCGGGCAGCTGGACGCCGGTTGTCACAGTCCTGGAGGGGACGCACGTGATTCATCCGGGTGCATTCGGCACGGCCGTGCTCCTCGCCTCTTGGGGAGGTGCCGGCCGGACGCTGTCATCCAGGACGATCAGTCGGCTGCCGGGTTGTCGGTGCTCCTTGGAGGGTGTCAACTGCGCGTGGTCGAGGGGCAGCCGTCTGTTCTGCGGGCGCCGATAGAGTGACGTGCTGTGGCAGCACTACCGTTGAATGAACTTGTGGAGCCCGGGTGGGCGGAAGCACTGCAGCCTGCGGCTGGGCGCATCGCGGCGATGGGGGACTTCCTACGCGCTGAGATCGCGGCCGGCCGCACCTATCTGCCGTCTGGGGCGAACGTCCTGCGTGCCTTTCAGCAGCCCTTTGATGAGGTGCGTGTCCTGATTGTGGGACAGGATCCGTATCCGACTCCAGGGATGGCTATTGGGCTTAGTTTCGCTGTGGCTCCCGACGTACGTCGATTGCCGGGCAGTTTGGAGAACATCTTCCGTGAGTTGCAGGCGGACTTGGGTGTGGGCCGACCGTCGAACGGTGATCTGACGCCTTGGACGCGTCAGGGGGTGTTGTTGCTGAACAGGGCTCTGACGACGGAGCCCCGCAAGCCCGCCGCGCACCGTGGCAAGGGGTGGGAGGAGGTGACTGAGCAGGCTATCCGCGCTTTGGCCGCGCGTGGTAAGCCGCTGGTGTCTGTGTTGTGGGGGCGTGACGCCCGTAATCTCCGGCCGTTGCTCGATGGTTTCCCGGTGATCGAGTCTGCTCACCCTTCCCCGATGTCGGCGGACCGTGGTTTCTTCGGTTCACGGCCTTTCAGCCGTGTGAACGACCTTCTGGTCCGGCAGGGGGCCCAACCGGTGGACTGGCAACTGCCATAGGCCGCAGCCGCTGCCAGTTCGGGATCGGCGCGGCGAAGGTGAAGCTCCGCGGCAGAGGGTGCCTGACGGGCGTTCGCCCAGTTCGGGTGCCCTTTGCGTGTGCCTAGAAGAACCCCAGCTTCTTCGTCCGGCCGGAAACGGTACCCCTTGTACGACGGCGCCGTCTCAGCCTCCACCGCAAGCCCCTCCCACAAACGACCCACACCAAGATCATCTCGTGCCCCCGCAGACGACTTGATAGCGCCGGCCTGTCTGATTGTCGCGGTGCGGCCGCCGCGATGGTGGCCGACGCGCTCGTCGTCCCCGAAGAAGCCGGGGCGACCGAGCCGAGGCACTGGCACAGTGGCAGCAGTGCATTCTCCGGCACGAGGTGGAGCACGGCGGCGGCCGCTCCCGGTGGGCACCTTGTGTGGTGCCCTGAATGTCAGCCCTTCCGCGTCGGCGGCTTGATCAGATACAGCCGTCGGGCCAGATCTAGGGCGCTCAGCAGCACCCAGGCCCCGTTCCAGCGGACTTCATGGTGCTGCTGCCACGCCTCACCGGTACCGTTCGGGTCGGCGGTGCGTGCCCGCAGGACGGCCTGGGACCCCTGGTCCCAGCTCGTGATCTCGTCCGAGTGGTTGCGCACGACCCAGTCCCGCCCGCCACGGATCGACTGGGCGATCTGCGCCGGAATCGCCTGGAACCGCGCCCCTTCGGCCAGGGACACGGCCAGTGTGTTGACCGCGTTCTCCAGCGTGTGGGTGCTCGTGTTCGGGTCGTGATGGTAGAGGTCGTGCACCGCGTCCCGCAGGCGGCTGCGGCTGACGGTGATCCGGGGGAGTCCTCGGTAGTTGACGCCCCAGCCGAAGTGCTCCCTGCGGACGCCCGGGTACACGGCGCCCGGGATCATGTCGACCGTGCGGCCGTTCCGCTGCTCGGTGAACGTGTAGAAGACCGGGCTGTTCGCGTCCCTGTCCTCCACGTAGATTCCCAGCAGATAGCTGTCGGACCGGCGGAAGACGGCTCGGACCTGGCGGCCCTCGATGAACTCGTCTTCGGTGAACCGTCCGATGTAGACCGACTGAAAGGCGGTGGGGTCGGGGTTCTCGATCAGGTGGCCGGCACCGGGCCGATGGGTGCTCTCCTCCCCCAGCATCGCGTTGCGGAGGATCGCGACCGTACGGGTGTAGAGCTCGGCGAAGTCCTCGTTGTCCGTCGCTGCCCTCGGTTGCGCCTGCTCCTGGGGCTGAGCCTTGGGCCTGGCGCTCTGCTCCAGTGCGGTCGGGGTCGATGCGCCGTAGCTGACCGCACCTCCCGCGCCCAGCGTGCCCGCAAGCACCGAAATCACCACCGCCGTGCTGACCAACCGTCGTCGCACCGGCCCGCGTTCGGTCCGCTCTGCCCTACGCGTCATCTCTTCTCGGCTTCCCATGTCAGGCCCAGAACTCGAACTCGGCCTGCAGCGTGCCCTTGGTGACCCGGCCCCCGTCGCTCCAGTAGAGGACCTTGTACTCAGCGCCCTTCGTCAGCTTCGCCTGGATCAGGGTCGAGCCGTACGCGCCGCAGTGGTCGTTGCCGCAGGCCCAGTCCCACGTGACGCGCTTGCCGTTGGCGTCCTGGATCTCGATCCAGTCCCAGCCGTTGTACGGATCCCGCCCCGAGGGCGCCATCCACGTGACGCTGACGCCGGTGAGGTGGGACTGGTACCACCAGCCTCGGTACTGCGCCGGCGACACCTCACTGATCAAGTAGGTGGTGTTGATCTTGCCGGGCTCCGCCCCGGGGTCCCCGGGGCCCTCCTTCTTGTCCATCGGCGGCTGCCAGTGCTCACGCGCCGAGTCGCCCGCCGGAGCTGCCTGCACAGCGGCCGTCGTCGACTTCCCCGAACCCTGCGATGCCGCGGAAGCGGTCCCCAGCGCCACCACGGACACACTCACGAGCGCCCCGGCCATGACCGCGGTCCGCCACCGGGGCGCGTTCGCCCCGGCGTATAAGGAAGAGACTCTGTCTTTGCCTCGCGTGCGGAACAACATGCGTACTCCACCTTGCCGTTGATCGGTGATCGATACACCGGAAACGCTAGGGAGCCACCATCAACGTTCTTTTGACGACCGCTCAACGCGCACGTTCGCGAAGACGCGCACGTTCACGAACACGAGGCATGAGGCCGGGGAGCCTTTGGCGCGACTCAGGCGGCGACTTGCCGGTCGCGGGCCGGTCGAGGGCCGGTCCACGGGAATACCGCCTCGCCCCCGCCGCGTTGTGGCCCCGCAGGGGGCGCTCGCACCCCCTAGGGGATCTGTTCCCCTGACCCCTGATTGAGCCCCCGCCCCCGGCTAGTCCTCCGCCCCCGGGCCCGCCCGCAGCGGTACCTCGCGGATCAGCCAGGCGGCCGCGAAGGTGACGGCGCACTAACCCGTGACTACCGCGGCTTCCACGTCCAACCCCGCCGCTGGGTCATCGCTGGGTCATCGAACGCACCCTCGGCTGGCTCATGCACCACCGCCGCCTGGCCCGCGACTACGAAATCCACCCCCACCGCTCAACCGCCATGATCCAACTGGCCGCCATCAACCTGATGACCCGCCGCCTCACCCACGAAACCGCCCCCGCAGGCAACTTGATAGCGCCCATGCCTCTGCTGCTGGACGCAGCGATGCCGGGCCGCCTTGTTTTCAGCGCGTGCGAGCACGCGGGCGCGACGGGCCGCCTGGCTGCGGGTAGACCTTTGACTGCTTGACGCTCCCGAAGGCGAAGCTGGATTCGATCGACGTGATGCCGGGGATGGCGTGGATCTGTGTGCGCACGAGGACCTCGTACGCCTCCAGGCTTTCAATGACGACTCTGAGCAGGTAGTCGCTGCTGCCTGCCATCAGGTAACAGTCCTGGATGTGCTCGATGAGGCCGACGTGCTCCTCGAAGACGTTGACGGCCTCAGCGGTGTGGCGTTCCAGGCGGACCCGCACGAAGACGGTGATCGGCAGGCCGAACGCGACCTGGTCCACCATGGCCGTGTAGCCGGTGATCAGGCCGGACTCCTCCAGGCGGCGTACCCGGCGGAGACAGGGCGAGGGCGACAGCCTGACCCGGTCGGCGAGGTCCTGATTGGACAGCCGCCCGTCGGCCTGCAATTCGTGGATCATCTGGAAATCCACAGCATCCATCGTCACTCCGTCGCTTCCTAGGCCACGCTTTTTTGGCAGATTCTGCCCCCACGCTAGGGCTGAGGGGCAGAACTGGCAATCGGCTGCCCTGCTGCAAGCTCTAGCGTTGCCTTCAGACGAAGGGTCGCTGTCGGTTCCCCCCGAGCAGCTCCGAGCGGGAGGAATTTTCAGTGGTCGTCACGAACACGGCCGGGCCGTCAGCCGCCGGGACGGGGAGCGGCTCCCCAGCGCACGCCGACCGGCGCAGGGCGGTCTCTCCGCAGGCGGTGGCTCTGCTGGCACTGCTGCTCACCGTCGGCATCTGGGCCGGGTTCGCGCTGAGCGCCCGTGCCCTGAGCGCCTCCACGCTGCTGCCCGCCGACGCGGCACTGCTGCGCTTCGGTGTTCCTCTCGTGGTCCTGGCGCCCGCCCTGTGGCGGCGCAGGGGCCGGCTGGCCGCGGTGCGGCCGGGCCCGGCGGCGAAGATCATCTGCGGTGCGGGGGTGCCGTTCTTCCTCGCGGCGATGTACGGCGGTTCGCTGACGTCGGCCGCGTTCGTCGGGGCGATCGTCCCCGGGATGGTCCCGCTGTTCGTCTCCGCCCTCATGGTCGCGGGCGGGAAGAGCGTTCCGCGCGGTACGCAGTCGGCCGGGCTGGTGCTGATCGTGGCCGGGGTCGTGGCGCTGGTCTGGCGCTATACCGCGGCGCTGGACGCGGACGTGCTGCTCGGTTCGGGCACGCTGCTCGTCGCCAGTGGGCTGTGGGCCCTGTACACGGTGGGGCTGCGGGAGGTGGACCTCGACCCCGTCGGTTCCATCGGACTGCTGTGCCTGCCCTCCTTCGCCGTCATCGCGCTCCTGGTCATGGCGGGAGTCCTGCCGACCGGTCTCGCCCGGGCGGCCGGCGGCGACATCGTGTTGTTCCTCGTCGTCCAGGGGCTGGGCGTCGGCCTGTGTGCCGGTCTGCTGTACGCGTTCGCCATCCGCCGGCTGGGGCCGGAGCGCAGCTCGGTCGTCGGCAGTCTCAGCCCGGTCGCCGTCGTCCTGCTCGCCATTCCCCTGCTGGACGAGTCGCCGACCCTGCCCGTCCTGATCGGTGTCCCCCTCATCGCCACCGGCGTCGCGCTCGCCAACCGACGCCCCCGAACCGAGGTTTCCCCCGATGCTTGAGCTTCTTCCCGCCCCGCCCGCCGACCCTCTGTGGGACCTGGAGGCGGAGTTCGCCGCCGACCCGCGCCCCGAGCGGCTGAACCTCGTCCTCGGCGTCTACCGTGACCACACCGGGGCCACTCCTGTCATGACAGCGGTCAGGGAGGCCGAGATACGCCTGGCGGAACGCTCCGTCTCCAAGGAGTACCGAGGGCTCTCGGGCAACACCGCCTTCAACCGGGCCATGCTGTCCCTGGTGCTGGGCACCGAGGCGCTGACCGGACGGGCGACGGCCGTCCAGACCGTGGCGGGCACCGGAGCCCTGCGCCTGCTCGCCGATCTCGTGCGCCAGACCCGCCCGGGTACCACGGTGTGGATCAGTGACCCCGCGTACGTCAATCACCGGCCGATCCTGGAGGCCGCCGGTCTCAAGATCCGGACGTACGGCCGGCTCGACTCCGCGGGGCTCCCGGACACCACGGGCCTGCTCGATGACCTGAGTGCCGCACGACGCGACGACGTCGTCCTGCTCCAGGGCTGCTGCCACAACCCCACGGGAGTCGATCCGTCCCTGGAGACGTGGGAGGAGCTGGCCGCACTCGCCGCGGCGAACGGCTGGGTTCCCTTCGTCGACCTGGCCTATCACGGCCTCGGCGACGGCCTCGACGCCGACCTGCGGGCCACCCGGATGCTGGCCGACCGGCTCCCCGAGGTCCTGATCGCCGTCAGCTGTTCCAAGAACTTCGGCCTCTACAGCGACCGCACCGGGTGCGCGATCGTCCTCGGCTCGTCGCGGCAGACGCTGCGGCACGTCGAAACGGCCCTGCAGAACGCCGCGCGGACCCTGTACTCGATGCCGCCCGAGCACGGCGCCGCCGTCGTCACCACCGTCCTGGAGGACGAGCGGCTGCGGGCCGCATGGCGGGCGGAGCTCGACGTCATGCGCGACCGGATCGCGGCCAACCGGGCGGACCTGGTCGTCCATCTCAGCGCGCTCGGCTGCGGCGAGCAGGCGGCGTCGCTCGCACGGCAGAAGGGCATGTTCTCGATGCTGCCGCTGACACCGGACCAGATGCGCCGGATGCGCAGTGAGTTCGCCGTCTACGGCACGGCCTCGGGACGCATCAACATCGCGGGCATCTCGGCGCACCGGATCCCGCTCCTGGCACAGGGCATCGCCACTGCCCTCGAAACGGCTCGCGTCGCCCCGTCCGTCTGAGGGCCCGGGCGCGAGCACGGGGAGACCAACTCCGCCGGGTAGCGGGACACGTCGGGAACAGCGGGAACAAGCGCATGTCCCGGCGTGGGGTAGGGATCCTGTCCGACGATGAGCACTCGCACTTCGTCGAAGGGCTGTTGGAAGGCGCGCAGAACATTGTTGCCGGCCGGCAGGTACGTACGTCCCGCGGCGATCTCGGCCCGCAGGAAGTCGACCATTGAGGCGATCCGTCCGGCGACGGGCTCAAGTGCCTTGGCCCAGCCCGGTTCGACGATGTCTTGAAGAGTCGTGAAGCCACGGGATCCCCCTACTGGCCGAACGCCGTTCCCCTTGATCGATGGCCTGCGATTTCCCCTTCCGACGCATCCGTCCATACCGACCAGAGACCTCAAGGAGACCCCAAGGAGATCCCAAGGGGACCCCAACGGATACCCCAAACGGTTACCCCAACTGCGGCCCCACGCCGAAGCGTTGCGCGCTCTCGCATCACCCCCCTGCTCAGCTCGCCCCGCTCACCCCATGGCGGCCGCCCGTACGCACAGCACATCCGGCAGATGGGAGGCGAGCTGCCGCCAGGTGTCGCCGTCGTCCGCGCTGGCGTACAGCTCGCCGTTGCGGTTTCCGAAGTACACCCCGGCGGGGTCGGCGTCGTCGACGCACAGCGCGTCTCGGAGCACCGTGCCGTAGTGGTTCTCCTCGGGCAGCCCGTCGCTCAGCGCCTCCCAGCTCCCGCCCGCATCGCCCGTGCGGTAGACCCGGCAGCGGTGGTCGGCCGGCACCCGGTCGATGTCGGCGGTGATGGGGAAGAGGTACGCGACATTTCCCCTGCTCGGGTGGGCGGCCACGGCGAAGCCGAAGTCCGAGGGCAGCCCGCTGCCGATGTCCGTCCACCGGACGCCCGCGTCATCGCTGCGGTAGACGCCCCAGTGGTTCTGCAGATACAGCCGGTCGCGGTCCACCGGGTCCTGCGCGATCTTGTGTACGCACTGGCCGAACTCGGGGTGCTGGTCCGGAAGGAAGACCGCCTTCACGCCGGTGTTCGAGGGCGTCCAGTTGGCGCCGCCGTCGAGGGTGCGGAAGACCCCGGCCGCGGAGACCGCGACGGTCACCGCATCGGCGTCCCGCGGGTCGGTGATCACCGTATGGACGGCCAGCCCACCGCCTCCCGGCATCCATTTCTCCCGGCTGGGGTGGTCCCAGAGCGGCCGCACCAGCTCGAATGTCTCGCCGCTGTCCTCTGACCGGAACAGCCCGCCCGGCTCGGTGCCCGCGTAGACCACATCCGGGGCGGCCGGGCCCGCCGGATGCAGCTGCCAGACCCGCTCCAGCGAAGTCCCGGTGTACTCCGGGTACTTGACCGCCGGCCGGGACGGTTCGTGCCAGGTCTCGCCCAGGTCGTCGGAGTGGAAAACCGACGGGCCCCAGTGGGAGCTGTCCGCTCCGGCCAGCAGCCGGGGCGTCGTGCGGCGGGTGTCGATCCCGAGGGAGTACACCGCCTGCGCGGGGAAATGGGGCCCGCTCAATGCCCAGTCACCATGCCGCCTTCGGCCGATGAAGAGGCCTTTGCGGGTTCCCACCGCGAGTAGTACATCAGTCATGCCGGAACACCTCCGGGACGCCGTTGTCTCAGGTAGTGGCCAGTTTGCACCCGACCACTGACAACGGCGTTCCGGAAGGGTATCCGTGCAGGTCAGCAGGGTTGGAAGGGTTAGATGGCCCGGTGGTACGGCAGCGGAATGTGGACGTCGGCACCCAGTTCGCGGGCCGCCTGCTGGGCGAAGCTGGGCGACCGGAGCAGTTCCCGGCCGAGCAGCACCGCGTCCGCCTGACCATCCGCGATGATCTTCTCGGCCTGCCGCGCCTCGGTGATCAGGCCGACGGCGCCCACCGGCAGACCGGTCTCCATCTTGACCCGCTCGGCGAACGGCACCTGGAAACCGGGCGTCGCGTCGATCTTCGCGTCCGGTGCGTTGCCACCCGTGGAGGTGTCCAGCAGGTCTATGCCGTGCGCCCGCAGGTCACCGGCGAACCGCACGGTGTCGTCGGCCGTCCAGCCCTCGCGCCCGTCGTCCTCGTTCTCGCTGAGCCAGTCGGTCGCCGAGATCCGGAAGAAGACCGGAAGGTCGTCGGGCCACACCTCCCGTACGGCGTCCACGACCTCCAGCGGGAAGCGCGTCCGGTTCTCGTACGAGCCGCCGTACTCGTCGGTGCGCCGGTTCGTGAAGGGGGAGAGGAACTCGTTGATCAGGTAGCCGTGTGCACCGTGGATCTCGGCCACCTCGAAGCCGGCCGCCAATGCCCGGCGAGCCGTCGCCGCGAACTGCGCGACAAGCTCACCGATCTGCCCCTTGGACAGCTCCTCGGGCGTCGCGGACTGCTCGTTGAACGGCACCGGGCTCGGGCCGACCGGCGCCCACCCGTAACCCTCGCCCGGCAGCAGCGCGCCGCCGCGGTTCACCCATGTCCGCTCGGTCGACGCCTTTCGTCCGGCGTGCGCGATCTGGATGCCGGGCACCGACCCCTGCGACTTGAGGAATCCGGTGATGCGCCGGAACGCCTCGGTCTGCGTGTCGTTCCACAGCCCGAGGTCAAAGGGGCTGATGCGCCCTTCCGGGCTCACGGCGGTCGCCTCGGTGAGGATGAGCCCCGTCCCGCCCGCTGCCCGTGCGGCCAGGTGCTGGAAGTGCCAGTCGCCGGGCACGCCCTCCGCCGGCCCCTCCGGCGCGGCCGAATACTGGCACATGGGCGCCATCCAGAGGCGGTTCGGAATGGTCAGCGAGCGAAGGTTGATCGGCTCGAACAGTGCGCTCACGGCAGGCTCCTGTACCTGAAGGCGGACGGGCTCCGGATGGGCCCACGCTCATACGATAGGCATCGTATTACGGTGGTTGTCAAACTACGATGAACCTCGTACAAGGGGGTGGGTGGGGAGGTGGGCGTGCTCGCGCAAAGGGTGCCGGTCGCGGAGGGCCGTCGAACTACGATGCTTCTCGTACAATGGGCCAGTGAAGTCAGCGCGGTCAGCGCGGTCGGCGCAATCAATGGGGCCAGTGGGAGCGGGAATGCCCCGGAAGCACTGAAACCGAGCCGCGGAAACCGAGCCGCTGAAACTGAGCCACTGACCTCGCTGAAGTCACGACATCCATCGGCACCCAGCCGCCGCGCCGCACGTCAGGAGCCGTCATGCCGACCGATACGACGTCCATGGGCGCCCCGTCCGGCTCCCGGTCGCTGGAGCACCCGGCCCGCGAGGACATCCGGCTCGCGGATGTCCTGCATGCGCTCGCCGACCCGATGCGGCTGCGGATCGTCTGCGCGCTGGCCGCCGCCGAGGAGGAGCTGAACTGTGCGGACATCGAGCTGCCGGTCAGCAAGTCGACCTGCACCCACCACTTCCGGGTGCTGCGCGAGCACGGCGTCATCCAGCAGATCTACCGCGGTACGGCCAAGATGAACGGGCTGCGCCGGGCCGACCTCGACGCGCTCTTCCCCGGCCTGGTCGACGGCGTCCTCCGGGCGGCTGACCTGCAGGCCCGCCGACTCGGCGAAGCCGGCGATTGAGCCCTCCGCGCCCGAACCGCGCAGGGCGGGGGGCGGCCCGTCCGGCTCACCCCGTCGAGCGGGCGGCCTCCAACAGGCCCTCCCAGTCCGGCAGTTTGACCGTGCCGCGTCCCAGCTGGCGGCCCCACGCCGCCTCCGCGACCTCGATGCCGAGCCAGCCCGCCCATGGGACCGGCTGCTGTCCCGTCGCCCGTAGTGCGTCCACTGGGTCGTCGGCGATATCGCGCTCCGCCAGAGCGGTGGCATCCTCCAGGAGTGATGCCGCGGTCTCCTTGGCGCAGGGCCGGTTGGTGCCGATCACCCCCGTGGGGCCGCGCTTGATCCAGCCCGCGACGTACACGCCGGGGCAAGGCGCCCCGTCCCGCAGTACCCGCCCCGCCCGGTGCGGCACCGTCCCGGTTGCGTCGTCGAACGGCAGCCCCGGCTGCGGCGTCCCCCGATAGCCGACCGATCGCAGCACCAACTGGGCCTCGATGTCCTCGTGTTCGCCGGTTCCCACGACCCCGCCGTGCTCGTCAGGTACCGTCCGCTCGAACCGGACCGCGCGTACGCCGGTGGCGGCGTCCCCGACCATCGCGACCGGACGCAGGAAGAACCGCAGATGAATCCGGCGCGTACGCCCCGCCGACGCCGCCGACGCCGCCGACGCCGCCGGCCCCGCCGTCACGACGTCGTTCGACCGCTCCGCCCAGTCGCGCAGCACCTGGACGTTCCGGCGTCCGACGGCCGGCAGCCCACCGGGATCGCGGTACCCCGGATCCAGCGCCAGCTCCTCAGGCCGTACGAGCACCTCCGCACCCGGAAGGGCCCCCAGTTCCCGTAGCTCCTTGGTGGTGAACTTGGCCTGCGAGGGGCCGCGCCGGCCCACCATCCAGATGTCCTCGACACCGCTGTCGACGAGAGCGCCGAGCGCCCCCTGAGGCATATCGGTGCCGGCGAGCTCCGCCGCGCCGCGCGCCAGGATGCGGGCCACGTCGACGGCCACATTGCCCACGCCGATCACGACCGCGGACCGGGCCGAGAGCGCGAAGTCGGTGGCGGCGGCGTCCGGATGCGCGCTGTACCAGGCGACGAACGAGGTCGCCGAATGGCTGCCGGGCAGATCCTCGCCGGGGATGCCGAGATGCCGGTCGGTGGCGGCGCCCACGCAGAACACCACCGCGTGGAAGATCTCGCACAGTTCCTGGAGGCCCAGCCCCGGTGCCCCCACCTCCACATTCCCGAGGAAGTGCACCCGAGGGTGCTCCAGCACCGTCCGAAGGTTGTTCTGCAGCGATTTGATCTTCTCGTGGTCCGGTGCGACGCCGTAGCGGACCAGACCGTAGGGGCAGGGCAGCCGGTCCAGGACGTACACCTCGACGTCCGGCACTGCCTGCTGTTCGACCAGGGACTGGGCGGTGTAGACACCGCTGGGTCCAGAACCGATCACTGCGACACGAAGCACGAGAGGCCCCTTCCGCGGAGTAACCCCAGCATCGCACCGGCAGGCGTCCCGCGGGAGATGAGCTATCGGGGTTGCTCGCGGTGCGATGAGCGTGCCGCGCCCCTGGGGCGGGTGGGCTGGCGGCTACGTTTTCCTTGTGTCGGAAAGTGACTTTTATACCGTTAATAGCCGATATAAGGCCCGAGATGAGGTCTTGGAGTGGCCCGTCTGGGAGCTCCGAGGTCATGGCTCGGCCGCGCCCGCCCCCGAACCCGCCGCCCCTGATGATCCCGCCGGAACGTCCGGCCCCGACGCTTCGCCGCGCCGGATCGATCCGCTGGGGCCGTGGTTCAGCGCCCGGCTGACATTCGCCGACGGCGCCCGGATCGATGTCCTCGTGACGGTCTCCGACGACGGCCGTATCACCGTCGAGGACATGCGGGCCGATCCGCCCCTGACGCTCGACGGCCTTGCCGCGCTGGCGCGCTGGATCGAGGGCCCGTTGGACGATACGTGCCGGATGGCCATGGGGCGCCCGCGGAAGGACCGGCCGTCGCCGGGCCGGGAGGAGGGAGCGGAGCCGGTGGCGGACCCCGGCGTGGAGCCGGAGGCGGGGCCGGATGTGGTGACGCTCGCGGATGCGCCCACGGATATGGCTACGGCTACAGCTACGGCTACGGCTACGGCTACGGGCGTCGAACCGGTGGTCCCCCGTACGGGGGAAACCGAGGAGGCCGCGGCAGGGTCGGCCGAGGAGGAAACGGCGGCGCCCGCGGGGGGCGTCGTCCACGGCGACGGAGTGTTCTGTGGCGCGCTCGCCCGGCCCGCCGAGCCGCCCTCGGAGAGCGATCCCGGGCACGGCCCCGAGAACGCCCCTGAACCGTCATCGGCCACATGCCCCCCAGGGGACTCCGCAGCTTCGCCCGGCTCCACGGCTTCCGCGGAGAGCTCGGCCGCTCCCCCTGACGGCTCCGGCGCGCCGCCCGCTCCGTCCCCGTCCGCCGTCCTCACGCGATCGCGGGCCGGCGAGCGCCGCAGACTCGCCGCGGATGTGTACCGGGAGGCACAGCGGGAAGGCCGCGATCCGGTGCTGGCCGTCATGAACGCCACCGGCCGCAACCGCCGCAGATCACTGCGTCTGATCGCCGGCGCCCGGGACGACGGCCTGCTCACGCCACGCCACAACAAGCGCTAGCGGGCCCTTGCCGCCGCGGCTCCCTGCCGCTACGGCTCCACGGGGCCCCGGGTTCCCGTCCGCGCTCGCTGCCCACCGGGTGGTTCCTCATCCGGCGGGACTCCCAACTCCCAGTCCAGTCCGTACCGTTGGAACAGCTCGGCGCGCAGCCGGGCCTGCGGCATCTGCGCCCCCGGCAGCAGCATCGGCACCACCGAGCCCATCAGCAGCGCCCGCAGCAGGGGATAGTCGGCATCCGGGTCCGTCGATCCATACGCCACGACCGTCTCGCGCAGCAACTGGGCCAGCCGTTGCTGTTCGGGACACTGGATGAATCCCTCGGCCGTCAGGATTCCCGCCATATGCGTCCGCATCAGCAGCGGGTGGTCGCGCGCCAGCCCGAGGATGGCGTCGATGGCGCGTGCCATCAGCTCGCGCCCCGCGTCCGGTCCGGTCGGCCGCGGCTCGCGCTCCAGCGCCGCCTGGAGGGTGAGATGCATCAGCCGGTGCACGGCCGATTGCAGCAGCTGCCGTTTGCCCGGGAAGTAGTACGAGACCAGCCCGCGGGCCGCCCCGGCGCGCTGTGCGATATCACCGAGCGTCGTCGCCTCAAGCCCGCGCTCGCCCACCAGCTCGACCGTCGCCTGCAGCAGCCGTTCACGTGATCGCCGCCGCAATTCTTCATTGACCGATGCGCTGCGGGGGGACATGCTGTAACTCCTGCGTTGACTGGCTGAGAGCCAATATACTCAGCACAACTCCGGATGTCCGCCTACCCTGGGCGGAGAATCCGGTCAAACTGCCTGATTCGGGCGACGCGGGGGATCGCCCGAATCGGGTGGCAAACGCCCGGCCACCCCATCCGACGTAGGAATTCCCAAGTCGGACGGCGTGGCCGGGCGAATCGCTGCTTACGGGATCGGTCGCTCCGCGGCCCCCTCCCGCAGCGGACGCTGTTGGTAAATCCGGGACCTGCGTGACGACGGCCTGTACGACCCCGTTGGGGTGGTGCAGGCCGTCGTCGTGTTCAGGGGTGGGTTCGTGTCGTTGCGTGGGGTGGAGCTGGCGGAGATTCCGAAGGAGACGGTGCGGGTGGCACGTGCGGTGTTCCCGGCGGGCTGTCCGGCAATGCGGATGCGTGACGTGCTCGGGCCGGTCTTCGTCGACGCTGACTTCAAGGAGTTGTTCCCGGTGCGGGGGCGTCCGGCTGTGTCGCCGGCCCGGCTGGCACTGGTGTCGGTGTTGCAGTTCGCGGAGGGCCTGACCGACTGGCAGGCCGCGCACGCGGTCCGCTCGCGTCTGGACTGGAAGTACGCCCTGTCGCTGGAGCTGACCGACACCGGCTTCGCCTTCTCGGTGCTCAGCGAGTTCCGTACCCGGTTGGTTGAGGCGGACGCGGGCCGATGGGTCTTCGACGCGGTGCTCCAGGCGGCCGGGGAGGCCGGACTGGTCAAGGCGGGCAAGCGGCAGCGCACGGACGCCACGCATGTGCTGGCCGCGACCAGGGACCTGAACCGGCTGGAGTTCGTGGTCGAGACCCTGCGGGCCGCGCTCAACGAGGTTGCCGAGGCGGCCGGGGACTGGCTGGCGGCACTCGCGGCACCGGAATGGTTCGACCGCTACTCGGCCCGGCTGGAAGACACTCGTTTCCCCTCCCGGTGGGCCGCCCGGGTCGCGCACGGCGACCAGTGTGGAGCCGACGGAATGATCCTGCTGGAAGCTGTCTGGTCGCTCTCGGCTCCGCCTGGCCCGCGGAGCCTGCCCGCAGTGGAGTTCCTGCGCCGGACGTGGGTGCAGCAGTTCCAGCACACCGACGGCGTCTTGCGCTGGCGTGAGTTGAAGGACCTTCCACCCAGCCTGATCCGCTTACGCACCCCGTATGAGCCCGAGGCGAGGACCGGGGCCAAACGGGATCTGGGCTGGTCCGGCTACAAGGTCCACCTCAGCGAGACCTGCGAGCCGGACGCCCCGCACCTGATCACCCACATCCACACCACCCCAGCACCGGTCAATGGCGATGCCGTCCTGGAAGACATCCACACCACCCTGGCCGGGCGCGGCCTTCTGCCGGACGAACACCTGGTGGACGCCGGATACATCGACGCCGAGCAGATCCACCACGCCCGCCGTGATCACCGAATGGAGCCAATCGGACGGGTCAAACCGATCAGCTCACGTCAGCAGGCGGTATCGGGTCACTTCGACAACACCCGCTTCACCATCGACTGGGACCGGCACACCGTCACCTGCCCCGGAGGCAAGCAGAACACCATCTGGCGTGAGACCACCAGCCATCGGGACACACCTGTCACCCGCGTCAAGTTCCCGGCCCGCGAGTGCGGCCGGTGCGAGCTGAAGACGTCCTGCACAGACTCGGTCCATGGCCGCTCGCTCACGTTCCGGCCCCGGGCCGAGCACGAGATCCTCCAACGAGCACGGGCCGAGCAGGATACCGAGCAGTGGCGACGGCGTTACGGCCACCGAGCCGGGGTCGAAGGCACCATCTCCCAAGCCGTCCAGGCGTTCGGCCTGCGCAGATCCCGCTACCGCGGCCTCTTCAAAACCCGACTCCAGCACCACTTCACCGGCGCCGCCATCAACCTCGCCCGCCTCGATGCCTGGCTTACTGGCAGACCCCTCGCCCGCACCCGCACCTCACCCTTCGCAGCCCTCCGCCCCACTGGATGAGATCCAGCGGGGCGGATTTACCAACAGCGTCCGGATCGGCAGGGGGCTTCAGCGGCCATGGATCAGTACCAGACGGCGTCCGTCCGCCCGCTCGGCAGGTTGCAGTCGACGACCCACGCATCGCCGCCGCTGTCGCTCATGCAGCCGCCGGTGGACTTGTTGATCAGCAGCACGTAGCCGTGGAGATAGAGGCTGCGCCACTGGTAGTCGTTGTCGTGGACGGTGCACGGCTCACCGTCCACGGCACCCGCCAACGTCTCCTTCAGGCACTGCCCGGTGGCCACGTTCTTCAGCAGGAAGTAGCCGTTGCCCAGGCCCTGGACATCCCACTTCTGCCAGTCGTTGCCCCAGCACGGCATCGTGCGCGCGCTGTAGCGGTAGCTGTAGTCCAGGCAGTTCAGGCTCTCGCCGTTTTTGAAAGCCTGCACCGCGGAGGTGCGCGGCGGGGCTTGCTGTCCGGCCTGTGCGGGGGCTGCGGTCAGGCCGAGCCCGGCGCCGAGCAGCAGGGCCGCGGCTATGCGGGGCCATCGTCGGAGTGCTGTGCGCATGGTGGTGTCCTCCCGTTGTCCCGGACGCGGTGTCCGGGATGCGCACAGTCTGGCGGCTGCCCCGGTAATGGTCCATACGGCGCAACAGTGAGCTGGCCTACGGGAGTTGGGGTATCGAACTGGCGACCAGTTTCATGCCCCGTGGAACGGCCGCCCGCTCGACCGCACCCGCGTCAGCCACCTCTCCCGCCTCGGCCTCTCCCTCACAGCATGAGCCCCTGACGAGCCAACAGGATCGGTGACACGTTCGTTAATGGCACCCGGGGGTTACGGGTGGCCGGGTGGTCCGGCCCGCACTCTTGATGCGGCCCTAGACACAGGCCTTCGCGGGCGGCGTGATTGGTTCGGGCCCCGCTCCGACGAACGTGTCGGCCCAGTCCCGTACCGCCCGCTGGTACGGGACGGTGTTGGTGGCCAGATTCAGGTCGTGGCCCGCCCCGGGCTGGACGTATGTGTGCAGGCAGGCCGCAGACCCGAAGTACGGGTCCTCCTGGGCCTTGAGTGCCGCCGCGCTGGCGCAGTTGCCGCCCAGGGAATCGCAGAAGTATCGGTCCTGGTCGCCGACGGAGACCAGGACCGGGTGCTGGATCTGACGGGAGTACGGCAGGAGTCCGGCCACGCCGAGACCGTCGGCCGCCTCGGCTGCGCTGAACACGTCCTTGGTGGCCTCATCCGTGGCGAGCACCGCGGGGTCGGTGGTCCCGGGGGCGTAGAAGTCGGTGCCCCGGGTGCCGGGCCTCGTGGTCAGGTACCCCGGGTCGTAGAATTTTCCGGCGAATGCCGGGTCCAGGGCCGCGGGGTAGAGGGACGAGACGAAGATGTCCACGAGGTTCTGGGCGACGATCCGGTGGGTGATGCCTGTGAGCACCACGGCGTCCGCGTCGTTGTAGGTGCCCGCTTCGATGACGCTGATCAGCGAGCCGAGCGAATGGCCGCCGAGGATGACCTTGCGGAAGTCCGTGCCGCCGATCCGGCCGCCGCGCAGGGCCTGGATCACCTGGTGCACGGCCCCGGCCTGGACGGATGCGGTGACCAGGGCGCTGGGCGGGCGTGAGCTCGCGCCGGTTCCAAGCCGGTCCACGACGAGCGTGGCATAGCCGGCATCATTCATGGCCTGGCGGAAGTTGTACGTCTGGGGTTGGTACGGGAAGTCCCAGTAGGTGTGGTTGTACGTCCCGCCGGGCACCAGCACCATCACCGTGTCGGCCGTACCACCCGCGGGCACGCACAGGGTGCCGTGCATCGTCGCCGACACGACACCGGTGACGGGGATGTCGGCGCCCTGGCACGAGGCCGGCGCTGCCTGCGCTGTCCCGCTGGGCACACACATGGCCAGCAGCGCGGCCAGCCCGAGAACACACCGCGCTAGCACATTATTTCGAAAGCGGGTCACATATGCCTCCACGTTCCGTAGTACGGCAGCCAAGGGCTGCCGACCTGAGCCGAAGACAGAAACATGCAGGCCACAGGTCTGCCCCCTACCATCCCGAGGGCTTCAGCAGTCATCGGGAGGAGCGCTCCCACGCGTGCGGGCCCACCGGGCGATCAACACACTGCGCCCGTAGTGGTCGGTTGACCAGAGCAGGCGAGGGGTTGTGCAGGGGGGCGCGCCCGGCGCGCATGGCAAGTGCGAGGCGTTTGGGGGAAACGGTTTTGGGTTTGGGCCCCCAAAAGGGGCGGGACACAAACCAAAAAAAAAAACCCCAACAAAGGCCGCGCACAACAAGCCCCCCAACAAACACCGC
>NZ_JBFAIP010000102.1:0-20952 GCF_040654775.1 Streptomyces sp. NPDC050636
TTGCCGACGTATGCCTTCCAGCACCAGCGCTACTGGCTGGAAGCAGCAGCCACGTCCGCGCCCCTGGTGGGTGGCGACGGTGCGAGTACGGCGGCTGAGGCGCAGTTCTGGGCTGCCGTCGAAGGCGGCGACCTGGCGCATATCGCCGAAGTTCTGGAAATAGAGGACCAGCAGCACCTGGCTGAGGTACTGGAGGCTATGACGTCGTGGCGGCGACGGGAGCGGAACCGCTCCGCGACCGCGGACTGGCGATACCAGGTGACATGGGCACCCGTCGCGGAACCCGATCCCGGTGTGCTGACCGGCAGTTGGCTGGTGATGGCTGGACAGGCCGACGACGACCTGACGCAGGGATGCGTACAAGCGCTGGCCGCCCGCGGAGCGGACGTGGCGGTCGTCGAGTTTCGGGCCGGCGCTGTGGACCGGGGCGAGATGGCGGCCCTCATCGGCCAGGCCCTGCAGGACACAGAGGCAGTGGCGGGTGTGGTGTCGTTGCTGGCACTGGACGAGACGCCCGTGCCCGAGTATCCGGTGGTTGCCCAGGGACTGGCCGCGACGCTGGCTCTGGTGCAGGCGCTGGGCGACGCGGAGGTGGACGCACCGCTGTGGGTGACCACGTGCGGAGCGACAGCCACCGGAGCTGGTGAGGCGCTGACCAACCCGGTGCAGACGCAGGTGTGGGGCTTCGGCCGCGTCGTCGGCCTGGAACACCCCGACCGCTGGGGCGGGTTGATCGACCTGCCCGCCGTATTCGACGAGCGTGCGGGTGCGCGCCTCGCGGCGGTGGTGGCCGGCTGCGGTGAGGACCAGGTCGCGATCCGCCCGGCCGGGATCCTGGGCCGCAGGCTGACCCACGCCCCGCATCCTCGCGAGAACTCCGAGCGCTGGGTGCCGCGCGGGAGCGTTCTGGTCACCGGTGGCACCGGCGCGATCGGCGGGCATGTGGCGCGGTGGCTGGCCGGCCGCGGCACTCAGCGGTTGGTCCTGACCAGCCGCTCCGGCCCTGCCGCCGCCGGGGTTGCCACGGCGGTCGCCGAGCTGGCCGCGCAGGGCACCCGCGTGGACGTAGTGGCGTGCGACGCGAGTGACCGGTCCGACCTGGCCGGGCTGGTGGCCTGGATGGGGACGAGTGGGCCCGCGCTGTCCGCGGTGATGCACACGGCGGGCGTCGTGCAGGCCACCACGGTGGAGGAGACCGATCTGGCCGAAACGGCCGTGGTGCTGGCGGCCAAGGCCGCGGGTGCCGTTCATCTGGACGAGCTGACCAGGGACATGGACCTGGACGCGTTCGTGCTCTTCTCGTCGATCTCGGCGACGTGGGGCAGTGGTCTCCAGCCTGCCTACGCCGCGGCCAACACCTTCTTGGACGGGCTGGCCGAGTACCGCAGGGCGCAGGGGCTGCCCGCGACCTCCGTGGCGTGGGGCTCGTGGGGCGGCGGTGGGATGACCGACGAAGAAGGCGCCGCGCAGGGGCTGCGCCGAGGGCTGCTGGTCATGGAGTCGGACCAGGCTGTTCAGGCGCTGGCCCAAGTCCTGGACAGCGGCGAAGGACTGGTGACGGTCGCGGCCGTGGACTGGGCACGGTTCGCCCCGCCGTTCACCCTGCGGCGGCCCAGCCCGCTGATCGAGGGCTTGCCCGAGGTCCGGCAGGCACTGGACGACGCCGACGAGGACGCGGCCGGGAGCGGCGCGGCCGTCGGCTCGGACGCGGGCGCGTCCTTGAAGCAGCGGCTGGCAGGCCTGTCGCGCGCCGAGCAGAACCGGACGCTGGTCAACCTGGTCCAGACGAAGGCGGCCGAGGTCCTTGACTATCCGTCGGCCGAGGCGGTCGAGGCCGGTCGCGCCTTCAGCGACCTGGGCTTCGACTCGCTGACCTCGGTCGAGCTGCGCAACCGGCTGAGCACCGCAACCGGCCTGAAGCTGCCCGCCACCCTGCTGTTCGACGCCCCTACACCCACGGCCGCCGCCGAGTTCCTCCTGGCGGAATTGGCGGGCGTCCCCGACGGCGCTCAGACCGTGCCGGTCGCGGCGGCGGCCAGCGACGAGCCTCTGGCGATCGTCGGCATGAGCTGTCGGTACCCGGGCGGCGTGACGAGCCCGGAAGAGCTGTGGAACCTGGTGGCTGCCGGAACCGACGCCATCTCTGTTCTGCCGGAGGACCGGGGCTGGGTCATCGAGGACCGGACCGGCATCGAAGGGGGAGAGTCCGGCGAACCCGTCCGGGCCGGTGGCTTCGTCTACGACGCGACCGGGTTCGACGCGGGGTTCTTCGGGATCAGTCCGCGCGAGGCCGTGTCCATGGACCCGCAGCAGCGGCTGCTGCTTGAGGTGGCCTGGGAGGCGTTGGAGCGGGCGGGAATGGACCCCGCGTCGCTGCGCGGTTCCGCGACCGGCGTGTTCGCGGGCGCGTCCGCATCGGGATACGGCTGGAGCACCGGCCTCAAGGGCGAGCTGGACGGGCACCTCGTCACGGGGATCTCGACCAGTGTGGTGTCCGGCCGGGTGGCCTATGTCATGGGTCTTGAGGGCCCGGCGGTGACGGTGGACACGGCGTGTTCGTCGTCGCTGGTGGCGCTGCACCTGGCCTGCCAGGCGGTGCGGTCGGGTGAGTGCACGCTGGCCCTGGCGGGCGGCGTCATGGTGGCGGCCAACCCGCTCCTGTTCGACCAGTTCAGCCGGCAGATGGGGCTGGCGCCGGACGGACGGTGCAAGCCGTTCTCGGCGGCGGCCGACGGTATGGGCCTGGGCGAGGGCGCGGGCATGCTGGTGGTGGAGCGGCTGTCCGACGCGCAGCGCAACGGACACAAGGTGCTGGCGGTGGTGCGCGGCAGCGCGACCAACCAGGACGGTGCGTCCAACGGTCTGACCGCCCCGAACGGCCCCTCGCAACAGCGGGTGATCCGGGCGGCGTTGGCAAACGCCGGGGTGCGCGCGGACGAGATCGACGTGGTGGAGGCGCACGGCACGGGCACCCCGCTGGGCGACCCGATCGAGGCACAGGCGCTCCTTGCGACGTACGGCCAGGAGCGCGCCGAGGACCGGCCGTTGTGGCTCGGGTCCGTGAAGTCGAACATCGGGCACACGCAGGCGGCCGCCGGTGTGGCCGGTGTGATCAAGATGGTGCTCGCCCTGCAGAACGGGGAGTTGCCCGCGACACTGCACGCGGAAGAGCGCTCGCCGCACGTGGACTGGGCGTCCGGTGATGTGCAGTTGCTGACCGAGACGCTGCCGTGGTCGGCCGACGGCCGGGTGCGTCGGGCCGGAGTGTCCTCCTTCGGGATGAGCGGCACCAACGCGCACGTCATCGTCGAGGAAGCTCCGGCCGCCGAGGTCCGCGAGCCCGAGGACGACGGTGAGAGCGCCCCTGCGCTGCTTGAGGCGGACGGCTTGGCGGCGTGGGTGGTGTCGGGCCGGTCGGCGAAGGGGCTGGCCGGGCAGGCGGGTCGGTTGCGCGAGTGGGTGTCGAAGCGGCCGGAGTTGGAGCCGGTGGATGTGGCGTGGTCGTTGGCGGCGGCGCGGTCGGTGTTCGAGCACCGGGCCGTGGTTCTGGGCGGTGACCGTGCGGAGTTCGTGACGGGCCTTGAGGGTCTGGCTGCGGGCGCGTCTTCGGGGTCGGTGGTGTCGGGGGTTGCGCGTTCGGGTGCCCGGACGGTGTTTGTGTTCGCCGGTCAGGGGACGCAGTGGCTGGGCATGGGCCGTGAACTCGCTGAATCCAGCCCGGTGTTCGCGGCGCGTCTTGCGGAGTGTGAGGCGGCGCTGGCGCCGTTCGTGGACTGGTCCCTCGCCGATGTGTTGACGGGTGTGGAGGGTGCGCCTGGGTTGGAGGCTGCGGATGTGGTGCAGCCGGTGTTGTGGGCGGTGATGGTGTCGCTGGCGGCGGTGTGGGAGGCGGCGGGTGTCGCGCCGGATGCGGTTGTCGGTCATTCGCAGGGTGAGATCGCCGCTGCGACGGTCGCCGGGATGCTCAGCCTGGAGGACGGTGCCCGAGTCGTTGCGGTGCGTTCTCGTGCGTTGTCGGGTCTGTCGGTTGAGGGCTCGATGGTGTCGGTGGTGATGCCTTCGCAGGCGGTGCGGGAGTTGGCGGACGGGTGGGGTGGGCGGTTGTCGGTGGCTGCGGTGAATGGTCCGGCGTCTGTGGTGGTGTCGGGTGAGCCGGGGGCGTTGGCGGAGTTCGAGCGGGAGTTGGCGTCGCGGCATGTGCTGCGTTGGCGTATCCCGGAGACGGATTTTGTGGCGCATTCGCCTGCGGTGGAGCCGTTGGCGGTGGTGCTGGAGAAGGAGCTTGCCGGAATCACGCCGCAGGCTGGTCGGCTACCGATGGTGTCCACGGTTACGGGTGAGTGGGTGACCGGTACTGAGGTGGATGCCGCGTACTGGTACGCGAATCTGCGGCAGATGGTGCGCTTCGAAGAGGCCGTACGGGTTCTGCTCGGTGGGGGCTATGGGTCGTTCGTGGAGGTGTCGCCGCATCCGGTGCTGACCGCGTCGGTGGCGGAGACCGCCGAGGACGCGGGTACCGCCGACGTACTGGCCGTGGGCACGCTGGAGCGGGACAACGGCGGCGCGATCCGTCTGCTCACCTCACTCGCACAGGCTTATGTCGGCGGGCTGCGGGTGGACTGGACGACGGTCCTGCCGGCCGGAGACCGGGTCGACCTGCCGACGTACGCCTTCCAGCACCAGCCGTACTGGCTGGAGTCGACAGCGCCCGCGCTCCCGGCGGGTGGGGACGGTGCGAGTACGGCGGCTGAGGCGCAGTTCTGGGCTGCCGTCGAAGGTGGTGACCTGGCTGGGATCGCGGACACCCTCGCCATCGGGGACCAGAAGCAACTCAGTGCGGTACTACCTGCGTTGGCGTCCTGGCGGCGCCGCGAGCAGGACCGGTCGGTGACCGCGAACTGGCGCTACCGCGTGACCTGGGCGCCGGTCGCCGCGCCCGACGCGGGCATGCTGTCCGGAACCTGGCTGGTCGTCGCGCCCGCCGGACCGGCCGCCGCCGACCTGACGCAGGGATGTGTGGCGGTGCTGACCGCCCGCGGGGCCGAGGCGGTGGTCATGGAGACCACGGCGACGGCCGACCGGAAGCGGATGGTTGAGCAGATCCGCACGGAGCTGCCGGAAGCCGGGTTCGCCGGTGTCGTGTCGCTGCTGGCGCTGGACGAGACGCCCGTGCCGGACCATCCGGTGGTGACCGGAGGACTGGCCGCGACGCTGACCCTGGTGCAGGCGCTGGGTGCGGCGGAAGTGGGCGCCCCCTTGTGGGTGGCCACGTCCGGTGCGGTGGCCGCCGGATCGGGCCAGGGACCGGCCAACCCTGTGCAGTCGCAGGTGTGGGGTCTGGGACGGGTCGTGGGCCTGGAACACCCGGACCGCTGGGGCGGGTTGATCGACCTGCCCGCCGTCATCGACGAAACGGCCGAAGCGCGGCTGGCCGCCGTACTGGCCGGGTGCGGTGAGGACCAGGTCGCGATCCGCTCGGCCGGGATCCTGGGCCGGCGGCTGACCAGGGCCTCCCACCCCCGAACGCTCGGTCAGGACTGGACGCCGCGTGGAAGCGCTCTGGTGACCGGTGGCACCGGCGCGATCGGCGGGCATGTGGCGCGGTGGCTGGCCGGTCGCGGTGCTCAGCGGTTGGTGCTGACCAGCCGGTCCGGGCCCGGTGCGGCCGATGTGGCGGCGCTGGCGGCCGAGTTGGCGACGGCCGGGTCCCGGGTGGACGTCGTGGCCTGCGACGCGAGCGACCGGGCGGATCTGGCCAGAGTGATCGACTGGACTGCGGCGGACGGGCCTTCGCTGTCCGCCGTGATGCACACCGCGGGCGTCGGACAGGCCACCACGGTGCGGGATGCGGATCTGGCCGAAACGGCCGAGGTGCTGGCGGCCAAGGCCGCGGGCGCCGTTCATCTGGACGAGCTGACCAGGGACATGGACCTGGACGCCTTCGTGCTCTTCTCGTCGATCTCGGCGACGTGGGGCAGCAGCGTCCAGCCCGCCTACGGCGCGGCCAACACCTTCCTGGACGGGCTGGCCGAGCAGCGCAGGGCGCAGGGGCTGCCCGCGACCTCGGTGGCCTGGGGCCCGTGGGGCGGCGGCGGAATGACCGACGAGGACACCGCCGCGTGGATGACGCGGGGCGGTCTGTACGCCATGGAGTCGGACCACGCCGTCCAGGCGCTGGCCCAAATCCTGGACGGTGGCGAGGGACTGGTGACGGTCGCGGACGTGGACTGGGCGCGGTTCGCCCCGACGTTCACGCTGCGGCGGCCCAGCCCGCTGATCGAGAGCCTGCCCGAGGTCCGGCAGGCACTGGACGACGCCGGGGCGGACGCAGCCGTCGACTCGGACGAGGGCGCGTCCTTCAAGCAGCAACTGGTGGGCCTGTCGCGCGCCGAGCAGAACCGGATGCTGGTCAAGCTGGTCCAGAGCAAGGCTGCCGCGGTGCTCGAATACGCGTCGGCCGAGGCGGTCGAGGCCACTCGCGCCTTCAGCGACCTGGGCTTCGACTCGCTGACCTCGGTCGAGCTGCGCAACCGGCTGAGCACCGCAACCGGCCTGAAGCTGCCCGCCACTTTGCTGTTCGACTGCCCCACCCCGATCGCGCTGGCCGAATATCTCTGGAACGAGGAGTTCCAGGACGGGCCGGCTCAGGGGTCTCTGATCGAGGAGGTCGACCGGCTCGGGTCGCTTCTGACCGGGGCGACGCCGGACGAGAAGACATATCAATTGATCACCGATCGCCTGCAGGGGCTGCTTTCCCAGTGGAGCGAGGCCGGTGCTCCTTCGGAGCGTCGGGCGGTCGCGGAGAAGATCGGATCCGCAACGGACGACGAGATATTCGAGTTCATTCACAAGGAACTCGGCAGGTAAGTAGTTCTCCGGAATTGCGGACAGCAAGCTTGCATTTCAAAGACTGGAATGGTGAGATCCGATGGCAGACGAAGAGACTCTCCGCGATTACCTCAAATGGGCAACGACGAACCTGCACGACACCCGTCAGCGCCTGCGTGAGGTTGAGGAACGCAGCCACGAGCCGATTGCGATCGTGGGAATTGGCTGCCGTTACCCCAGAGATGTCCAGGCCCCGGAGGATTTCTGGAAGCTGCTGGCCGCCGGAGGAGACGGGGTCGCCGGTTTTCCGGCCGACAGGGGCTGGGACCTCGACGAACTGTGCGGACAGGACCCGGACGGCACTTCGCGTGTGCGCGAGGCCGGATTCCTAGAGGACGCGAGTGGATTCGACGCGGGATTCTTCGGGATCAGTCCGCGTGAGGCCGTGGCGATGGACCCGCAGCAGCGGTTGCTCCTTGAAGTGTGCTGGGAGGCGTTGGAGCGGGCGGGCATCGATCCGATGTCGCTGCGCGGTTCGCTGACAGGGGTGTTCGCCGGCGCGTCGCTGTCCGGCTATGGATTCGGCGCGGACGAGGACCTGGACGTCCACCTGATGACCGGGACCTCGACCAGTGTCATCTCCGGTCGGGTGTCGTATTCGTTGGGCCTGGAGGGTCCGGCGGTGACGGTGGACACGGCGTGTTCGTCGTCACTGGTGGCACTGCACATGGCCTGCCAGGCGATCCGGTCCGGAGAGTGCTCGCTGGCGCTGGCCGGCGGGGTCACGGTGACCGCCATCCCGATCATGTTCACTCAGTTCTCCCGGCAGCTCGGCCTTGCCCAGGACGGTCGGTGCAAGGCGTTCTCGGCGGCGGCCGATGGCATGGGCATCTCCGAGGGCGCGGGGATGGTGGTGGTGGAACGGCTGTCGGACGCCCGGCGGTTGGGGCATCCGGTGCTGGCGGTGGTGCGTGGGTCCGCGCTGAATCAGGACGGTGCGTCGAACGGGCTGGCCGCGCCGAACGGCCCGTCGCAGCAGCGGGTGATCCGGGCGGCGCTGGCCAGTTCCCGGCTGTCGACGGCCGATGTCGATGTGGTGGAGGCGCACGGTACGGGGACCACCTTGGGTGACCCGATCGAGGCGCAGGCGCTGATCGCCACCTACGGCCAGGACCGTCCCGAGGACCGTCCGGTGTGGCTCGGCTCGGTGAAGTCCAACATCGGGCACACCCAGGCGGCGGCCGGCATCGCGGGTGTGATCAAGATGGTCCTCGCGCTGCAGAACCAGCAGATGCCGCAGACGTTGCATGCGCAGGAGGCCTCGCCGCACATCGACTGGTCGGCCGGTGACGTACGGCTGCTGACCGAGTCCAAGCCGTGGCCCATTGGGGAGAGGGTGCGCCGTGGCGGGGTGTCCTCGTTCGGCGTCAGCGGCACCAACGCGCACATCATCATCGAGGAAGCCCCGGCCGAGGTCGGTGAGTCCGAGGACGGTGTCCGTGGGGATGGTGAGTCCGAGGACGGCGTCACCGGCGTCACCGGGGCCGCTGCGGCGGACGCCGTGGAAGCGGCACCGGTGGTGTCGGGGGCTGCGGCATGGGTGGTGTCGGGGCGTTCGGCGGAGGGGCTGGTCGCGCAGGCGGGCCGGTTGCGGGAGTGGGTGGCGACACGGCCTGGGCTGAACCCGGCTGACGTGGCGTGGTCGTTGGCGGCGACGCGGTCGGTGTTCGAGCACCGGGCCGTGGTGATGGGCACGGATCGTGGCGAGTTGGTCAGCGGCCTGGCGCAGCTGGCCGACGGCCTGCCGGGGAGTTCGGCCGTCTCGGGTGTGGCACATTCCAGCGCCCGATCGGTGTTCGTCTTCCCCGGTCAGGGCTCGCAGTGGCTGGGCATGGGCCAGGAACTGGCAGCCTGCAGCCCGGTGTTCGCTGCCCGCCTGGCCGAGTGCGAGCAGGCACTCGCACCGTACGTCGACTGGTCACTCGTCGATGTGCTGGCCGGGGCTGAGGGCGCGCCCGCGATGGAGGCCGCGGATGTGGTGCAGCCGGTGCTGTGGGCGGTGATGGTGTCACTGGCGGCGGTGTGGGAGGCCGCGGGTGTGACCCCCGACGCGGTGGTGGGTCACTCGCAGGGCGAGATCGCTGCCGCGACGGTCGCGGGCATGCTCAGCTTGGCGGACGGCGCGAAGGTGGTGGCGCTGCGCTCGCAGGCGCTGCGGGCGATCACCGGCGCCGGGGGAATGCTGTCGGTGACCGAGCCGGCCGCACGGGTGGAGAAGCGGCTGGAACGCTGGCAGGGACGGCTGTCCCTGGCCGTCGTCAACGGCCCCTCGGCGGTGGTGGTTTCCGGCGATGTGGACGCACTGCGCGAGCTCCAGCAGGAGCTGCAGTCCGAGGGCCTGCGCGAGCGCATGGTCGCGGTGGACTACGCCTCGCACAGCGCGCAGGTGGAGCAACTGGAGCAAGGGATCACCTCCCTGCTCGCCGAGGTCGCACCGCGGGCGGGCCGGATACCGATGCTCTCGGCCGTCACCGGTGAGGTCCTGAGCGGTGAGGAACTGGATGCCGCGTACTGGTACGGCAGCCTGCGCGCCCCGGTGCTCTTCGAGCGGGCGGTACGCACGCTGGCGGGCACGGGCCACCGGGTGTTCATCGAGGTCTCCCCGCACCCCGTACTGATCGCTCCGATGACCGACACCCTGGAGGAAGCCGCGGCCGACACGGGTCCTGGCGCGCAGGCCGGGGTGGTCTGCAGCACTCTGCGACGGGACGACGGCGGGGCGATGCGACTGGTCACGTCGCTGGCCGAGGCGTTCGTGGCCGGTGTGGCCGTCGACTGGGCCGCGGTCCTGCCCACCGCGGACCGAGTGGAGCTGCCCACGTACGCCTTCCGCCATGAGCGGTACTGGCCGAAGGGGATGCTGGCCCTGCCGGGCGCGGCATCGTCGGCGGGCGGGGACCCGGCGTCGCTGGGGCTGGGCGCGGTGGGGCATCCGCTGCTGCGTGCGGTGGTGGAACTGGGCGGCGGTGCGGGGCTGGTGTGCACCGGGCGGCTGTCGCTCCGTTCGCAGCCGTGGCTGGCCGACCACGCGGTCGGCGGTGTGGTGCTGCTGCCGGGGACCGGATTTGTGGAGTTGGTGGTGAGCGCCGGCCATCAGGTGGGGTGCTCACTGCTGGAGGAGCTGACGCTGCAGGCGCCGCTGGTGCTGCCCTCGGACGGCGGCGGCGTGCAGGTCCAGGTTGTGGTGGCCGGAGCCGACGACGAGGGACGGCGGGAGGTGGACGTCTTCTCCCGTCCCGACAAGCCCGACGAGGAACACGAGTGGGTCAAGCACGCGGGCGCCGTGCTGGCCCCCGCCCAGACGGCCGTACAAGCGGAGCAGGACCTCATCGTCTGGCCGCCGCGCGAGGCCACCGCGCTGGACATCACGGACCTGTACACGGTGCACCTGGCCGACATATACGGCCCGGCGTTCCAGGGGCTGCGGTCGGTCTGGCTGCGTGGCGAGGACATCTTCGCCGAGGTGGTACTGCCCGAGGAAGTGGCGGACGACGCGGGCTCGTTCGGGCTGCACCCGGTGCTGCTGGACTCGGCGCTGCTCGCGGGCGTCGTGGCGGACGCCGCGGACGCGGACGCGGCCGACGAGGGTGAGCCGGGCCAGATACGGATGCCGTTCGCGTGGACGGACGTGGAGGTGCACGCAACCGGTGCGTCGGTCCTGCGGGCCCGCCTGCGCCGTGACGGACAGGGCAACTTGACGCTGAAGGCCGCGGACGCCACGGGCCGGCCCGTGGTGACGGTGGCATCGCTGGTCACCCGCCCGGTGTCGCCGGACCAGCTGCAGACGAGCGACGACTGGGTCGGCGACGCGCTGTTCACCGTGGAATGGACTCAACTGTCCCAGAGCGCACCCTCGGACGGGCAGTGGGCGCTGATCGGCACCGACCGCTTCGCCGTCGCCGACCAGCTGAACGCCGCCGGGGTACCCATACAGACCTACGCCGACGTCACCGAGATCGCCGCCGCCACCAGCGCAGGAGACATCACTCCCCGAGCGGTGATCGTGTGCGTGGGCGCCGACGAGACCGACGCCGACTCCGCGCCCGGGACGGCTCGGCGGGTTGCCGGTGAGGCGCTGGAGGTGGTGCAGGAGTGGCTGAGCCAGGAGCAGTTGGAGTCGGCGCAGCTGGTCGTGGTCACCCGTGGTGGCGTGGCCGTGCAGGCCGACGAGGGTGTGGCGGACCTGGCGGCGGGCGCGGTGTGGGGCCTGCTGCGCTCGGCGCAGGTGGAGAACCCCGGACGGCTGATCCTCGCTGACCTGCCCCCGGCCGGCAGCGACGGAAAGCCGGCGCTGCTGTCCTCGGTCCTCGCCGGCGGCGAACCGGAAGTGGCCATCCGCGACCAGCACGCCTACGGCAGGCGGTTGATCCGTCCGGCGGGCGAACTGGTGGTGTCCGACGGGGCGGAGGAGCCGTCGGGGCCGCAGCACGGAGCGGGCCCGCGGTCGGTGCTGCTGACCGGCGGTACGGGAACGCTCGGCGGGGTCGTGGCCAAGCATCTGGTGGCCACCGGACGGGCCGGCGGCGTGCTGCTGGTCAGCCGCTCGGGCCCGAACGCCGCAGGTGTGGCCGCGCTGGCCGCCGAAGTGGCATCGCTCGGGGCATGGGTCCGCGTGATCTCGTGCGACGCGGCCGACCGGGACGCGCTGGCCGGGGTACTGGCAGGCATCCCGTCCGACTGCCCGCTGGGATCCGTCTTCCACGCCGCGGGCATCATCGACGACGGACTGATCGACTCGCTGACCGCGGAGCGGGTCGCCGCGGTGATGCGTCCGAAGGTGGACGCGGCCTGGCACCTGCACGAGCTGACCCAGGACATGGGCCTGGACCACTTCGTGCTGTTCTCCTCGGTGGCGGCGGCGTTCGGCGGCCCCGGTCAAGGCAACTACGCGGCGGCCAACGCGTACCTGGACGCGCTGGCGGGGCATCGCCGGGCGGCCGGGCTCGCGGCGACATCGCTGGCATGGGGCCCGTGGATGCCCGAGGCAGGCATCGGCCGGGACCTGGACGAGCTGATGCTCCGACGGATGACCGGATCGGGACTCGCGGCACTGAGCGAGAGCGAAGGCCTGCTCCTGCTGGACCTGATCCTGGAGCGTGACGAGGCCATCCTGGTCCCGACCCGCCTCGACAAGACCGCGTTGCGGGCAGTGGCGGCCGCCACGGGCATCCCGGCACTGTGGCAGGTGCTGGCCGATGACTTCATCCCCCGCCGAACGGCCGTCACCTCCGCTGCCGGCGGTGCCGGTGCCGCGGAGGTGCTGCGACAGCAGCTGGCCGCGCTGCCGGGTGCGGAACGCGACCGGGTGCTGCTGGACCTGGTCCGCACCCACGCGGCCGCGGTACTCGGACACGCCTCGGGGGACGCGATCGAGGCGGGCCGGCCGTTCACCGACCTGGGATTCGACTCGCTGATCGCCGTCGAGTTCCGTAACCGCATGAATCCGGCGACCGGACTGCGACTGCCGGCCACGCTGGTCTTCGACTACCCCAGCCCCGTGGCGCTGGCCGGATTGCTGCGGGAGCAGCTGGCCGGCGACCTCTCCGACGTCGCGGAGCCCACCACCACCCCGCCGACGGCGGCGCCGGTGGCGGACGACCCGATCGCGATCGTGGGGATGGCGTGCCGCTTCCCCGGCGGTACGGCCAGCCCGGACGAGCTGTGGCAGCTGCTGGCCACGGGCAAGGACGCGATGTCGACCTTCCCCACCGACCGTGGCTGGGACATCGAGGCCCTGTACGACCCGGACATGGAGAACGTGGGCACCTCCTACACGCAGGTGGGCGGGTTCCTCCAGGACGCCAGCGCGTTCGATGCGGGCTTCTTCGGCATCAGCCCTCGTGAAGCTCTCGCCATGGACCCGCAGCAGCGCCTCCTGCTCGAAGTGAGCTGGGAGGCCTTCGAGCGGGCCGGGATCGACCCGGCGAGTCTGCGGGGCAGCCAGACCGGCGCGTTCGTCGGCGGATACGGCTCCTCGTACCTGGCGATCAGCATGGAGGACGAGGCGGAGCTGGAGAGCCTCGGAGCGCACCTGATGACCGGGAACGCGGCCAGTGTGCTGTCGGGCCGGGTCTCGTACGCGCTGGGCCTGGAGGGCCCGGCGGTGACCGTGGACACGGCGTGCTCCTCGTCCCTGGTGGCCCTGCACCTGGCTTGCCAGGCGCTGCGCTCGGGCGAGTGCTCACTCGCGCTGGCCGGCGGTGTCACGGTCATGGCGAGCCCCGACGGGTTCCTGGCGTTCTCCCACGCCCGTGGGCTGGCGGCAGACGGACGGTCCAAGGCGTTCTCTGATGCGGCCGATGGCATGGGTATGGCCGAGGGCGCGGGCATGCTCGTGGTCGAGCGGCTGTCGGACGCCCGGCGCAACGGTCACCCGGTCCTGGCCGTGGTGCGCGGTTCGGCGATCAACCAGGACGGCGCGTCCAATGGTCTGACGGCGCCCAACGGCCCGTCCCAGCAGCGGGTGATCCGGGCCGCGCTGGCCAGCGCCCAGCTGTCGGCCAGTGACGTGGATGTGGTGGAGGCGCACGGTACGGGCACCACGCTGGGCGACCCGATCGAGGCGCAGGCGCTGCTGGCCACGTACGGCCAGGGGCGGTCCGAACAGGGGCCGTTGTGGCTGGGGTCGATCAAGTCGAACATCGGTCACACGCAGGCGGCGGCCGGTGTCGCGGGCCTGATGAAGATGGTCCTCGCCCTGCAGCACCAGCAGATTCCCCAGACGCTGTACGCGGACGAGCCGTCCTCGCACGTCGACTGGGCGGCCGGCGACATCAAGCTGTTGAACGAGCAGGTGCCGTGGCCTTCCGACGGGCGGGTGCGCCGTGCCGGTGTGTCGGCGTTCGGCATCAGCGGCACCAACGTGCACGTCATCGTGGAGGAGGCCCCCGAGCCCCCCGAGGCCGAAGACGAGGCTCCCGCCGAGGACGAGGGGAGCGGTGCGCCCGAAACCCCAGCGGTCGTGGAGACCGGTGAGGTCGGTGCGTGGCTGGTGTCGGGGCGGTCGGCCGAGGGGCTGACGGCTCAGGCGGGCCGCCTGCGTGAGTGGATGGTGGCCCGGCCGGAGCTGGAACTGGCGGATGTGGGCTGGTCGTTGGCCGTGGCGCGGTCGGTGTTCGAGCACCGGGCGGTTGTGGTGGGTGGTGACCACAGCGAGCTGGTGGCCGGTCTGCAGAGCCTGGCGGGCGGAGTGCCTGCGGGTTCGGTGGTGTCGGGGGTTGCCCGGCCGGGTGCGCGGGTGGTGTTCGCCTTTGCGGGTCAGGGGTCGCAGTGGGTCGGTATGGGCCGGGAGTTGGCGGAGTCCAGCCCGGTGTTCGCGGCGCGGCTGGCCGAGTGTGAGCGGGCGCTGGAACCGTTTGTGGAGTGGGCGCTGAGTGACGTCCTCGCGGGTGTGGAGGGTGCGCCTGCGTTGGAGGCTGCGGATGTGGTGCAGCCGGCGTTGTGGGCGGTGATGGTGTCGTTGGCGGCGGTGTGGGAGGCCGCGGGAGTGACCCCCGACGCGGTTGTCGGTCACTCACAGGGCGAGATTGCTGCGGCGACGGTGGCGGGGATGCTGTCGCTTGAGGACGGCGCGCGGGTGGTGGCATTGCGCTCACAATCCCTCAAGGCTCTGGCCGGTGCGGGCGGGATGCTCTCGGTGAGCCAGTCCGCGGCGGCAGTCGAGGAGCGTCTCCCGCGTTGGGGCGAGCGCCTGTCGCTGGCGGCGGTGAACGGACCGTCTGCAGTGGTGGTTTCGGGTGAGCCCGAGGCGCTGGAAGAGCTGAAGGCGGAGCTGGAGGCCGAGGGTGTCCGGGCCCGGATGGTGGCCGTGGATTACGCCTCGCACTCCGCGCAGGTGGAGCGGCTGGAGCAGGAGATCACGTCGGCACTGGCCGGTGTGGCGCCCCGTCGGGGCCGGGTGCCGATGGTGTCGGCGATGACGGGCGAGACCCTGTCCGGCGAGGAGCTGGACGCCGCGTACTGGTACAGCAGCCTGCGGGCGCCGGTGCACTACGACCGGGCGGTGCGCGTGCTGGCCGGGACGGGGCACCAGGTGTTCGTCGAAGTCACCCCGCACCCGGTGCTGTTGGGCGCGATGAACGACACCCTCGAAGAGGTGGTCCTGGAGGCCGGACCGGGTGCGGTTCCGGGTGCCGTGTGCGGGACGCTGCGGCGGGATGACGGTGGTGTGGCGCGGCTGCTCACGTCGCTGGCCGAGGCGTTCGTGCAGGGCGCGACGGTGGACTGGAGCGTGGTGCTCCCGGCGGGCGAGCCGGTGGAGTTGCCGACGTACGCCTTCCGCCACCAGCGGTACTGGCCGGAGGGTGTTCTGGCGCTGCCCACGGCCGGATCGTCCGTGGGCGGGGATGGTGCGAGTACGGCGGCGGAGTCGCAGTTCTGGGCGGCGGTCGAGGGCGGGGACCTGACCCAGCTCGCCGACACGTTGGCGGTGGACGGCGGCCGCCCGTTCAGTGAGGTGCTGCCGGCGTTGGCGTCGTGGCGGCGCCGTGAGCTGGACCGCTCGGTGACCGCGAACTGGCGGTACCGGGTGAGCTGGGCGCCCATCGCCGAACCTGACTCCCGTGTGCTGTCCGGGACTTGGCTGCTTGTGGCTCCCGCTGAGCTGGGGGAGGACGACGCGGCACGGCAGTGTGCGGCCGCGCTGGCCGCCCGTGGGGCCGAGGTCGTTGAGGTCGAGGTCCCGGTCGGGGTCGTGGACCGGGACGGTGTGGCCGCACTGCTCGGTGAGGCGCTGGAGGGTGCGGAGTCCCGCGGGGTCGCGGGTGTGTTGTCGCTGCTGGCGCTGGATGAGGCGCCGGTGCCGGAGCACCCGGTGGTGGCCGGGGGTCTGGCCGCGACGCTGGGTCTCGTACAGGCGTTGGGTGATGCCGGAGTTGTCGCGCCGCTGTGGCTGGCCACTCGTGGCGCGGTGGCGGCCGGGCCGGGTGAGGCGCTGGCTCGTCCGGTGCAGGCGCAGGTGTGGGGTCTGGGACGGGTCGTCGGTCTGGAACACCCGGAACGTTGGGGTGGTTTGGTCGATCTGCCTGCTGTGGTCGATGAGCGTGCGGGTGCACGGCTCGTGGCGGTGCTGGCCGGGTGTGGTGAGGACCAGGTCGCGATCCGGTCGGCCGGGATTCTGGGCCGGCGTCTGACGCGGGTGCCCCAGTCCCGTGGTTCCGGGGTGAGCTGGGCGCCGCGCGGCACTGTGCTGATCACAGGTGGTACGGGTGCGATCGCGGGCCATGTGGCCAGGTGGCTGACCGGGCGCGGGGCGCCGCGGCTGGTGCTGACGAGCCGTTCCGGTCCTGCCGCTCCCGGTGTCGCGGCTCTGGTCGCCGAGCTGGCGGCTCTCGGCACGCGCGTGGACGTGGTGGCGTGCGATGTGAGTGACCGGTCGGCTGTGGCTGGGCTGGTGGCGTGGACGGGGGCGAGTGGTCCTGCGCTGTCTTCGGTGATGCACACGGCCGCCGTGCTGGACGATGGTGTCGTGGACCGGCTGTCGGTGTCGCGTCTGGAGACGGTGCTGGCTGCGAAGGCGGCGAGTGCGGTGTATCTGGACGAGGCGACCGCGGATCTGGATCTGGACGCGTTCGTGCTGTTCTCGTCGGCGGCGTCGACGTTGGGTGGTCCGGGTCAGGGCAACTACGCGGCGGCGAACGCCTTCCTGGACGCGGTCGCCGAGAACCGGCGGGCCCGCGGCCTGGCCGGCCTCGCGGTCGCCTGGGGACTGTGGGGCGGCGGCGGACTCGCGGAGTCCAACGAGGCGATTCGGACACGCATGCAGCGAGCCCCCATGCCTGCCATGGATCCGCAGCTGGCCGTACGGGCGTTGGGCGAGTCGCTGGACGGCCCCGACGCCGTCGTCACCGTGATGGACGTCGACTGGGAGCAGATGGGCTCGGCGCCGGGCACGGCGGACGTGCACGAGATGCCGCTGGTGCGCGACCTTCCCGAGATCCGCCGGCTTGCCGCCGCGCGCATGGGCGCGGGCGCCAACGGCGCGGCGCGCAGTGATGGCGAACTGGCCCGACGCCTCGCCGGGATGGGCCGGGCCGAACAGGACCGGGTGCTCACCGATGTGGTGCGGGCGGAGGCCGCCGCGGTCCTGGGCCACTCCTCGGTGGACATGGTGCAGGCCAGGCAGGCGTTCAAGGATCTGGGCTTCGACTCGCTGACCGCGGTCGAGCTGCGCAACCAGCTGAACGCGGCGACGAGGCTGCGGCTGCCTGCCACGTTGGTGTTCGACTATCCCACTCCGGTTGCTCTGGCCGAGTTCTTGCGGGGTGAACTGACTGGGGTGGAGGCGGTGGCCGGTGCGCCGGTGGCTGCTGTGTCGGCTATGGCGGCTGTGTCGGCTGTGGCTGTGGATGAGCCGTTGGCGATTGTGGGTATGGCGTGTCGTTTTCCGGGTGGTGCGGGCAGTCCTGAGGAGTTCTGGGAGTTGCTGGCTTCGGGTGGTGATGCGGTGGGTGGGTTCCCGACCGACCGTGGTTGGGACCTGGAGGGGTTCTACGACCCGGATCGGGAGAGTGAGGGGACCTCGTATACCCAGTCGGGTGCGTTCCTGCGGGACGCGGCGGAGTTCGATGCCGGGTTCTTCGGGATCAGCCCGCGCGAGGCGCTGGCCATGGACCCCCAGCAGCGACTGCTCCTGCAGACGTCGTGGGAAGCGCTGGAGCGCTCCGGCATCGACCCGCAGTCGCTGCGCGGCAGCGCGACCGGAGTGTTCGCGGGCGGCTTCGGTTCGGGATACGCCATCGGTATGGCGCTGACGGGCCAGGACGGTGCCGGTGTCGAGGGGCACCTGATGACCGGCAACTCGACCAGTGTGCTGTCCGGCCGCATCTCCTACGTGCTGGGTCTGGAGGGGCCGGCGGTGACGGTGGACACGGCGTGCTCGTCGTCCCTGGTGGCGCTGCACCTCGCCGTCCAGGCAGTGCGTTCGGGCGAGTGCTCGCTGGCGCTCGCCGGTGGCGTCACGGTCATGGCGACACCGTTCTCCTTTGTGGAGTTCTCGCGGCAGCAGGGACTGTCGGTGGACGGGCGGTGCCGCGCGTTCTCCGAGGACGCGAACGGCACCGGCTGGGCCGAGGGCGCGGGCATGCTCGTCGTGGAGCGGCTCTCCGACGCGGAGCGGCTCGGACACAAGGTCCTGGCCGTGGTGCGCGGGTCGGCGATCAACCAGGACGGTGCGTCCAACGGCCTTTCGGCGCCCAATGGTCCCTCGCAGCAGCGGGTGATCCGGGCGGCGCTGGCCAGTGGCCGTCTGTCTGCTGCTGATGTGGATGTGGTGGAGGCGCACGGCACGGGTACGACGCTGGGTGACCCGATCGAGGCGCAGGCGCTGCTCGCCACGTACGGCCAAGAGCGCGCAGGTGACCGGCCGTTGTGGCTCGGCTCGGTGAAGTCGAACATCGGGCACACGCAGGCGGCGGCCGGCGTCGCGGGCGTCATCAAGATGGTGCTCGCCCTGCAGAACGAGAAGATTCCGCAGACGCTGCACGCGGACGAGCCGTCGTCGCACGTGGACTGGTCGGCGGGTGAGGTGCGGCTGCTGGCCGATTCGGTGCCGTGGCCCGCTGGGGAGCGTCCGCGCCGTGCGGGTGTGTCGGCGTTCGGGATCAGCGGCACCAACGCGCACGTCATTGTGGAAGAGGCTCCTGCTCCCGAGTTTGCCGAGGCCGAGGACGAGGTTCGCGCTGGGGACGAGGGGAGTGGCGCGGCCGGAACCGCGGTGGTCGTGGAGACCGGTGAGGTTGGTGCGTGGGTGGTGTCGGGTCGGTCTGCGGCCGGGTTGGTGGCGCAGGCGGGCCGGTTGCGTGAATGGGTCGTGACACGGCCCGAGTTGGCGCCGGCGGATGTGGGCTGGTCCCTGGCGACGACGCGTTCGGCGTTCGAGCACCGGGCGGTGGTTCTGGGCGGTGACCGCGGCGAGATGGTGGCCGGTCTGGAGAGCCTGGCTGCTGGTGTGTCGGCGGGTTCGGTGGTGTCCGGTGTGGCCCGGTCGGATGTACGGGTCGGCTTGGTCTTCGCGGGTCAGGGTTCGCAGTGGTTGGGCATGGGTCGCGGTCTGTATGAGGGCAGTCCGGTGTTCGCCGAGACGTTTGATCGGGTGTGCGGACTCCTGGAGCTGGAGTTGGGAGCATCTGTCCGTGATTCCGTACGCGATGTCGTCCTGGGAGCGGACGGTGTCGATGAGGGTCTGACGGATCAGACGTTGTATGCGCAGGCGGGTTTGTTTGCGTTCGAGGTGGCTTTGGCTGCGGTGTTGAAGGCGGCCGGTGTGGTCGCGGATGCCGTGGTGGGTCATTCCGTGGGTGAGGTGGCGGCTGCGTATGTGGCCGGGGTGCTGTCGCTGTCGGATGCGTGTCGGTTGGTGGTGGCGCGTGCGCGGTTGATGCAGGAGTTGCCGAGCGGTGGGGCGATGGCGGCGATCAACGCTCCCGAGGCCGACGTGCTCGCTGGTCTGGCGGAGCTGCCCGGGGTGTCGATCGCGGCGGTCAATGGCCCGGAGTCCGTGGTGGTTTCGGGTGACGAGGCTGCGGTGGACCGGGTGGTGGAGGAGTGGCGTGAGCGGGGCTGTCGGGTGCGGCGGCTGCGCGTGTCGCATGCGTTCCACTCTGCGGCGATGGACCCGGTCCTTGATGAACTCGGGGTCGTAGCAGGTGAGTTGGAGTACCGGCGCCCCGAGTTGCTGTGGGCGGGTGCGTTGACCGGTGACGTGCTGACCGAGTGCGATGGTGGCTACTGGCCTGGGCAGACGCGGCAGGCGGTGCGGTTCGCCGATGCGGTGGCTGCTCTCGCGGAGCAGGGTGTGTCGGTGTTCATCGAGGTGGGCCCCGACGGCTCGCTGTCGGCGCTTGGCCCGGATGCAGTGGCCGGTATCGGCAGCGATGAGGGCGTCTTCGTACCGCTGCAGCGTCGTGACGACCAGGGTGTGACCGGGCTGGTCAACGGCCTGGCGCGGGCCTTCGTCAACGGTGCCGCCGTGGACTGGTCGAAGGTGCTCCCGGTCGGCGAGCGGGTGGAGCTGCCGACGTATGCCTTCCGGAGCGAGCGGTTCTGGCCGGAGGGGGTCCTGGCGATGCCCAAGACCGGGGCGTCCGTGGGCGGGGACGGTACGAGTACGGCGGCGGAGGCGCAGTTCTGGGCCGCCGTCGAGGGCGGAGACCTGGCCCGGATCGCGGACACGCTCGCCCTTGAGGACCAGAAGCAGCTCAGCGATGTGCTGCCCGCGCTGGCGTCCTGGCGGCGCCGTGAGCTGGACCGGTCGCTGACCGCGAACTGGCGGTACCGGGCGATCTGGTCGCCCATCGCCGAGCCCGACCCTCGTGTGCTGTCCGGGACTTGGCTGATCGTGACCCCCGCTGGACTGGGCGAGGACGATGCGGCCCAGCAGTGCGGGGTGGCGCTTAGTGCCCGTGGGGCCGAGGTCGTCGTGGCTGAGGTGCCGGCCGGAGTCGTGGACCGCGCGGATGTGGCGGCCGTACTGGGTTCGGCGTTGGAGAGCGCGGGCGTGGAGCCTGCCGGCGTGTCCGGTGTCCTGTCGCTGCTGGCATTGGACGAGGCGCCGGTGCCGGAGCACCCGGTGGTGGCCGGGGGACTGGCCGCGACGCTGGGCCTCGTACAGGCCCTTGGTGATGTCCGTGTGGCCGCGGTGCTGTGGCTGGCCACCCGTGGTGCGGTGGCCGCCGGACCGGGTGAGGTGCTCGTCAGTCCGGTACAGGCCCAGGTGTGGGGTCTGGGCCGAGTGGTCGGTCTGGAACACCCGGACCGTTGGGGCGGGTTGATCGATCTGCCTGCTGTGGTCGATGAGCGTGCGGGTGCACGGCTTGTGGCGGTGCTGGCCGGGTGCGGTGAGGACCAGGTCGCGATCAGGGCGGCCGGGGTGCTCGGCCGGCGACTGGCTCGTGCCTCGCAGCCTCGCGGTGAAGTGCACTGGGCGCCGCGTGGCAGTGTGCTGATCACGGGCGGTACGGGTGCGATCGCAGGCCATGTGTCGCGGTGGCTGGCCGGACGCGGTGCGCCGCGCCTGGTACTCACCAGTCGTTCCGGGCCCGGCGCGGAGGGTGCGGCAGCGTTGGC
>NZ_JBFAIP010000103.1:0-20655 GCF_040654775.1 Streptomyces sp. NPDC050636
TTGCCGCGGGTTGGCATCGGTCTGGGGCCTGGTGGGCCCGTACGGGATGTCCCGTACGGGCCCACCAGGCCCCAACCCATTTCTGCCCAACCTGCAGGCAACAAGTCACTGGGGACCAAGTCACTGGGGATCCTGCCAGCGGGGATCAAGTCGCCGCGGATTCCCTCGCTGCGGATCCCGTCGCCGGCCTCAGGTACCGCACCGCGCCCGGTCCGCCCGGCTCGTCCGGCCCCGCCGACCGGTGAAGACCTGGTGGAGGCGGCATCCCCCATTCGGGGTAACTCGTTGAGGCGTCATCCCGTCAACAGCGTGCCGGCGACCGGCGACCGGGCCGCCGGAGGACGGCCGATCAGGGCCGCTCCACCGCACCCGGCCCCCCTGTGGGCGATTGTGAAATCATTCACCTACCCCCTTGGCCGCACGACGGAAATCGTGCTGAGATTCGCCCACTGCATCCAGTTCCAGCTCAATGGCGTGCTTGGGGAGGGCAATGTGGCGGATACCGCCATGTCAGGGTCCGCGGAATCCGCGGAATCCATTAGGTCCGCGGAATCAGGATCGGAATCGGCATCAGACCCGGCATCAGAGTCGGTATGGGTGCCCGGACCGGCACCCGCACCGGCACCCGCACCGGCACTCGCACCGGTGGTTCCGGCAGCCAGAACGGTCGAGGGGGACGACCCCCTCGACCGTGCCGTTTGGCGGCTGCGATCCCGCGGCTGCTGGGACGACGCGGCCGCACTGCTGGAACCACACTCCGTCCATCACGCCCCCTCCGCGCTGCGTCGGGCGGCCCTCCTGGTGGAGCGCTGCATGTTCACGGCCACCGGGTGGGCCCACGCCGAGGACGCGCTGCGCGGCGCGGAGGCGCTGGCGGGCGACGACGACGAGCGGGGTGGCGCGGCCTGTGAGCGCGGCCATCTGGCGTACACCGCCACGGTCTTGGGGGTACGCGACCGGGCCGACGAGGCGCGTTCGGCGCTCGGCCGGGCCGCCGCGCTGCTCGCCCCGGCGGCGCCCGGCCGCCCGCTGCTGGACTTCCGGCGCGGGCTGATGGCCGAGCATGTCGCCGACAGCCCGGATGCGGCGCGCGCCGCCTACCGCCGCGCGCACGCGGGCGCCACCGCCCAGGGCGACGCTCTGCTGTTGTCCTTCACCTGGCGCCATCTGGCCGGACTCGCCCTGCGTGACGGCGAGTTGGCGGAGGCCAGACACGGTTTCGCCGAGTCGCTGCGGATCCGTGAGGAGCTGGGCTTCCTGGTCGGTACGGCGCCGGCGCTCGCGGCACTGGCCGATGCCGCCCCGGACGCCGAAGCGGACCGGCTGCGTACGGAGGCGGCCCGGCTGTTCCGCCTTATGGGTGGCGTGCCCACCTGGTTGGCGGAGCATCTCCCACCGGCTCCGGCGGTCTCGTAGCAAGCGCACGTCAGGAAGCGCACGTCAGGAAGCACACGTCAGAAAGCACACGTCAGAAAGCACACGTCAGAAAGCGCGTCGGGAAGCTCGTCGGACGCACATCGGGGTCATGTAGGGGGTGCGGAGGAACCTCGTAGAGGTCACGACGGAAGCGTGTAGGGGGCGCGAAGGAAGACTTGGCGCGGTCCCGTCAACCCCTCGCCGTCAGCCATGCCGGTCCCGGCAACGATTGGCCGAATCTTTACGCAACTGATGGCGAATCGGCCGGGATACGGCGGCGACGGGGCGGGCTGCCGGGATCGGCTCCGGCGGCCCGCCTGATCGATGCGGGCAGCTACCCCATCAGGCGGTATCCGGCCCGCCGCGGGCCCCGGCGGGCCGGCCGTCCGGCCGCGGCAACACGACGACGAGCGCGGTGAACGGCGAGGTGAGAAGATCGGGGAATGACGCGGGACCGGTGCGCCACACCACGTCCCACGCGCCCCGAGAATGGCCGCAAGTCGCACTGTAAGGCGGTGGCGGGGCCTGGATGCTGGTCCGGAACCAGCCGACTCCATCCTCTGGCAGCCTTTCAGGAGGCCCATCCGTGGCAGCAGGAGCGATCAACACAACCGCTGGATCCGACTGGGGCAAGGCGGATTTCGAGGCGATCTATAACTGCCCTGATCCCCGTCGGTACTTCACCACTCTGCACCCCCTGGACTATCAGATTCCGCACCACGGCCAAGCGGTGTTCCGCGCCGCGGCCGAGGCGCTGCAGCGCCGCCGGCCGGACCGTACGCCGCTCAAAGTCGTCGACCTCTGCTGCTCATACGGGGTCAACGCCGCGTTGCTCAACCACCGGCTGGACCTCAACGATCTCTATCGCCGGTACGCGGGGGACGGGCCCGGAGCGCCGCAGACGGAGCAGCTCGCCCACGAGGACCGTACGTTCTTCGCCACCCGGCGACGCCCCGAAGCGGCCCGGGTGATCGGCCTCGACGCGGCAAAGAACGCGGTCGACTACGCACAGACGGTGGGTCTGCTCGACCACGGCTTCGCGGAGAACCTGGAGCTCGACGAGCCCAGCCCGGGGCTGCGTCGGGCGCTGGCCGGCACCGACCTGATCACCGTCACGGGTGGCGTCGGCTACATCACCGAGCGCACCTTCGCCCATCTCTTCGACTGCATGTCCACGCCGCCCTGGGTCGCGGCGTTCGTGCTGCGGGAGGTGTCCTACCAGCCGGTCTCCGCGCTGCTCGCCCGCGCGGGCCTGGTGACGGAGAAGCTCACCACCCGGACGTTCCGGCAGCGGCGGTTCGCCGACGGCGACGAGCGGCGGGCGGCGTTCGCCGCGCTGGATGCGCGCGGTCTGTCCACTGCGGGCAAGGAATCGGACGGCTACTACCACGCCGAGCTGTATCTCTCCCGGCCCGCGGCCGATGTCGCGGCGCTGCCGCTGACGGAGCTGCTGCCCGGCTGAGCCAAGGGCCGCCGCGCCACCCGCACTGACCGGTCACCCGCACTGACCGGTCAGTGCGGGTGGCGTGCCACCGAAAGATGATCGCGCGCGATGCGCTCGACGACCGCGTACTCCTGGGCGACCAGGGCGTCGAGCAGCGCCGTGTGCTCGGAGGCGTCGGCCAGCAGCTCGGCGGTACGCAGCCGGGGGCCGCCGCCCGCCGGCCACTGGGTGCGGCGCAGCAGATCGTCGGCGACCTCGGTGAGCCGGCGGTTTCCGGTGAGCGAGATCAATGCGTGGTGGAAGGCGTGGTCCGCCTGGGCGTAGCCGACCCGGTCGCCGTGCGCTGCGGCCGCGACGCCCTCGGCGGCGAGCGGGCGCAGCTCCTCCCAGCGCTCCGGCGGCAGTGCCTTGGCCAGCCGGATGATCGCGGGTACTTCCAGCATGGCGCGTACCTCGGCGAGCTCGGCGAGGTCGCGGGAGCTGCGCTCGCAGACCCGGAAGCCGCGGTTGGGGACGACCTCGACGGCGCCCTCGCCCGCGAGCTGCTGCATGGCCTCGCGGACGGGGGTCGCGGAGACGCCGTAGCGTTCGGCCAGCGCGGGCGCGGAGTAGACCTCGCCCGGTGTCAGTTCCCCGCCGACCAGCGCGTGGCGGAGCGCGTCCAGCACCTGGCCGCGGACGGAGTGCCGCTGCGGCCGGCGGGCCTGCTGCCGGGGCACCGGCGGGGGTCCCGCGGTCCCGGTGGCGGTGAAGGGCGCAGCACAGTCCTCGCCGAGGGGTGCGCTGTGCGGCATGGCGGCACCGGCTTGCGCGGGCGGCCACGCCCGCGTGCGCGGCTCATGTTCCACTGCGCCCTGCTCCATCACGGCTCCTTCTGACGTTCCCAGCACCATAGGCGGCGTTGGCAACAGTTCAAATCCGAGAGGGCTCGGGTAAAGTCTTCCGATAAGGTAAGCCTTACCTGCTAACGATCGCGATTCGGTGGTCTCTCCATGCCCCGTGCCCTCGCCGCCACGCCCCTCATCCAGCCCGTCGCCGGTGCGTATGCCCGGCTGAGCGAGGTATTCCCCGGTCTCCGGGTGTCCGAGTGGGACGCGGCGCCGCCGAGCGGTGACGGCTGGGTCTGCGCGGCCGGTCTGGCGGCCGGCGGCGAGACCCTGGACACCTTTCTCGCTTGGGACGACACCCAGATCCTGCGGGATTACGGGCAGCGCGCCCGTCCCGACGTGATCGCGAGTTTCGCGCTGCATCGTTACGCCTGGCCGGCCTGCCTGCTGATCACCGTCCCCTGGTTCCTGCACCGCCGGGTTCCTCGGCTGCCCGTTCAGGATGTCTCCTTCCAGCGTGAGCTGGGCCATATGGCCGTACGTGTCCGCTCGTTCGCGTGTTTGCCGGACGATCCGGCGGCGGCGCTGCCCGGCGCCCGGGTGGTGTCGGACGAGGAGGCGCTGCGCGCCGAGGTGCGGGGGGCGGTCGCCGAGCATCTGCAGCCCGTCCTGGACGGCTTCCGCACCCGGATGCGGCGCGGCCCGCGTGCCCTGTGGGGCATGGCGTCCGACGAGATCGTCGAGGGTCTGTGGTACCTCGGCCATCTGCTCGGCGAGGAGCCGCGCGCGGTGGCCGAATTGGAGCGGCTGCTGCCGGGCGCCACCGCCCCGTACGTGGGGAGCGCGGCGTTCCGTGAACTCACCGGGCCGAATGGCGAGGCGCTGCCGACCCGGGACCGCGCCAGCTGCTGCATGTTCTACACGCTGCGCCCCGAGGACACCTGCGTCACCTGCCCGCGCACCTGCGACGCGGATCGCATCAGGCGCCTCACCGCCACCGCCTGACCGCAGCCGCCCGAGCGGTACCTAACCCCTTCGAGTGACTTAATTCGAACTCAACTCGGCTCCCGCACAAGGGAGTTCGGTGAGACAGTCACATATCCACCGCCCCTGCACCCCCTTGGCGTTCTCTTGCCGGGAAACCCTCTGTGCGAGGGACGTACTCCGTCAGGATGTCGCGCGAAACCGCCTACGCGATGCAAGGGACCAAGAATGATCATGACCGAAATATCGCTGGACTGGATGGTTCCGGCAGCCCTGGTGATCGCCGGCGGCTCAGCGGCCGTGGCCCTGGTGCTGCGCGGCAAACGCGAGTCCGCGCGGCCCGCCGGCGACGACTCCTGGGAGCGCAGCGAGGAACGCCGCCGCCGCAAAGAGGCCCTCTTCGCCTCGGCCTCGTATGTGCTGTTGTTCTGCTGCGCGGCGGTCGCCGCCGCGCTCTCCTTCCACGGCCTGGTCGGCTTCGGCATTCAGAACCTCAGCCTCACCGGGGGCTGGGAGTACCTGGTGCCCTTCGGCCTCGACGGCGCCGCGATGTTCTGCTCCGTCCTCGCGGTGCGCGAGGCCAGCCACGGTGACGCGGCGCTCGGCTCGCGCATGCTGGTGTGGACGTTCGCGGGCGCTGCCGCCTGGTTCAACTGGGTGCACGCGCCCCGGGGCCTGGACCACGCGGGCGCGCCGCAGTTCTTCGCCGGGATGTCGCTGTCGGCCGCCGTCCTCTTCGACCGGGCGCTGAAGCAGACCCGCCGGGCGGCGCTGCGCGAGCAGGGCCTGGTGCCCCGCCCGCTGCCGCAGATCCGTATCGTCCGCTGGCTGCGTGCCCCCCGCGAGACCTTCGCGGCCTGGTCGCTGATGCTGCTGGAGGGCGTAGGGACGCTGGACGAGGCCGTCGAGGAGGTCCGGGAGGACCGCCGCGAGAAGTCGCAGCGCCGCCACCGCAGGCGCAAGCAGGGCAAGCTGGACCGGGCTCGTATCAAAGCCATCAACCGGCAGCACCGCTCCTGGGGCATCGGCAGAGGCAGCCGTCAGCTGACGGTGACTCAGGGCGGGGCCGCGGAAGTGGCCGGCCCGGACTCCGCCATAACCGGCGAACGGGAACCGCTGTCCGCAGGAGAACTCCCGCTGCGCTCACGCCCGGCCCTCAAGGCCGTGTCCGGCGCTGAGCACAGCATCACCGCCTATTCGGCCGAGCCTCGGCTGACCGTGGACCTCACGGCCGAGGACGACACCCAGACGATTCCCCGCCTGGATTCACTGGAGGAGAAACTCGCCGAGATCGAGCGGCAATTCGGCTGAAAAGCGCCAGGCGGACCGCGCCGACGTACACCCCCAACGCCTCGTCAGGCCGGTCCGCCACCCAGCTCGAACCACACGCTCTTGCCGACCGCGTGGGACCGTACGCCCCACGCGTCCGCTAAGGACCGCACCAGCATCAGCCCCCTTCCGGACGTCCCGTCAGCGGTCGGTGCGCGCGGTTCGGGCGGCTGGGAGGCGAAGTCCCGGACCTCCACCCGCAGCCGGTCGGTGACCGTGGCCCTGACGATGGCACCGCCCTTCGCATGCACCAGGGCATTGGTGACCAACTCGCTGGTCAGCAGCGTCGCTATCTCTGCGAGATCACTGCTCGCCGGCCCCGCCCAGCGGCTCAGCAGCTGCCGTAACTCGCTGCGTACCTCGCCGACCGCCCTCAGGTCCGCGGGTCGCACCTTCCGCTCCAGCACCCGTGGATGCCACGCGGTGACGCCCTTCCGGCTCCCCCCGTTGCGGCTCCCTTCGGCCGCTTCCTCTCGTCTGTCCCGTTCCTCGCGCCGCACAGGCTGACGCATCTTCTCCCCCGCCCCCGGACGAATCATCGGCGCCCTGTCGAACAGCCTCACGGTCAGCATGCCCATCGGCCCAGGGGCCATGCTTCGGCCCGCGGGCCGGGTCCCAGGCCCGGAGAGGCACGCCCCGCCCCGGACCGCGGTACCGCCGCCCGCGTGCCCGGTGGGCCGATCCGGCCGCCACCGGGTATGCCTGCCGTGACCGCCCCGGAAAGGACGGATCGCCCGTACGACCGTGAGGAGCCGCTGTGCACGACGACCGACTGCTGGTGGAGGGGCGCCTGGAGCGGGCGCTGGGGCAGTTCATCAGGCCCGCGCAGTACGCGGCGCGGCTGCCGCTGCGGCTGTCCGTATGGCATGCGCCGGGGGAACCAGTGCCGGTGCGGGAGGCCTTGCAGGCCGCGTACGAGCCGTTCGCGGCCGGAGACGTCTGGGGGCCGCCGTGGTCGACGAGCTGGTTCCGGCTGGAAGGCGAGGTGCCGCAGGAGTGGGCGGGGCGCCGGGTGGAGGCGGTGATCGACCCCGGCTTCACCGGCGACGGGCCCGGCTTCCAGGCGGAGGGCCTGGTCTACGAGGCCGACGGGGTGCCGCTCAAAGGCATCCATCCGCGCAACCGGCACATCCCCGTCGGCTCCCCGGCGCGCGGCGGCGAGGAGGTGCGGCTGCTCCTGGAGGCGGCCGCGAACCCCGCCGTCCTACGGGACTTCCGCCCCACCGACCTCGGCGACGTACGCACCGCCCCGCACCAGCCCCTCTACCACTTCGCGTCCGCCGACCTCGCCGTCCTCGACGAGACCGTCTGGCACCTGATCCTCGACATCGAGGTGCTGTCGGAGCTGATGCACGAGCTGCCCGCCGACCGCCCGCGCCGGCACGAGATCCTGCGCGCCCTGGAGAACATGCTGGACGCACTGGATCTGCACGACGTCGGCGGCACGGCGGCCGCGGGCCGGGCCGAGCTGGTGGACGTACTGAGCCGCCCGGCCACGGCGAGCGCCCACCGCGTATCGGCCGCCGGGCACGCGCATATCGACTCCGCCTGGCTGTGGCCGCTGCGCGAAACCGTGCGCAAGGCGTCCCGCACCTTCGCCAATGTCACCCAACTGGCCAGGGAATACCCGGAGTTGGTGTTCGCCTGCTCGCAGGCCCAGCAGTACGCCTGGGTCAAGGAGCACCAGCCGCACATCTGGGCACGCATCAAGGAGGCGGTCCGCGAGGGGAACTGGGCGCCGGTCGGCTCGATGTGGGTGGAGTCGGACGCCAATATGCCCGGCGGTGAGGCGCTGGCCCGGCAGATCGTGCACGGCAAACGGTTCTTCCTGGAGGAACTGGGGGTGGAGACCGAGGAGATCTGGCTGCCGGACTCCTTCGGCTACACCGCCGCGTTCCCGCAGCTGGCGCGGCTGGCCGGGGCGAAGTGGTTCCTCACCCAGAAGCTGTCGTGGAACCAGACCGACCGGATGCCGCACCACACCTTCTGGTGGGAGGGCATCGACGGCACCCGCGTCTTCACCCACTTCCCGCCGGTCGACACCTACAACTCCCAGTTCCATGCCCGTGAACTCGCCCATGCCGAACGGAACTTCGCCGACAAGGGCCGCGCCACCCGCTCCCTGGTGCCCTTCGGCTGGGGCGACGGCGGGGGCGGCCCGACCCGCGAGATGCTGGAGCGGGCCCGCCGGCTGCGCTCCCTGGAGGGCTCGCCCCGGGTGGCGATCGAGCCGCCGGCCCGGTTCTTCGAGTCGGCCCATGAGGAGTACGGGGCGGCGGCGCCGGTCTGGTCGGGCGAGCTGTATCTGGAGTTCCACCGCGGTACCTACACCTCGCAGGCGAAGACGAAGCAGGGCAACCGGCGGTCCGAACACCTGTTGAGGGAAGCGGAGTTGTGGGCCGCGACGGCGGCGGTACGGGCGGCGTCAAGAGCGGGTGACGGCGCCGCGTACGCGTACCCGTACGACGCCCTCGACCGGCTCTGGAAGACCGTCCTGCTGCACCAGTTCCACGACATCCTGCCGGGCTCGTCCATCGCCTGGGTGCATCGCGAGGCCCGGGACACCTACGCGGCGGTCGCGGCGGAGCTGACGGAGATCATCGAGGGGGCGATCGAGGCGCTGGGAGGGGCGACGGCCGGCGAACCGCCCACGGTGTTCAACGCCTCGCCCTACGACCGGGACGAGATCGTCGAGCTGCCCGGGGAGGGCCCGCTCCCCGTCCACGTACCCGCGCTCGGCTCGGCGCCCCTCCGCCCGCCCGGTCCGGACTCCCCCACCCCGCCGCCCCCACCCGTACGGACTGACACCGACCCCGCCACCGGCGACCTCACCCTCGACAACGGCCTCCTGCGCATCCGCATCGACACCGACGGTCTGCTGACCTCCGTACACGATCTGCACACCGGGCGGGAGGCCCTGGCGCCGGGCGCGCGCGGCAACCTGCTCCAGTTGCACCCCGACCACCCCAACAAGTACGACGCCTGGGACCTCGACCGGCACTACCGCAACCGGCACACGGATCTGACCGCCGCCGAGTCCGTCGAACTGACCGTGTCCGGCGCACTGTCCGCCACGGTGCAGGTGACCAGGGCGTTCGGCGCTTCCCGCATCACCCAGGAGCTGACGCTGCGCGCGGGCTCGCGGCGGCTCGACATCCTCACCGACATCGACTGGCACGAGTCCGAGAAGGTCCTCAAGGCCGCCTTCCCGTTCGACGTGCACGCCGAACGGTCCGCCTCCGAGGTCCAGTTCGGGCACGTCCACCGCCCCACGCACACCAACACCAGCTGGGACGCGGCCCGTTTCGAGATCTGTGCGCACCGCTGGCTGCGGGTCGCCGAGCCGGGCTACGGCATCGCGCTGCTCAACGACTCGACATACGGCCATGACGTCACCCGCACTCCGCACACCGAGGGCCTGGGCACGACCGTGCGGCTGACGCTGCTGCGCGCCCCGCACAGCCCGGATCCCGAGACCGACCAGGGCACGCACCGCTTCACCTACGCACTGCTGCCGGGCGCCGAGGTCGGTGACGCGGTCGCCGAGGGCCTGGCGCTCAACCTCCCCCTCAGGACCGCCACCGCACCGCCGGTCCCGCCGCTGGTCCGCGTCGACCACCCGGCCATCACCGTCGAGTCGGTCAAGCTCGCCGAGGACCGCGGCGGCGATGTGGTGGTGCGGCTGTACGAGTCGCGCGGCGGCCGCGCCACCGGCACGCTCTCCCCCGGCTTCGCCGTCGAACGGGCCACCGTGACCGACCTGTTGGAGCGCCCGATGCACGACGAGGTGGAGGGACCGACCTCGGATGTGACGGTCGACCTGCGGCCGTTCCAGATCCTGACGCTCCGCCTGCGCCCACAGCACCCGCCCGGTACCTGACCGACCTCCGGGGCCCGGGGCGCGGCCCGCCTCCGCTGTTCCCCGTTTCCGCCGCGGTGCAGCACCGGACAGACCCTGGCCGCCAACGCCCCCTCTACGACTCCCACACCCCCACAGCCGTCCGGTCCTTCGCATGGCCCTTGATACGCAGCTGTGCGTCGGCCAGGAAGTCGACGAGGCCCGGTGCCTCGGTGCCCGACCACTGGACGGCAAGTCGGGCGGCGAACGCGGGTGCCTCGCTCAGCGGCTCCGCCAATCCCGCGCTGCACAGCAGCAGGGTGTCCCCCGGACATGCGGCGGACGCCCGGAAGAGGAACGGCTCCGGCGGTGCCGCGCTATCCGCCGCATACGGGCTGCCGGGTAGGCCGGGGACCGGCGCTTCGTCCGGATCGTGGTCCGCCGCGGTGGGCTCCAGGTCCTGCCAGGCGCCGCCGCGCAACCGGAAGAAGCCGCCCCCGCCGATGCCGAAGAACACCCGGGTACGGCAGTCGGGGTCGGCGGGCAGCAGCAGACAGCGCAGCGCGGCGGTGTACTGCTCCGGGGCGGCCCCCAGTTCCGCCGCCCGGCCGCGCAGCTTGCCGTAACTGCGGTCGGTGAGCCGCTGCAGCCCGGACTTGAGGGCGCAGCGATTGTCCGCACGGATGTCGTCCGCCAGTCGGGTGCAGGCGCGGCCGACCGCGCCGGCGATCCAGGCGCAGGCGTCGCGGGCCGCGCGGTGGGATCCCTCAACGGCCGGTCGGCCGGTCGCGACGGCGACGAGGATCAGGGTGTGCCGGCCGGTGCCGAAGCGGGCGGTGAGCAGGGCGTCGCGGCGCGGTTCGCCGCGGTAGCGGGCGGAGTCGCCGCGCAGGGACGCGGCGCGGAGCGTCAGCGAGCCGTACGCGGCGCCGTCCAGGGCGGTGTCGGGCGCCAGGTCGTCGAGCGCGGCGGGGTCGGCGGCGGGCAGCGCGACGGGCTCGGGGTGGTACGTGGGCGGCCGGTCACCGATGAAGGCGCGGGGTGTCCTGGACGGCGCCGGGGGCGGCGACCGCCGTAATGCCCCGCCCAGCTCCGGTGGTGTCGGCTGCCGCGGTACTGCGGACGGCTCCGGCGGTGACTTCCGCGGCACCGCGGAAGGCTCCGCGGACGCTTCCACAACCTGCTCCTCAGGCGCCTCCGCGGCCGGTCCCCCGGGCGCCTCCGCGGCCGGTCCCCCGGCTGCCTCCGCGCGCATCCGCGGCGACCATGAACTCACCGCCCGCAGCGCCGAGTTCACCCGCTCGTCGAGAGTGTCCGACGACTCGGACGGCCCGGCATCCCGCACCGCGCCACGTCCCGAACCGCCCCCTGCCCCACCCTCGCCAGCGCCCTCGCCGTACAACTGCCGCCACCAGTCGTCCTCGTGACCGCGTTGTGCCCCCTGCTGGTTCATGGGCCGTATTGTCCACCGGCGGACGCGCCGGAAACAGGGCGCGAAAACGGCGATCCCGCCGGGCGGCCCACCCCCCACAGGTGACCGCCCGGCGGAGCTCAGAGGCCGGCGCGCGTCCTACGGAGTGGATGGCGTACCGGCGCCGGCACCGCCCTCGAAGAACCCGTACCCCACATACGGGGTCTTCGAGCCCCCGGTGAACTGCTGCCCGAGCCAGTGCGCATCGCAAACCCCATCCCCACCGGCTGCCAACTCATGCTGCGGTTCCGACACCTTGGCAGAGCACGGGGCGATACGGGGATGATGCAGGCGGCGGATTTGCGCCGTGGCTCATTCCCGCCATCTCACGGCCGGAGGGAACGCGGATGCTTCGGAGGACATGCGGATGCGGATTCGGATGCGTCGGAGAGGATTCGGATGCTGAGCGCCATAGGACTGGACCAAGCGCAAGAGACGGCCTACCGGACACTGGTGGGGCTCGGCGCCGCCGAAGTCCCCTACCTGGCACACCGGTTGGCGCGCCCCGAGGACGAAACCATCCGCACCCTGCGCCACCTGGAGCGGCAGGGGCTCGCCGCCCAGTCCTCCACCCGCCCCGGCCGCTGGGTCGCCGCGCCGCCCGCGGTCGCGCTCGGCGCGTTGCTCACCCAGCAGCGGCACGAACTGGAGCGTGCGGAGCTCGCGGCGGCGCTGCTCGCCGAGGAGTTCCGCGGCCGGGCCGCCGAGCCCGCGGTACACGATCTGGTCGAGGTGGTGACCGGCCCCGGCGCCGTGGCACACCGCTTCCTCCAGCTCCAGCTCGGCGCCGCGGACGAGGTGTGTGCCCTGGTGACGACGACCCCGGCCGCGGTGACGGACATGGAGAACGACGCCGAGGACCGGGCCGTCGAGCGCGGCGTCGACTATCGCGTGGTGATCGAGCGCGGTGTGCTGGACGCGCCCGGCGGGCTGCTCGGGCTGACCGAGGCGCTCCGGCGCGACCAGCGGGTGCGGGTGCTCGACGAGGTGCCCACGAAACTGGTGATCGCGGACCGTTCGATCGCCATGGTGCCGCTGCGGACGCGCGGCGCGGCGGCCGCGGAGCCGGCCGCGCTGGTGGTGCACGACAGCGGGCTGCTGGAATGCCTGCTGGGCCTGTTCGAGGCCGTCTGGCGGCAGGCCGTACCGCTCCGGCTGACCGCCGACGGCACCACGCACGAAGCGGACTCGGCCGCGCCGGAAAGCTCCGACCTGGAGGTCCTCTCCCTGCTGCTGGCGGGCCTGACGGATGTGAGCGTCGCCAAGCAGCTCGGCCTGGGCCTGCGCACCGTCCAGCGCCGCGTCAAGCATCTGATGGATCTGGCCGGGGTGACCACCCGGCTGCAGCTGGGCTGGCATGCGTACGAGCGGGGGTGGGTGGCACGGGAGGGGCAGGAGGGGCGACGCTGAGGGCCGGAGCGCGGCGCTGACGCCGGGGCCCGCTCCAGGAAGCGCGTACGCGCGGTGTCCGGCAGGCTTGGCCCATGAGCGTGTCCGGCAGGCCTGGGCCATAAGTGTGTCCAGTGGGCTTGGGTCATGAGAGAGCGCAGCGTACGAGCCGCTGGGGGCCGCGCGCTGGGCGGGGCGTGGGCGGCAGTCGGCGGTTGCGCACGGGCGGCAGTCGGGCGGAGTGAGGCCGGCGCATGAGCGAGCGAAGGGAGCGAATCGTTGAGGGGTGCGCGCCTCGCGAATGCGAGGCCGAGCGCAGCGAGGTTTCGGCATGAGCGAGCGAAGGGAGCGAATCGTTGAGAGGTGCGCGCCTCGCGAATGCGAGGCCGAGCGCAGCGAGGTTTCGGCATGAGCGTGGTGCAGCTGGTCGTGGTCGGCCTGGTCATGCTGTTCGGTCTGCTCGGGGTACTGCTTCCGGGCGTCCCCGGGCCGCCGATCGTCTGGGCGGCCGTGCTCTGGTGGGCCCTGACCGAGCAGTCCGCGATCGCCTGGGCGGTCCTGATGGGCGGCACCGCCGTCCTGCTCCTCAATCAGGCCGTCAAGTGGCTGCTCCCGGCCCGTGATCTGCGCGCCGCCGAAGCGCCGTACCGCACCCTGTTCCTGGCCGGGTCCGCCGGCATCGTGGGCTTCTTCGTGATCCCCGTCGTCGGCGTCCTGCTGGGCGCGATGGGCGGGCTGTACGGCCTGGAACGCATGCGGCTCGGCAGCCACGGCGACGCGTGGGCGTCCACCCGTACAGTCATGCGGGCCATCGGCCTGAGTGTGCTGATCGAGCTGACCGCGTGCCTCGTGGTGGTGGGTGCGTGGGCCGGGGCGGTGATTGTCGGGTGAGGGGTGGAGGCGGGACGGCGCCTCCCCGGACAGCGGCCCGTCCCCGGCCATCGGCCCCTAGCCGGGCATCTCCCCCGACGGAACCAGCCCGGCGCTCCACAAGTAATGCAAGGCATACGCGCCCCACGGCCGCCAGGCATCCTCCACCCCGGCCGCCACCTCCACCCCTGTCTGCGTCCCCCGCCCTGTCCCCGTCCCCACATCCGGGTCGCCCAGCCCCCGCATCCTGATGTACGCGGCCGCCCGCGGCCCCACCCCTGGCAGCGCGGCCAGCGCCCGCTCGGCGGCGCCGCGGTCCGCGCCCGCGTCCAGCAGCACCGCCCCGTCGGCGAGCGCCGTGCACAGCACCCGCACCGGCTCCTCGACCTCCGCGCCGGTCAGCTCGCCCGGCGCCGGGAAGAGGTGGGTGAGCCCGCCGTCCGCCACATCCAGCGGCTTCCCGTACGACCGCACCAGCTCCGCGGCACGCTCCGGCGGCCCGCCGAGCACGGTCCGTACGGCCAGCTCCTCGGGATCCACGGTGCCCGGCGAGCGCAGCCCCGGGCGCTCCGCCACGAGCGGGCCGAGCCGCGGATCCGCGCCCAGCCGCTCGGCGACGGCGTACGGATCGGCGTCCAGGTCGAACAGCCGGCGCAACCGCTGCACGGCCGTCGACAGATCGCGCAGATCGGTCAGCCGCAGCCGGCACTCCAGCCAGCCGCCGTCCGCGCCCCGCGCCGCCGGGCACACCAGGCCGGCCGGCGGCCGGCGCCGCGGCCGCGTGCCGCCGTGCTCGTCGACCTCGGCGATTCCGCTCCCGTACGTGAGCCGGAGCGTACGGCGGTACGTACGGTCGCCCCGCTCTCCCCGTGTCTCCTCGACGCCGGGCACCGCCCTGGCCTGCAGAAAGTCAAAGATCTCGGCCGCCGCGTACGGCCCCCGGTAGGCGAGCCGCAGCGGTATGCCGCTGGGTGACGGGCGGGCTCCGGCGGACCCTCGGGGCCGCGCGGCCGCCGCCCGCAGCTCACTCGGCGTACCGGCGTAGATCTCCCGGATCGTGTCGTTGAACTGCCGGATGCTGGCGAAACCGGCGGCGAACGCCAGCTCGGTGACCGGCAGCGACGTGGTCTGCAACAGCACCCGCGCGGTGTGCGCCCGTCGGGCGCGCGCCAGCGCCACCGGCCCCGCGCCGAGCTCCGCGGTCAGCTGCCGCTGCACCTGACGCGCGCTGTACCCCAGGCGCTGCGCCAGCCCGCCGACGCCTTCCCGGTCCACGACCCCGTCCCCGATGAACCGCATGGCCCGTCCGACCAGGTCAGCCCGCACATTCCAGGCCGCGGAACCCGGCACGGCATCCGGCCGACACCGCCGGCAGGCCCGGAAGCCGGCCGATTGCGCCGCGGCGGCCGACGGGAAGAACCGCACATTCACCCGCTTGGGAGTGACCGCGGGACAGCTCGGCCGGCAGTAGATCCCGGTAGTCGTCACCGCGAAGAAGAACTCCCCGTCGAACCGCGCATCCCGGCTGGACACCGCTTCGTACCTGGCCTCGTCATCCATCACTCCCCCAGTGTGCGCCGCCCCGGCCTCCACAACTGGCGGAAATCAGACATGACGGTGGAGGTGGGCGAGGCGGCGGCACGACGACGGACGGGGCGCCCAGCCACGCGGGGAGGTGGCGCCCCTCACCCCCTCAGCTCCGCGACCCCCTCTTCCGCTCCATCATGTGCCGCCCCAAGGCCTGCTTCTGCTTCCAGTCGCGCCGGATCTCCGCCCGCAGACGAACGTCGGTCTTCGCGACAATGCGCTGGTTCTCCCGCAGCAGCTTCCGATAGCTCTCCAGCCGTCGGACGGCCAACTCCCCGTCCTCCACGGCCTCTTGAACCGCACACCCGGGCTCCACCTCGTGCGCGCAATCGTGAAACCGGCACTCCCCGGCCAACGCCTCGATATCCGAGAACGTCCGGGCCAGCCCGGCCTCCGCATCCCACATCCCGACGCCCCGCAGCCCGGGCGTATCGATCAGCACCCCGCCCCACGGCAAGGCCAAGAGGTCCCGCGTCGTGGTGGTGTGCCGCCCCTTGCCGTCCCGGTCACGCGTGGCCTCCACATCCTGGACGCTCTCCCCGAGCAGGGCATTGGCCAGCGTGGACTTCCCCGCACCGGACCGCCCCAACAACACGGACGTCCCCCCGGCCAGCACAGCGGACAGGACCTCAAGGCCCTCCCCCGTGGCCGAGCTGACCGCCAACACCTGCACACCAGGAGCCGCGGCCGCCACATCCGCGACGAGATACGCCAACCCCGCCGGATCCCCGACCAGATCAGCCTTGGTCAGCACCACCAGCGGCTGCGCGCCGCTCTCCGAGGCGAGTGCGGACTTGTGCAGCGGTCCCCCACCCGTCGCGCTGGACTGCGCAAGCGCGAGGAACCGCTCGATCCGCCCGAGGTCCAACTGGTCCGCGAGCGACACACAGATGACGATGTTGTCGATGTTGGTGGCCAGTACTTGGCCCTCGGAACGCTTGGACGACGTGGAGCGGACGAAGGCCGTGCGGCGCGGGAGCAACACCCGTACGACTCCGTCAATGTGGTCGCCACCACGGCCGTTCTCCAGGTCGATGACGGCCCAGTCACCGGTGCACGGCACGCGCATCGGATCGCTGGTCGCCACGAGTGCGGTGTCCGCCAGGACGGTCCGGATGCCGTCACCGTCGGGCACGACGACGTCCACCCGCCCGCGGTCCACGCGGACGATACGGCCGGGCACCAACCCCTGCCCGGCAAAGGGGTGAAAACTCTCCGCGAACCCGTCATCCCAGCCATAGGCCGTCAACGGATGCGCAGCAGAGAGATGGAGATCGAACAACGGGATGGCCCTTCAAAGAGGAGCGGTCCCGGCCACGCGCCTAGCGCGAGAAGTGAGAGAAATCGAGTCAGCCGGAGACCACAGAGGTGAAATGGATGAACTTCTGCGTGCGGGCAGCGCCCAGCGCAATGACAGTCATCAGTACTCACCTCCAGAATCCTCAACGGCCAACGATGACGACCTCGGGCCACCATCAGGAACATTGCCGACCATAGATCGGCCGCCACAGCGGCGCAAACCTTTTTCCGATGCCGGTGCCCGGCATGCCCCTCGCCGCGGGCATCCTCGGCAGCGCGAGTGACGCGCCGGCGGTATCGGGCAGGGGGCCGGCGCGCCGCTGCTCGTTCAGGTCTGCTGCTCGCTGATGTTGACCATCCAGGTGATGCCGAAGCGGTCCGTACACATGCCGAAGACGTCGCCCCACATCTGCTTCTCCAGCGGGACCGCGACCGTGGCGTCGCGGGAGAGCTTGTCCCAGTAGCCGCGCAGTTCGTCGGTGTCCTCCCCGCTGACGCTCACGGAGATGTTGTTCCCGGGCTTGTGCTCCATCCCCGGCGGGGTGTCGGCGCCCATGAGGGTGAAGCCGCTGTCGGTCTCCAGCATGCCGTGCATGATCTTGTCGGCGGCGTCTCCGGCCTCCTCCCCGCCGAAGTCACCGTATGTGTGCACACTCAGGGTGCCGCCGAAGATCCCCTTGTAAAACTCCATCGCTTGCCGGGCGTTGCCGTCGAAGCTGATGTACGGGTTGAGTCGAGAAGGCATGAAAACTTCCCTTCGTGACGAGATGTCATTTCCGGCAGACTAGGCGTTGTGCTGCCGGCGACCCGGGCAACGCCCCGGCCGTCGCACGTCGGCGTGTTGCCGCAACGGGTTCGCGGCCGGCACCGGCCTGACGCCGTCGACAGCCGACCATCTCGTCCGGTGCAACGGCGCCGGAGGTCATGACCCGTCGGAACGGGCCAGCCCCGTCTGGTACGCGATGACCACGAGTTGGGCCCGGTCTCGGGCGCCCAGCTTGGTCATCGCGCGGTTGGCGTGGGTCTTGGCGGTGAGTGCGGTGACGAAGAGGCGTGCGGCGATCTCGTCGTTGGACAGGCCGGCTGCGACCAGGGTGACCACCTCACGCTCCCGGGGAGTGAGTGCGGCCAGTCGCGGTGATGCGGTCCGGCCGGGTGGTGCGGGCTGGGCCAGGAAGCGGGCGATCAGGGCCTTGGTCGCGGTCGGCGAGAGCAGGGAGTCGCCGGCGGCGACCACACGGATCGCGTCGAGCAGTTCGTCCGGGTTGATGCCCTTGCCGAGAAAGCCGCTCGCCCCGGCGCGCAGTGCCTCCGCGACGTACTCGTCGTTCTCGAAGGTGGTCAGCACCAGCACCTTCACGCCCGCGAGATCCTCGTCCTCGCTGATCAGCCTGGTCGCGGCGAGGCCGTCGAGGTCCGGCATCCGGATGTCCATCAGCACCAGGTCGGCGCGGTGGCTGCGGGCCAGTTCGACGGCCTCACGGCCCGTCGCGGCCTCCGCGACGACCTCCATGCCGGGGGCGGAGTCGACGAGCATCCGGAAGGTGCCGCGCAGGAGTGCCTGGTCGTCGGCGAGCAGCACACGGATGGTCATGGTCAGCCCCTTCGGCCGGCGCGCAACGGCAGTTCGGCGTCGATACGGAAGCCCCCGCCGGGGCGCGGTCCGGCGGTGAGGGTACCTGCGGCGGCCTTGGCCCGCTCGCGCATCCCGATCATTCCGTGGCCGGTGCCGGTGCCGCGGGCTCCGTCGATGCCTGTGAGGGCGGGGCTGTTGCCGCGGTCGTCTGCCGCGATGCCACAGCCGTCGTCCTCGACGGTGATCCGCAGGACGTCGGTGCGGAAGGCCAGGTGGAGGCGCGCCGACGCCGGACCGGCGTGCTTGTGCGTGTTGGTCAGGGCCTCCTGGATGATCCGGTAGGCCGCCAGGTCGGTGATGGGCGACAGCTCGCCTGGTCGCCCGGTGCGCTCCAGGGTGACGTCGAGGCCGGAGTGGCGGAAGGAGTCCAGCAAAGCGTCGAGACCGTCGAGTCCGGGTGTGGGTTCGCGGGGCTCGACCGGGTCTTCGCCGTACCGGAGCAGTCCTACGGTGGCACGCAGTTCGTCCAACGCCCCCCGGCTGGTGTCCCGGATCCGTTCGAGCGCCTGGTAGGCGTGCTCGGGGTCGGTGCGCATGAGGTGGTGGGCGACGCCCGCCTGGGCGTTGACCAGGGTGATGTGGTGGGCCACGACATCGTGCAGCTCACGGGCGATCCGGAGGCGTTCCGCGGTGACCCGGCGGCTGGCTTCTTCCTCCTTGGTGCGCTCGGCCCGCTCGGCCCGCTCCACGGCGGCGGCGAGCACCTCGCGGCGGCTGCGGACGGCGTCGCCGACGGCCACCGCCATGAGTGTCCAGGCAATCAGGGCGAGGGAGGACGGGACCTTTTCCGCCAGGGCGAAGGCGGGCGGGAACTTCGCCGCGTCCGGGCGGAAGACCAGCGACGCGGTGATGAGCGCGACGGCCGCGAGCGTACCGGCGCGCCAGGCCCTACGCCGGTCGGTGCGGATCGCCACCGTATAGAGAGCGACGGCTGTGGCGGCGGGCGTCGGCCTGGGGAGCTGGAGCAGGGCGAATTGGGCCAGCTGCACGGCCACGGTCACTGCGGCCACGGTGAGCGGCCAGCGGCTTCGGGCGACCAGTGGCAGACAGGAGGTCGCGAGGGCGACGACGGACCAGGCGATCGGAGCGTGGTCGGCGTAGGCGAAGGCGACGGCCAGCGGGGAGGCCACGAGGAAGCAGCCCAGCGCGACGGCCAGGTCGACCACGGGTGGCCGGGCCGCCCGCTGCCACTCGCCGAGTCGGTCGATCATCTGCACTCTCCCACGGTACGCAGCCCCGACCGGACCGGTGTTGACGCCGGTCCGGCCCTGCGGTGCGTGCGGTTCATCGAACGAGGTGGTACTTGCGCACCGGCTCCTCGCGCAGCGGGCGGCACGCGTCAGGCAGCGCGCGTCAGGCGGCACTGTCCTCAGTGATGCGGCTGCGGTACTCGCGCAGCACGCGTGCGCTGTTCCAGCCGAGCGCGCCTACTACTCGGCCGCCCGCCTTGTAGAGCGCGACGAATTTGTGTGCCCGTGGATCCCCGTCGACGACTTCGACCGTCGCGCCGGAGGGGCACCAGCCGTGGATCTGGATCCTGGTGTCGTACTGGTCGGTCCAGCCGAACGGGATCGGCGCGTAGGGCGCTGCCTCCGCCGGGCCGGACAGGAGGTTCTTGGCGGCGGTGACGGCCTGCTGGGTGGCGTTGGTGCGTTGTTCGAGGCGGATGCGGCCGCCGGCCACGGGATGTGGCCAGTTGGCGACGTCTCCTGCCGCGTACACCCTGGGTGCGGCTTGGCAGGTGATGTCGCAGAGCACCCCGTCACCCAGCGGCAGCCCGGAGTCGGCCAGCCACTCGGTTGCCGGCACCGATCCGATCGCGACCACGACGACGTCGGCGGGCAGCCGGGTGCCGTCGTCGAGGACCACCGCGGTGACCCGCCCGTTCTCGCCGGTCAAGCCGGTGACGTGGCGGTCCATGCGCAGGCGGACACCATGGTCACGGTGCATGTCACCCGCCAAACCACCCACCCAGGTGCCGACTTGCCTGGCCAGGGGCGTGGTTTCGACGTCGACGAGGGTGACGTCCAGGCCGAGACCGCGTGTGGTGGCGGCGATCTCGCTGCCGAGGAATCCGGCACCGATCACCACGACACGGGGCCCGGCCAGCAACTGGGCACGCAGCGTCAGGGTCTCGTCCAGGGTGCGCAGCACATGCACACCGGCCAGTTCGTGACCGAAGGGCAGGCGACGGGGGCGCAGTCCGGTGGTGATGAGCAGCCCGTCGTATCCCAGTCGGTCCCCGTCCGCCAGGGTGACGGCACGCTTCGCCGTGTCCAGGCCGGTGGCCCGGCAGCCCAGTCTCAGGTTCATGCGCAGCCGTTGGATGTCGGTGTCCTGGCGCAAGCTGGTCCTGTGCGGTTCCCAGTCGCCGGCCAGCACCTGCTTGGACAGCGGTGGCCGGTCGTACGGTGGCCGCAGTTCGTCGCCGACCATGGTCAGCGTCCCGGTGAAGCCCTCGCGCCGCAGGGCGTGGGGGGGGGGGGGGGGCGCCGCCCCCCCCCCCCCCCCCCCCCCACCCGGACGAGAGGTGGGGGGGCGCCACCACCACAGACGACAGAGACC
>NZ_JBFAIP010000104.1:0-20243 GCF_040654775.1 Streptomyces sp. NPDC050636
GGCCGCTCAGCGGCCGGCTCGTACCGTCCGGCTCAGAAGCCGGGCCCGCTCGCCAGATCCTTGACGGTGGCCAGCTGGCCCCACAACAGATCCGTCAGGTGCTGTACCAACTGCTCGCGTGAGCACGGGCGTTCACGCAGCCACCAGTCGCCGGCCGCGTGCATCATGCCGACTATCCCGTGTCCCCATACGCGCGCACGCTCCTCGCCGCCCGGGCCCAGATCGAGTCGGTCGGCGATCACCTTGGCCAGCTCCTCGCCGAGCCGGCGCAGCAGCGGGGCGGAGTGCCGTCCGACGTCGAAGCCCGACTCGACAGCGTTGTCGGCGTTGTCGGTGTTGTCGTGGTTTCCCTGCTCTGCCGGGTGCATCAGGAACCGGTACACCTGCGGTCGGGTCTCGATCGCGACCAGATACGCGTCGAGGGTGGCCTCGACGCGGTCGCGGCGCAGCACCGGCGCGTCCAGTGCGACCCGCAGATTGTCCAGCAGGGCGTCCGTGTGCCGTACGGCCAGGGCCCGGTACAGCCCACCCTTGTCCCCGAAGTGCCGGTAGAGGATCGGCTTGGTGATGCCGGCCTCGGCGGCGATCGCGTTCATCGACGCTTCCGGGCCGTCGCGCAGCACAATCCGTTCCGCGGCTTCCAAAAGCTCCCGCCGCCGACGTTCGGTCGCCGTCTGCTGGCGACCGCTGTGCTCTGTGTTGTCCATGGTCGTGCTCCCCACCCTTGTGTCCGTGGCGCTCGCGCAACGTAACACCCGCGCTCCACGGTGAAATCGAACCCCCGGGGAGTTGACATCCTTACTGGCGAGTAACAGACTCGGGTTACCGCAAGTAACATCGTAATGGAATGCAGCGCTGGAGGGGACATGGCCGAGTTCACCATGGAGCTCAATGACGAGCAGAAGGAAGTCCGTGACTGGATTCACGGCTTCGCCGCGGACGTCATGCGCCCCGCCGCCGCCGAGTGGGACGAGCGCGAGGAGACCCCTTGGCCCGTCATCCAGGAAGCCGCCAAGATCGGCCTGTACTCCCTCGACTTCTACGCCCAGCAGTTCTTCGACCCGACCGGCCTCGGCATCCCCATGGCCATGGAGGAGCTGTTCTGGGGTGACGCCGGCATCGGCCTGTCGATCGTGGGTACCGGCCTCGCCGCCGTAGGCGTGCTCGCCAACGGCACCGAGGAGCAGATAGGCACCTGGGTGCCGCAGATGTACGGCGACGCCAACGACGTCAAGGTCGCCGCCTTCTGCTCCTCGGAACCGGACGCCGGCTCGGATGTCTCGGCGATGCGCACCCGTGCGGTGTACGACGAGGCCAAGGACGAATGGGTGCTCAACGGCACCAAGACCTGGGCGACGAACGGCGGTATCGCCAATGTCCATGTCGTCGTCGCGGTCGTCGACCCCGATGCCGGTTCCAAGGGCCACGCCTCCTTCATCATTCCCCCGGACACCCCCGGCCTTTCCCAGGGGCAGAAGTTCAAGAAGCACGGCATCCGCGCCTCGCACACCGCCGAGGTCGTCCTCGAAAACGTCCGCGTCCCCGGGCACTGCCTCCTCGGCGGCAAGGAGAAGCTCGATGAGCGCCTGGCCCGCGCCCGCGAGCGGGCCAGAAATGGCGGCGAGCGCGTCAAGAACGCGGCCATGGCCACCTTCGAGGCGTCCCGGCCGGCCGTCGGCGCGATGGCGGTCGGCACCGCCCGTGCCGCGTACGAAGAGGCGCTGGAGTACGCCAGGACGCGCTCCCAGTTCGGCCGCCCGATCATCGACAACCAGGGCGTCGCGTTCCAACTGGCCGATATGCGCACCCAGGTCGACGCCGCCCGCCTGCTGGTCTGGCGCGCCTCCTGGATGGCGACCACCGGCAAGCCCTTCACCTCCGCCGAGGGCTCCATGTCGAAGCTCTTCGCGAGCGAGGTCGCCAAGAAGGTCACCGCACAGGCCGTACAGATCCTCGGAGGCAACGGCTTCACCCGCGAATACCCGGTCGAGCGGATGCACCGCGACGCCGCGATCTACACCATCTTCGAGGGCACTAGCGAGATCCAGCGCCTGGTCATCGCCCGCACCCTCTCGGGCATGCCGATCCGGTAGGGCATTACCGCACTAGGGAACGCGTAGACCAACCGGAGGAAGCAGCCCCACCCTTCGAGGGTGGGGCTGCTCTCGACGACCAACGCTGCCGGGAGATGGCCATGGGAGAATTTCGGGAGATCGTTTGCGACGACATGGACCGCCCGAACGCGCCGGCTCGCAGACTCCCTCGCCGCATGCAGCGCCACCCAGGCCAGGTCAACGCCGTTCGGCTGCGGGCACATTGCTCCATCACGGCACCACGTCGGCCGACTCCTGGGCACCCTGCCCATCCGATATCGCGGACCTCGGGCCAGGCCCGCGGATCCATCCTCGTGACCTCCACGAGCGCCATCACCTCACGGCGTGCCTCGTCGTCCGGCAGCTGCGCCACCTCGACGCCAGCTCTCCCATCACGACGCCGTATTGCGTCCCGCATGCCCTGAGAGAAGAGCGCGGAGCGAGGTGCCAGGTGCATGGGCCACCTCCGCTTGTGCCTGCCACAGCAGTCTCCCGCCAGGTGGTCGGTCCCGGGCGAGGCTGCAGCCGCGGCCCGCAGGCTGGACAGCAGCAGCCAGCGCTCTTCCGGTCACTGTTCGAGCAGCCGGGTCCCGACATCGTTGACGAGCCTTATGAACAGAGCGGCATCGGTGACCAGCTCCCGCACACACGCCACCTCGCCCTCGATGCCAGATGCCGCTCCGGGCCCAAGATCGTCAGTATTCGGCGCGGGGGGTGGCAGGCACGTCGAGATCGTCTTCCAGGTCGGCTTCGAGGAAGTTGTTCCTGTAGACCGGTTCGATGAAGACGTTGCTGTAGTCGGGCTTCGCAGGACGAGGGAGATTGGCAGCGATCTTGTTGTGCGGCTGCGGTGTTGAGGGGGGCATGAGGTTCCTTGGTGTTCTACGGCCGTAAGCGGTGGTCGGGCTGTGATGGGTCACACGGTCAGGCCGGCGTCGACGAACTCTTGGATGCGGCTGGGCCAGCCATAACGTCGGGGGGTGATGCCGTGGCCCAGACGTCGGCGAGGCTCAGCTATGCCGACATAGCCGTGGAGACGATGCTGTTGGGCCCGTCCGGTGGGGTGTCGTGCCGAGTGTCAGTGTCGGCGAAGGCTGTGAATCGCGCCAGATGCTCGATTCGACGATCATGATACGTGTATCGGGCTCAGCAGATCGTGTCAGGCGACGCGTGGGGTGAACCGTCCCCTTCGAGGACCGGTCCCCGCACCCGTGGGGATGGCCCCGTGGAGTGCCGTGGATGCAGCCCCTGGGCATCTCCTCCCTGGGATCGATTCCAAGGGGCCAGTGATCACTGGGACTCACGGAGCTCCGGTATGTTCTTCCGGGCTCGCGGATGGCGAGTCCCCTGGGGGCTGAAGAGGTCGATCGTGGCTGATGAACGGCTTGATGCCGAGTGGGTCCGGGTCTGGTGCGAGCAGGCGGATGCGGCACTCACGGAACTCATGCAGTCGTTCCAGGTGCGGCACGGCTTCCCGCCCGGCAGGAACGTCGTCGCGCTCGCAACGGAGGAGAGTCACAAGGCGACGGGCACGCTCGTGGAACTGACGCCGATACCCTCGGACCTGACCACGATGTACTGGGTGATCGAAGAGGTTTCCCTGCCCGATGTGGACAGCGGTTTCTTCATCCATTCGTCCTCAACGGTCGCAAGCCACTTCCGCGAGTACGGGTCCATCCAGATCGACGGGGAAGAGCCTGGTCTGGTGTTTGCCAGTGACGGCGGCGGCCATCTGTTCGCATTGGCGGGCTCTGGTCGGGTTTGGAGGTCCTCCACCGCCTCGTGGTTCGGTCAGTTCGACCTTGCCGCAGCCAGTCTTCAAGAGCTCTTCGAGGGGCTGGCTCAACGGATCAGCGGTCAACTCTGACCAGCAGCCCAAGAAGGGGCTGGGTCACCGAAGACAGCTTGCAGCGTTTCATGAGGGTGTTTCAGGCGCCCAGCCGTTTGCACCAACTCATGAAACACGATCGCCGCAGGTGGGCCGCTGGGCGGCCGTCTGTTTCACGAGCGACCACCTATGAAACAGCGCCCCGGGCAACGTTGATGTCGGATGCCACTATGCGGGGTCAGGAGGTCTGGGTGTGGTGGTCCAGCAAGCGGGTGAGCAACTGCACGAGCTGGTCGCGTTCGGCCGGACTCAGCGGCGCGAGCAGTTCGTCGTGGAGGTCGTCCAGGACCCTGTCGAGGCGGGGTAGGCGACGGCGGCCTCGGGCGGAGATCGTGATGATGTTGCGGCGCCGGTCGTCGGGATCCGGCACCCGCTCGACGAGGTCACGCTCGGCCAGTTCGTTGAGCACGCCGACCATGTCGCTGCGGTAGATGCCGGTGCGCCGGCTCAGCGTCGCCTGGCTGCCCGGCCCGTACTCCTGCAGTGAGGCGAGCACGGCGTAGTGCCACTTGCGGGCGTCGACCTGGGCCAGCCCCTCGTTGATCAGCCGGTCCGACCGCACGGTCAGCTGCGACAACAGTCGGCTCGCCTGTCGACGCAGCCTGTCGGGCGTCTTGCGCGCGCCGTCGTCGGGCATGTCCGCGGCTTCGGCTCTGGTCATGGCGCCCATCCTACTCATTGCGTTAGTGCGACTAACGATGTACGGTCACTCACGCCGAAAACGTTAGTGCCATAAACGTTAGTTCGGTGAACTCCAAGGAAGGAAGATCCGCTATTCCCACCAAGATGTTGCAGATTCCCACCACGGACGGCCAGGCCGACGCCTTCGCCGCCTTCCCCGACCACGGCGAGCGGCACCCAGGGGTGCTGATGTACGCGGACGCCTTCGGCATCCGGCCCGTGCTGCGGGAGATGGCCTGCGAACTGGCCGGGCACGGGTACTACGTGCTCGTCCCCAACTTCTTCTACCGGCACGGCCCGGCACCGCTGATCGAACTTCCCGAGCACATCGGAGAAGAGGCCCGGCCCGCGGTCGTCGCCCAGCTGATGCCCTTGATCGAGGCGCACACCGCCGAACGTGTCCTGAGCGACGCCGACGCCTACCTCAGGTTCCTCACCACCCAGCCCGAGGTCGGCGCCGGACCGGTCGCGGTGACCGGCTACTGCATAGGCGGCCTCCTGGCGATGCGCACCGCCGCGGCCCACCCCGGCCAGGTGGCCGCCGTCGCCGGATTCCACGGCCCGGTGGGCGCCGACGGGCCCGACAGCCTGCACCGCCTCCTCTCCAAGCTCACCGCCCAGGTCCACCTCGGCCACGCCGAAACCGACATGACGCCCGAGGCCCTCGGCGAGCTCAACCAGGCCCTGGACGCCGCGGGTGTCGGCTACACCTCCGAGATCTACCCCGGCACCGTCCACGGCTTCACCATGTCCGACACCGACGCCTTCAACCCCGCCGCACTGCAGCTTCACTGGGACCGCCTACTCCCTCTCCTCGGCCGCACCCTGGCCAACGGCTGAGGCTCCGGCCCGGAAACCAAACCCGAGGTGCACGGCTCCGCAGCCTGTAGCTCGCACGCCAGCGGCAACGCGGACGCGGCGGCCGGGACTTGGTGATCGCGGTCATGCGTCGCAATCGCGAGTACCGGGTGACAGCTTCCTTAACGACGAGCCGGCACCGCGCCGGCCGCACCCTTGCCGAAGCCGATCCACGGGGAGAAGCCGTTGAACGCCTCGCCCTTGTTCGTGGCCGCGGTCACCCGCCGGCGCAGCGGAGCGTCGGACACGACACAACGCTATTGATCGACAGTGGAATGTCACTGTTACCGAGGGCTCTTGGTCGAAGAGGCACTGCAGTTCGTCAGGAACGGTGCAGTGCCGCTCCGCCCGCGTACCGCGCCGATGCGCCCAACTCCTCTTCGATCCTGATGAGTTGATTGTACTTCGCCGTACGGTCGGACCGGGACAGCGATCCGGTCTTGATCTGGCCGCAGCCCGTCGCGACCGCCAGGTCCGCGATGGTGGTGTCCTCCGTCTCGCCGGAGCGGTGCGACATGACGACGGTCCAGCCCGCACGGTGCGCGGTGGCGACCGTGGCGAGGGCTTCGGTCAGGGTGCCGATCTGGTTGACCTTGACCAGGACGGAGTTGCCGACGCCGGTGCGGATGCCCTCGCGCAGCAGACCCTCGTTGGTGCAGAAGACGTCGTCGCCGGTGAGCTGGCAGCGGTCGCCGACGCGGGCGGTCAGCTCCCGCCAGCCGTCCAGGTCGTCCTCGGCCATCGGGTCCTCGATGGAGACGATCGGGTACGCGTCGATCAGCTTGGTCAGGTATTCGGCGTGCTCGGAGGGCGTGCGGCGCACCCCCTCGCCCGCGTAGTCGTACGCCCCGTCGCGGAAGAACTCCGACGACGCCGGGTCCATGACCAGGCCGATGTCCGTGCCGGGGCGGTAGCCGGTGCGCTCGATGGCGGTCATCACGAAGTCGAGCGCCTCCTCAGCGGTGCGCAGCGCGGGCGCGAAGCCACCCTCGTCGCCGACGCCCGTGGCGTGCCCGGCGGACAGCAGGTCGCGACGGAGCGTGTGGAAGACCTCGGAACCCATGCGGACGGCTTCCGCGAAGGTCTCCGCACCCACCGGAGCGATCATGAACTCCTGGAAGTCCAGCGGGTTGTCGGCGTGGGCGCCGCCGTTGACGATGTTCATCATCGGCAGCGGGAGGAGGCGGGCGTCGACGCCGCCGAGGTAGCGGTAGAGAGGCTGGCGGTGGGCCGCCGCAGCGGCCTTGGCGGCGGCGAGGGAGACGCCGAGAAGTGCGTTGGCGCCGAGGCGGGACTTGTCCGCCGTTCCGTCGAGTGCGACGAGTGCGGCATCGAGGCCCGCCTGATCGTCGGCGTCGCGCCCCATGACCGCTGACGCGATGTCGCCGTTGACGTGGGCGACCGCACGGTCGACGCCCTTGCCGTGCCAGCGTCCGGGGTCCCCGTCACGCAACTCCACGGCTTCCCGTGCGCCGGTCGAGGCGCCGGACGGGACTGCGGCGCGGCCCAGGGACCCGTCGACGAGGAGGACATCGGCCTCGACAGTGGGGTTGCCCCGGCTGTCGAGGACCCTGCGGGCGGTGACGGACTGAATGACGGTGGACTCAACTGCCGTGGAAACCATGGGAGGTCCTTCGCGTTGACGCACGCCGCGGTCCTGCTGCGACAACGGTGGCGCGTGCCGCGACAACGCCAACTCTACAGCAATGCTGTTCAGTTCAGCTGTTTAGTTAAGCTGTTCAGTTCGGCTGTTCAGTTCAGCTGTACAGACAGGGTGCGCAGTCTCGCTGGTGGTCACCGGTTAAAGTGCCGTATGCCCACCCCGGAACCCGCCGCCGTCGCCACCGAACTGCGTACCGCGATGGGTAAGCTCACGCGGCGCGTGAAGCACGAGGATCGGATCCCGCACGGCCAGGTCTCCGTGCTCGGCACCCTTGATCGCGACGGGGCCATGACCACCAGCGATCTCGCCGCGGATCAGCGCGTACGACCCCAGTCCATGGCCCGTGCGGTCGGACTGCTCATGGAACAGGGCCTGGTCGTCCGCCGGGCGCACCCCACGGACGGCCGCAAAGCCCTGGTCGAGCTCTCCCCTGCGGGACGGGCCGCTCTCGATGCGGAGCGCGGGCGCAGGGCCGGCTGGCTCGCTCAGGCCATTGAGATCGAGCTCACCGGCGAGGAGCGGGAGGTGCTGGCGCGCAGCGCCGCCCTGATGGAGCGGCTCGCCGCGCGCTAGGTCCAAAACTGACGGACCTTGTTGACGGGTGGGTCTCTCTTCCCTAGGAGACCTGCATGATGACCGAACGCGAGCTATCGAGGCGCGCGAGGCACCGGTTGGCGGTGCTGCGCCATGTGGAGGAAGTGAGCGGCAGTGTTGCCGCAACCTGCCGCGGGTGTGATCAACCGTCGGTCAGCGTGTGGGTCGGCAGCGGCGTACGTAGTAGGCGTAGGTCAGCGCCAGCACCAGAGGGCCCCACAACATGCCTGGGGTGATGCAGACCTTCGCCAGTATCTCCCACCAGATGGTGGAGAACCCAAGTCCGTCGAAGCCGGGGACGTGGAGCCAGTGCAGCAGCGTGGGCGCCCAGAAGGCAGTCGCGCCCAGGCCGCCGAGCGCGGCGGGGACGATAGCTGCGAAGGGCGGAATGCGCCTTCCCCCGATGACCGGCAGCCAGCGGGGCGCCACCTCGCCCCAGCCTCGCACCAGGCCGAAGGAGAGCAGCGCCAATGCCTCCGAGACGATGCTGAGTCCGAACACGTAGGGGACGGCCCACCACACCCACTCCGGTGCGTTTGGATCGATCATCCCCATGCGGAAGTCGAAGGAGTAGGGCAGGCGCCACAGGCACTGTGGCAGCAGCAGAAGCGGGATCGCGTGCGCGGTGATGTCCGCCCATCTCGGGACGGGATGCTTCGTGCCTTGCGGAAACGTCACACAGCGCTCGGGGTTGGTCGTCGTCATGCCCGTCAGTCTTCGCGATCTCCGGTGAATGATCGTCGGCCTACGGCAGACCTTCCCTCCACCGCTAGGAGGAACGCACGTCAGCCTGCGGAGTGACTCCCTGGGGACAGAGATTCGGCTCCGTGACTGGGAAGCCCGCAGAATGTTCCTCCTGGAGTGATTCGCCGGTGCGCCCGACCCCGCAGGTCGGCGTGCACGGCGAGGAGCTCGTGAGATGAACGTGGTGGGGAAGGCCATCAGTTCACACCAACCTTCGAGGCGCCCGTGCTCAGCGCGTCGCGAGGTCCACGATGCTCTGAATCAGGTCGGGGTAGGTCCAGCCGGCCCCGGTCGCTGCGAGCGGCAGCAGGCTCGTCGCCGTCAGGCCCGGGAGCGCGTTCACTTCGAGGCACATCGGCTCGCCGCCGGTATCGCAGCGGAAGTCGGTGCGCGAGTAGGCATCACTGCCGAAGCCCAGAGCCTGGTGCGCGCGCAGGGCCAACTCCTGTAGCTGGGACGCGAAGTCGGCCGGGACCCGCGCCGGACACACTTCGCTGACCGCCCCGGGCTGGTACTTGGCCGTGTAGTCGAACAGCGGCGTCGTCAGCTCGATCTCGACCACGGGGAGCACCTGGTCGCCGACCACGGCCACGGTGAACTCCCGCCCCGACAGGAACGGCTCCACCAGCAGCTCAACATCACCGGAGTGCACCTCGGCCGCAACCTGTGCCAGCTGCGGCAGCGAGTCGACCCGGTAGACCGACACACTCGAACCGTCCGCAACCGGCTTGGCCACCACCGGCCCAGCCGCCACCAGCCGCTCCACGTCCTGCGGCACCTCACACGCCCCAGCCCGCCACAGCACCCGCTCGGTCACCGGCAAACCTGCCGCACCCAGCACCGCCTGCGCCCGCCCCTTGTGCCACGCCGCCGCACACGCGGCGCTGCCCGCACCCGTGAACCGCACGCCAGCCATCTCCAGCAGCGCCTGCACATGCCCGTCCTCGCCCCAACCGCCGTGCAGCCCCAGGAACACCAACTCCGCGCCGCGTAGCAGCTCCAGGACCGGACCGCCGGTCAGTGCGGCGTGCATGCGCCACCGCAACTGATGCCGGTCCGAGAGGGACGGCGGCTCCTTCCGGACCGTGAACCCGTCGACCACATCACCGGGTTGCAGCGGCCCGGCCAAGACCGGCACCGCAGCGGCCGGGTCGACCAGCACCACCTCGTTCCCCTGCTCAAGCAAAGCCCGGGCAACCGACCAGCCCGAGGCCAGCGAGACGTCTCGCTCCGGGCTCTCTCCACCGCACAAGATCACAACACGCATACCGGGATTCCCCCGCCCTTTCCGTCCTGTCTCACCCCTGCACCAGAGCCGGCCTGCCGGCTCAGCCGCATGACAAATCGATCAGTTAGCCCTGCGGCGTGCCTATTCATTGCGCCGGGTTCAAGACCATCAGGTTCTCGGGGTTCGGCAAGGGGGCGAAGCCAACCTTCGAGTAGAGCTCGTGAGCGTCGAGGGTGGAGAGCAGGACGCGCTTGAGCTTGTAGGGAGCAAGGTGGTCGCGAACAGCGCCGGCCATCCAGGTGCCGAGACCTTTGCCGCGGTGCGCAGGGGCGACGTAGACGTCGCACAGCCAGGCGAAGGTTGCCCAGTCGGTGACGATACGCGCGTAAGCGACTTGAGGACCGGCGGCGTTATAGACGGCGAAGTTGAGAGAGCCGCGCACCGACTGCTGGACCGTTTCCCGGCTCCGTCCCAGCGCCCAGAACGCATCAGTCGAGAGCCAGTGGTGTACGAGGTCGACGTCGAGACGGTCCGGGTCTGTGGAGAGCTCGTAACCGTCTTCCCTGCTTGTGATCATGCTGTGGCAGCGTAGCGACAGTAGTTGGATTTTCCAAGTGTCGACTTGGAAGAACCAAGTAACCGCTCTGTGGTACCGCCGCGCGCTGTGCCGGACACTGCTGGCGGCCACGGTCATCCCGGCCGGCGGCAAGCTCGTCGTCGTGGCCAACGACGGCTCCCAAGGCACGACTTATGGCGTACACGGAGTCACCGCCGCTGTGGTGGCGGCGACTGCCATACTCCTCTTGCGCGAGACCACGCACGGACGGGCCACAACTCCCGCCATGGGGCCGGAGAAGGAGACAGGGGACCGCTATGTCACTGTTCGTTCCGAATGGCTCCGGGGCGGTCATCGCCCGCGCCGTGGACGCGGAGAAGGTGGGCGGGTCGTCGAGCGACAGAGCACGAGTGCTCGTCGGCGCGGACATCGCGACCTTGGAGGAGGGTGACGTGGCCGCGGTGGCGCCGCGGACCCCGCACGCCTTTGCCGCCGACGGCTGGAGCGCAGACCCGCTGATCCTCATCGCGCCGGGGATCGAGTGCTTCGAGCACTTCCGGCTGCTCGACCGCGTACGCACGGGGAAGGCCGCTCTCCAGGAGCTGCTCGACTCCCAGGAGCTGCACGACGACCACTTCGTGGACCGCCCGGAGTGGCAGCGCGACCGCACCGCCGTCCGCGACGGGAGGCCGGCATGAGCAGCACGGCGGTCGTCGTGGGAGCGGGAGTGGCCGGCCTGGCTACGGCGATCGGGCTGCGCCGTGCCGGCTGGGCGGTATCCATCGTGGAACGCCGCAGCGAGCTGGAGCGGTACGGCACGGCCTTCGGCATCCATCCCACCGCGCAGGCCGCCCTCGACCGGCTCGGGGTGGGCGAGTCCCTCTGGACTCGGGCCGTGCCCTACCGGGGCGCCCGGATTCGTACCCCGCGGGGGGAGACGATGACGAGCCTTCCGCTGGAGCGCATCGAGCGGAAGGCGGGTCGGCCCGAACTGCTGGTCTCCCGCCCCCACTTGATCGATGCTCTGCTGGCCGAGTCGGACGCTTTGGGCATACCGCTAGAGCTCGGTGTGAACATCTGCGATGTGGACGCGCTCCTGGGCGACAACGACCTGGTGGTGGGCGCCGACGGAATCCGCAGTGCCGTGCGCGGCGCGTGCTTCGGTGCGCGCAGTGGCCCGCGGTACGTAGGGACGGTCGCCTGGATCGGCACCGCCGACTTCGAGAGCGGCGTCTACGGCGAGACCTGGGGCAGCGGCCGGTTCTTCGGGATGACCCCGGTCGAGCCGGGCCGCACCAACTGGTACGCCACCGTGCCCGAAGCCACCACCGCCGAGCAGCTTCGCGATCACTTCGCCGACTGGCACGATCCCATTCCGCGGATCCTCAACGGGACCGACCCGGCCACCTGGATCCGCTACGAGATGCGGCACCTGTTCCCCGCACTCCCCGCCTTCGTCCACAGTGGGAAGGTCGCACTGGTCGGAGACGCGGCGCATGCCCTGACACCCAATCTGGGCCAGGGGGCATGCACGGCGATCCTCGACGCAGAGGCCCTGACCCGGGCCGTGGCCGAGCACGGCGCGGGCGGCCTGCCGTCCGCTCTGCACGCCTACGACGCGGAGCGCCGCCGCAGCGCGCAACGAGTCGCCCTCGCCTCCCGTACCTTGCACCGGTTCATGACCACCGAGCGCACCCGTCTGCGCGATGCACTGGTCCGTATGCTGCCGAGCTGATGGAGGCCAGGGGAGGGGCATGCCTCCCCACACCGATGACACCGGCTGATCGCGGTTTGGGAGATTTCTGGGAGACGGGGCTGCACCGTGGACCCGACTGAGGGCCGGTGGACCCGGCCGAGCGCGCGCCCCTGTGACAGGTGAATGCCCAGGTCATGCAGCTGAAGAGGCAGGCTGCGGGATGGGGTCCATCGATGCGCTCGATCGCAGCGGTCGATGACCGGCTTGAGCGACTGCTCCCACTGCTCCCAGCACTCCTGGAGCGCCTCCGCGATCTTCAGTTCCATGCCCAGGGTGGTGGGGGAGTAGACCCCGTCGATGCCCTGCAGGACATGGCCCACGCGGAGTACGGCCGGGGTCCGGAGAAAGGGGCTTGAGTCTCCACCGGCTGGAGGGTTGAGGATTGCTCTCGTGAGCGACCACACCGAGTTGTTGACCATCGGCGGGCTCGCCCGCCGCACCGGACTTTCCGTGCGCACGATCCGCTTCTGGTCCGACAGCGGCGTCGTCGCGCCGACCGGCCGCTCGGCGGGCGGCTACCGGCTCTACGACACCGAGGCCGTCGCCCGCCTTGACCTGGTCCGCACCCTGCGTGAGCTGGGATTGGATTTGGACACGGTGCGCCGGGTGCTGGCCAGGCAGGTGACGGTACGCGACGTGGCCAGGGCGCACCTGCGCGCGCTGGACACGGAGATCCGCACGCTGCAGGTGCGGCGCGCGGTGCTGCAGCGGGTCGCTCGACATGGCAGTACGACCGAGGAGATGAGACTTATGCACAAGCTGGCCCGGATGTCCGCAGACGAGCGGCAGCGGATCATCGACGACTTCGTCCACGAGACCTTCGACGGCGTTGACCCCAACGCGCCCGGCGGCCATATTGCCCAGGCCATGCGCACCATGCCGGCGGAACTGCCCGCCGACCCCACCCCCGAGCAGGTGGACGCCTGGGTTGAGCTGGCCGACTTGGTCGGCGATGAGGAATTTCGGAAACGGGCACGCGAGATGGCTGTGGCCGGTGCGCAGGCAGGGCAGGAGCCGCTGGGCCACGACCCGGCGCAGGTCGCGGAGCACGCCGGTCGGGCCGTGCGCGAGGGCGTTGCCCCGGAGTCGGCCGAGGGCAAGGAGATCCTGGACCGGATCGTCGACCCGGATCTGCCCTCGGCGGAACGCGCCCGGCTGGCCGACCGGTTGGCCACCTTCACCGACCGCAGGGTGGAGCGGTACTGGCAATTGCTGGGGGTGCTCAATGGCCGGCCACCGTTCCCGTCGCAGGCGCCGGCCTTCGAATGGCTGATTGCTGCGCTGCGAGCGCACGCCTGACGACATGCTCCGCCTGGAGTTTGGGCGGGGCACTCTGACAGCTGCCCGCGGAGGGCCCCGGCGGGATGGTTGGCCGCCGGGGCCCTCTGCCGTGCCGACGGTCGGTCAGCGGCGGGGGCGCAGCCGAGCTGCTGCCGTCAAGCCGCGGTAGGCAGCAGGGACTACCCGGAAGCCATCAGGCTGGGCACACAGTCGCTGGCTGCGTCCGTAGTCGCCCAGGGCCGTACCCAGAACCGTACCCAGAACCGTGAACGCCCCCTGTCAGCGCGGAGGCCGGCCTGCGGACCGAACAGGACCTGTTCCCCCTATGGCTACGGCGAATGAACAACCAGCGTCGCGTAATTGCTCTGGGTGTGCCCTCGACTTTCCCAACAGCGTCGGTCATCCGGTGCGGGCCACGTCGTCCGACAACCTTTCTTCGACTCGTAGGCGTCCAGTTCACTGCGTAGGGCACCCAGGAGCGGGCGGGCGTAGAGCATGCTGATGGCCTTGCTGCACCTGGCCGGTGGCGAACGCGGCGAGTCTGCGGACCTGCCCGGTGGTTGGCAAGGCAACGCCGGTCGTGGTCATGGCTCTGGATCGTATGCGTAGCCGGGCCGCCTGCTCAGGTGCGCTGAAGAAGTGCACGGCCGCCTGCTCAGGCGTGCAGAGGAATTGCACCCGGCGCGGTGCCCAGCCGCTTCGTGCACTGCCGCTCGGCCTCACGAGTACCGGGCTCACGCTTACCAGCCGTGACGTATCCGCAGGTCACGCCACCTCCACAGCGTCCGGGCCGGTGAATTTGCCCCGCGTGTCACGGAGCGTCAGGGGGCAAACGGCTCCCGGGTAGTCCAGGTATCGGCTGAGCTCGTCCAGGCGCGCGGTCGGCTGCTCTGCGATGACCTGGCACTCGCCGACCCGAGGCGCGGAGGCGGCGTGCCCGGCTGTCCGGTCATCGTCAACGACCTTTGCAGTGAGGAGATTTGCGGCGGTGTTTCCGTGGTCCGCCGGTCGCGCATGCGCGCTATGCGGCCCCGGCGGCTGGCGGATTCGGGCCCCCGCTGGCCGGCTCCCCTGCGATGCGGCGAGCCAACAGCGGGCAGGAGCGGGCGGCTTGGAGCTTGCCGCTCTGCGGTCCGCGACGGCTACGCCTCATAGAGGAACTGTTTGGTACGGCCGCGACCACCAGGGCAGCAGTGCCCCGGGGATGTACGTCGAACACGCTAAGATTTGTTCCGTCACCTTCCTGGCTCGGTGGGCGCCTTAAGGCCTACCGATGGAAAGGGGGTGATACCGCATGTCCGGATCGCTGTCCCCGCTCGGAGACGACGAGAAGGACCCCAGGTTCTGGACGCGTGAACGCTTCCAGCAGTCCGCCTTCGAGGTGCTTATGTTCCTCATCAAGGTGGTGTTGCCGGCACTGTTCGGCGGCGGCGGGTGTGGCTGACACCACACCCGCCGCTCAGAATCTGAAGCGGTCCAAGAGGGGTTCGCGCGTCTGGTGGCCACCGGGGCGCGGGCCCCTCTCCTCTATATGCGCTTCAGCGCTTGAATGCACCGCGTACGCCGTGCATCGGCGACGTTAGAGGACGGAAGCCCGTCCCGCCTTCTTCTAGAGAATGCATCGATGTATGGGGTTACACAAACGCCTATAGCCCTAAGCGGTACCCAATCGATTCCCTGACCAGGCAAAACGCAAATTTACTCTCACTGCGGGGACAGGTAGTTCGCACACATAACCCTAAACGGTACCCTCGGGTTGAGCCGGATGGGCGATACAGGAGGCAGTGTGGCGCGGGGCACAGGCACGTTCGATGGCGCGGCGCTGCGGATCCTACGGCAGCAAGCCGGGCTCAGCGCCGCCCGGTTGGCGGCACGTGTGGGTACGTCCAAGGCCGCGATCCTCGCGTACGAGAAGGGGAAACGCGTCCCTGAAGCCCGCCGTGTGGCGGAGCTGGCGGGTGCCCTCGGTCATCCGGATGCCCGTGCGCTGTGCCCCCCATCGCCTGATGTCGACGTTCTGAGCCTGGAACTGCTGCGGCGTCAGCGAGGTCTGACCGCAGCACGTCTGGCCGAAGTGATCGGGATCAGCCGCAGCACCTACCGCAGGATCGAGCAGGAGGCATGGCTACCGTCGCGAGGACGCGGAACGGTGCCGGTACGACTCGCGGAGGTGCTCGGCGTGTCCCTGCGCACCGTGACTCTGGCCCTGCACTCCCATCCGTCCGCGGTGCAACGGCGGGAGCAGGCCACCGAGCACCTGGGCGCGCTTTTCAAGCGCGCCCACGAAGTCGGCATGCCTGCTGTAGTGGACCCGGACGAGGATGACCTCCTCGCGCTGGCCGCTCTCATCGGTCACCCGGCCGGTGTTGTGTGCCGCCTGGTGAACCAGGAGATCGGCAACTACCGGGCGCTCCTCAAAGAACGCGAGCGATACACCGCGGAGGCGGCTTACGCGCAGAACGACCGGGAGCGAAGGAACGCCGAGGCGCTGCTGGCGCAAACGCATCACCGCATCGAGTCCGCGCCTCAGGCAGCCGCCGGCTTCCTCGCGGATTTCCTCGATGATGCGATGACCTTCCGCCAGTGGAGAGCGCTGGTGTCCTTGTCGGGTGCGGGAAGGCGGGTGGAACGGCCGGAGCAGGGGGTCGAACTGCACGAGTCTTTCGATCCCGACGTCTGGCCCGGGCTCCTCGACCGACGCGTCAACGGCCGACCCTTGATCCGCGAACGGCTCGACACCCAGCAGGATGTGAAGTACTACTCCCCAACGGACGCCGGTCTCATCTACTACGAGACGAGCCGAGAGGTCTACGGCGCCCTGTACCCGCGCCAGTACGCTCCTCCTCCGCAGCGACCGAGGGTCCGGTACCGGCCGGCAAGGTACCCCGGGCGCGTTGGATGACGGACCCCGCAGGCCCTGTCATCGACGTACGGTGCTGAGTGACTTCTCATTGAGGCCATCAAGTCATCGCACGCGGCGAGCATGGCATTGGGCCCCCTCTGTTGGGCTTGCACCCGGTGAGAAGGCCGAAGTGCAGAGCGGGCGAGTCCGACAGCGACCGGATCCGACAGCGACCGGAGAAAATTCGGTGGCTCACGCCGCAAAGATGCCCATACGTTGGGCCCGTACCTGGGTGGCCGACCGGGCCATGTGGCCCTTGGGAAGGGTGTTTTATGTTCCAGCCTGCGCCGAGCGCGCCTCACCTCGCACCGCACGACCGTCCGTCGCTGTTGCCGCCGTTCCCAGGCGGCGACCGGACGCACGTTCCGGTGCTCTGATCGACCGCACTGCCTGCCCTCACCCCATGTCATAGGGGCGTGGAGGGCGCACGCGGCCTGTGTCGAGGCCCGCTCGGCCGGCTCTTGCTGTCATCGCAAATTCCTCAGCAAGGAGCACCCGGGTGTCCAGCCCCAACAAGACTCGCCCGAACAACCCGCACAACACCCTGAAGATCGACAGCTTCGCCTGTGCACGGTGTGGTCTGACCGTGTCCACTTTCGCCGCCGACGGCATCCACCGCAATCACTGCCCGTCGTGCCTGCACTCCCAGCACGTCACCGACCATGTCGAGGGTGGTCCGAGCCAGTGCCACGGCCGTATGGCCCCGATCGCCATCGCCGTGCTGCGCACCGGTGACTGGATGGTCATCCACCGTTGCGTGCGCTGCGACGAACTCACCTCGAACCCGGTCTGCACGGACGACAACCAGCTCATCCTGATGCGCATGGCCGTCCGCCCCCTGGCACAGCCGCCGTTCCCGCTCGAAGCGTTCGGCGCCCTGTGACAGAGGCCCGCGGAAGGGAGACGACCATGCCACGACGCAAGCACCCGCGAAGCCACGCTCAGGCCCGGCGTCCGCAGCGACACAAGGATGTCCTGCACGGGCAAGGCGGCCACCGCGCCGGCGACTTCCGGTGCGTGGACTGCCGCCTGGAGGTGTCGTTGAACGCCCCAGGCACCGCACATCGCAATCACTGCCCCCACTGCCTGGCCAGCCGTCACGTCGACCGCCGCATCCCCGGCGACCGCGCCTCGGACTGCTACGGCCGTATGGAGGCACTGAGCATGTCGGCACGGCAGGACGGCGAATGGATGCTCATTCACCGGTGCCTGACCTGCGGCGAACTCAGCGCCAACCGCATTGCCGGTGACGACAATGCCCTGGCTTTGGTACGCCTGGTGCTCAGACCGCTCCAGGACACCACCATCGCCAGCCGCGCCCTGTTCACCCTGTAACAGCGCCCGGGGCCGCCGCAATTCGGTGTGCCGCACCGCCTGCCGCATGGCGAGGCGGCTCCCGGCTGGAGAATGGGGCCGGGAGCCGCCGCTGGGGCAGGACGATCAGCCGTCGTCAGCCGGGCCCGACGCCGTGCTCGGGTCCTCGACGCCGGCGGTTTCGGTTTTGCTGTCCAGCTTGATGGTGTCGCCGTTACCGACCTTGACCTCCTTGACGTAGTCCGTCGACATGGCGAACGCCGTGCCGGCCGGGAGGGCGAGGGCAGCGCCGGTCACCGCGACGGCGAGGGCGGTGCGCAACCCGCGCTTGGGGAGCCTGCAGGCGTTGTCGGCGGCTGCCCGTGTGCGACTGAGCGCTATGGGTGGCCCGTGAGCCTCCTAGGACCTGTCCGATGGGGCAGGGTCGGAAAGGCCCTATTCGGCCCCGCTGAGTGTCGTTGTTGGCCCGTAGCCGCGCGGGGCCCGGCGGCCTTCGATGTCAGTGGCCCCGCGTACGGTCTGCGCATGGTTGATCAGACGCCCCCCTTGCCCTCCATACACGACTTCGCGACCTGGGAGCCCGTGCTACGGCTCCTGCGGGTCGGCGACGCGGAGGGGCAGGCTTCTCCGTCCGTCCGCGTGGCGGGACGCATCGGGCGGCACGGCTGGAGTCTGCCCCTGCAGCGACGGCTGCCGTCGCCCGGTCGGGCCGCCCAGGTCGAAGACATGCGGGACGAGTTCGAGGCGGTGAAGCGGGTGCAGCACGCGCTCGCGGACGTCGGCGTCGACGACATCTCGTTCGCGGCGGAGATCTCGCCGACCGGGAAGACCGCGCTCCGCCTGCTCGGGCCCAGCCCCGCCGTGGAGCCCGGCATCGGCACCCCGGACCCGGGGGTGCTCATCCTGGTCGAGGGCGCCCTTCCGGAGCCCTTGCGCCGACTTCCCGATCCGGTGCCCGGGGCGGTGCCGGCCCCTTCGGCGGATCAGGATCTGCTGGAGCGGACGCTGCGTGAGCGGTTGCCCGACGCCATCGGTGCGACGGAGGCGGAGATCACCGCTGCGGAAGCACGCCTCGGCGTCACACTGCCCGACGAGCTCAAGGCGCTCTACCAGGTGACACGGGCGCGGTGGGAGGACTGGGGCGACGACTACGAGGCGGCGGAACGCGAATCCATGGCGGTCGGCTGCGAGCTCTTCGCGTTGGACGACCTGTACATCGCCGACGCGTCGTCCCGTCACTGTCATTGGGAGTTCGCGGCGATGGAGGCGGTCGTCACGCCGCCCGACGCGGCGGTGCAGGGCCTGGTCGGCTCACCCGGCTGGATCGCCTTCGGGGACAACGGCGGTGGCGACCGGTTGGCGGTGGACCTGACCCCCGGCCCGCGTGGACATACAGGGCAGATCATCATGATCGGCCATGAGGGGAACGTTGGCGCCTCCCTGGTCGCCGACTCGCTCACCGACCTGGTGATGAACCAGCGCAGCAAGCGACGTGGCGGCTCAGGCGGAGACCAGCCGCCCGCCGTGGCCCACGTCAACATCCGAAGCCTGCCGAGCGTCGAGGCCGCCGCCCACCCCGGCTTGGAGGTGCTGTCCATCGGTGTGTGGGACAGTGCGCCGCTCAGCCTCGCCCCGGTCACCGAACTGCCCCGTCTGCGGACCCTTGCCGCCTACCCCGGCACGCTCGCCGACCCTCTGGAGATCGCCGAGCTCACCGGCCTGGAGTTCCTGGAGGTCGGCCCGGAGGATTGGCGCGTCCTCCTCGACGCCGGAGCCGTCCCACGCAGCCTGTCGGCCGCCGCCATCAAGGTGCACGGCAACCAGGACCCGCTGCCCATCGTGGCCATCGCCAACGAACTCCTGGCCCTCTGGGACCGGCCCCAGATCATCCAGACCGTCCTCGAAGGCGACCTCAGCCCCATGCCTTAGCCGAGGCAAACGACGGGGCGTGTCGGACGACACTTTCCACGTGAGACGACACTTTCCGCGGTCGGGCGGCGCGGCGATCGACACCCGTGTTCTGCGCCTTCCGGCGCTGCTGCAAATCTTCTCGTTGCGCGAGCACGGCGTCGATGGCCGCGGTCAGCGTGGGGACGTCGGCGTTGGCGGAGAGGACGGACAGCACTTCCGTGGCTTGCCGCCATCGACCTCTTCCTGCTCAACAACGGCAACGCCTACGACGCCCTTGCGTGCCTCTTCGGCGTCCGCAACTCCTTCGGCTTCCGCCCCCTGGCCGAAGGCCGCGGCTTTCCAAGTGATGCGTCAGAGGGGCTGAGGACCGAGTACGCCGCCTGCGGCGGACCCGCCGACGTACACGGCACAACGTGGATCACCTGGTCCGAGCTCGCCTCCGCCGACTGGCAGGAGACAGACAGCTCCGGCGCCCGACGCCGCGACGGTGTCGCAGGAGACGAAACCCACTGGGGACCCGTCTGGAGGGTGATGCGAACCCTCGGCGAACTCCACGGCGTGGACAACGTGCGACTCGTCGTCTGGTTCCGCTGATCTCCACTGATCTCCACTGATCCCGGTCCCGGCGCCCGGAGAGGCTCAGTCAGCTTCCCGTTGAGTGCTGCAGTTGGCCAGACAGACACCCTCTCGGGCATGCCGATCCGGTAGCCGCCCCTGCCGCGAGAACCCGTCGCCGGCCCCCCCCCCCGGGGGCCGGCGACGTCGATAAGCGGA
>NZ_JBFAIP010000105.1:0-20173 GCF_040654775.1 Streptomyces sp. NPDC050636
GACGCATTCTTCTACGCACACGAGGAGACCGACCTCGCATGGCGGGCCCTCGACGACGGCTGGCACATCCGCTACGAACCGGACATCGTGCTTCAGCACCCATGGACCTCACCCACCCGGCACGCCGTCTACCACCGCATGGTGGCCAGAAACCGCGTATGGCTGGCCAAGCGACACCTCCCAGCCCTCCTGGTACCCCTCTACCTCGGAACCTGGGCACTGCTCACAGCCGCCCGGAACCGGTCCGCAGCAGGACTGCGGGCCTGGGCAGGCGGCTTCGCCGAAGGAGTCCGAACCCCATGCGGACGACGCAAGCCCATGCGCTGGCGCACGGTCTGGCGAATGACGAGACTCGGACGCCCACCGATCATCTAGAGGAGCGCCTGGAAGGGAACCAGCATCTAGCGGGGTGAGCCGTCCGGAGAGCATCTCGCACGACCGCAGGGCCCGCCGCGGTACTCACCCGGCGTCAGGCATCCGGGGCGAAGTGGATGCCCTCGTACGCCAGCCATTGGGCAAACGTGTGCAGGCCATAGGTGAGGTCGGTGGTGGGCTTCCAGTTCGGTGGTGCTGACCGGGACGGCCTCTCCTCACGGCGCCGGGGCGCGTCGGGCGATGCCGCTCCCGTGGCGACCGGCACCGGCCGGACGGCCTTGCGGACCGCCTCCGCCATCTCGGTAACCGTGCACGGAGCGGCGTCCGCGAGCGAGAGCACGCGATCCCGTGGGGGCGTACGCAGCGTCATTGACAGGGCCTCGACCAGGTCGCTGACGTGCACGGGTCTCAGCAGTTCTCCGGCGTTCCCCTCGATGGCCAGCGGATGGCTGCGCAGGGCGTCCCACACCATGCGGCCGATGGGCGAGTTCCGTGAGCAGCCCGGTCCGTACAAGTCCCCGACGTACAGGGTGCAGGCGCCGGTTCGCCTGTCGCGAAGCGTGGCCTCGCCGTCGTGAAGTGCCGTCAGGTCGAGCACCGTGTCCCATGCGGGCGGGACGCCGTCGAGAGCCGCCGGGTCGTCGCGGCGAGCCGCCGAACCGTCACGGCGAGCCGGGTCCAGGGCCGTGACCCGGTGTCCGCGGTCGGTCAGGCCGCGCAGGATGTGCTCCCCCAGGGGGGTCGTGGTGCCGAGCACCCCGACCCGGCGGAACCGGCCGGACCTGCCCGCCCGTGGCCGCGCACCCGCTTCCCGTCCCGCCTCGACGCCGGCCCGGGTGATCCTCGCCAACTCCTCGCGCAGCTGGGCGATCTGGTCCTCGCTCTGCGCATAACTGATGCCGCCGGGGCCCACGGTCGCCAACGCCTCGGCGAATACGGCCGGGTCGGGTGCCCCACCGCTGTCCGACGGGTCGCAGCGGTGCGCCTCCCGGCGATGGACGAATCCCATCGTGAAGGCGGTCAGCCAGGTTCCTCGGGCGATGCCGGGGGTGGCGGCTCCGGCCATTCGTACGATGGCCGATTGGAGCCTTTCGGCCCGCACACCGGATCCTTCGAGGTACTGCTCGCAGTCGAGATGCAGCCACGGCCGCGGCCCGGGGCCGTCGAGGCGGACCGCGCACTGCGCCACGCCTTGTTTGAAGAACGGCAGCACACTCAGGCCGGTCAACCGGGTGCCTTCGTGCCCGGGAACGTCGGAGGGAACAAAGCACACCGACCGACGCGGACCGCGGAATGCGTTTCCGGAGATGCTGCCGTGGTCCTCGTGCTCGGCGAGGTTCGGCACGGAGACGTAAGAAGGGATTCCATTGGCTCGCAAGTATCTGTACATCAGGATGTCATCAGGCCAGCTGTCCAGATGTCGTCTGCCATAAGCCACGAATCCGGCGGCGACACGCCTGGGAAGAATGATCGCCACGCACGGGAAGTACTCATTGACGGCGCCCACCCAGCGCGCTCCCGTCATGGCTCCAAAACGCACCGCGGCCCCATTGCGCGAGTCCCAGAGCGCGAAAAGCGCAAGCGCCGCGTCGGGCATCTCTTCGATCGCCATCCGGACACGTTCGAAGAATGCGCCGGAGAGGATCATGTCGTCCTGGACGACGAGATGATGCGTGGCGCCGTCCTCGATGGCGGACCATGCGCACAATGCCGTACGCAGCACGGACGGCTTCCCGGCGGGATCCGGATCCATGACGACCCGTAACGCTCCCGGAGGCGCGCTCCGGGCCAGCTCTTCCGCTGCTGCAAGGCGTTTCGGGTGGGTCATCACGGCGCCGCTCATCCGATAAAGCGTCACAATTCCTCCGACCGTTTCCGCCGTGCCGGTCAATCCGGCACCAGGTGAATCCGGACAGTACGTCCGTCGCCGTGAGCGCCGCAAGACTGCCGAAATCGCGCTCTGGTACCGGCATTTGGTGAACGACATGCTGACCCCACGATCGGGCGCGCTCACGCGTATGGAGAGGATTCCATGTCTGTGACATCGAATGGCACCGCAACCGGCGCAAGAACCGAACCAAGTGCCGGCATCGGCATCGGCACTGAGGAATCGGTCGCCACCCGTCTGGAGAAACTGCGTGATGCCCGCGTGGTGGTCACCGGCGGCGGTGGCCTGGTGGGAAGTCGTCTGGTGGCGTTATTACGCGGGGCGGACGCCGAGGTGACGGTGCTGGACCGCCTGGACGCGTACCCGGAATCGGCACACAGATTGTTCGGTGTGGAGAAACTCGGCGTGGACGTCGTGGTCGGCGATGTCTGCGACCGGGCAACGGTCCGCCGGCTGGTCACCCGTGCGGACTACGTGGTGCACGCCGCCGCCTACGCCGATGTGGCCGCCTGCACCAGGCGGCCCGACATCGCCTTCCGGGCGAACATCCTGGGCACCCAGGTGGTTTTGGAGGAGACCGCCGCCTCCCAGGCCCGCCGCCTGGTGCTGGTGTCCTCGGCGGCGGTGTACGGCGACGGTGATCCCGGATTCCAGGGCCCACAGGAATTCCGGGAAGACCGGCCGCTTCTCCCGGTGTCCGTCTACGCGAACTCCAAGCTGTGGGCGGAGCACCAGGCCCGTCTCCTGCTGGGCGGTTCCGTCGGCACGGAGTTCGCGGTACTGCGGTACTTCTCCGTATACGGGGACCCTCAGATCCCCAAGCCCGGCAGCCATTCGTGGATGGTGGCGTGGCTGTCCATGCAGGCCCGGCTCGGCCGCCCGATGCGGCTCAACGGAGGCGGGGTGCAGGTGCGGGACCTGGTGCACGTCGAGGATGTGGCCGCCGCGACCGCGCTGGCCCTGATCGAGGAGGGCATGGCCGGGCAGACCGTCAATGTCGGGACGGGCGTGCCGACTTCGGTACGTGAGGTGGGCGAACTGATCGCACCGCACTTCCCCCAGGCCCGGTTCATCACCACCCCGCGGCCGGAGGGCGATCCGCTCGGCGGTTTCGCCGCGACGGAACAGTCCCGTGAGCTGCTGCGGTGGACGCCGCGCATCGACGTCCGCACGGGCGTGGAGCGATATGTGCGCTGGCTGTCCGCCACGCCGCAGGCGGTGCCGGGCTGGCTGACCGAGTCCGCCGCATGACAACCTGCCCCTGCAAAACGGGACATGGCACGGCGAAAGGTGACCCTCAGGTGAGTTACGTCGGCTCGTACATCTGGTCCGTACGCCAAAAAGTGGGCAGCCAACTGCTCCTCGTCCCCGGAGCTCAGGTCCTCCTCCTGGACGAGGCCGGCCGCGGTCTGTTCCAGCAACGTACGGACAACGGGGTGTGGGAGCTGCCGGCCGGGGCGTGCGAGGAAGGCAGCGACTTCGCCGGTACGGCCGTACGGGAGCTCGCGGAGGAGACCGGCCTGCGGGTCGAGCGGGCGGACCTGGTTCCCTTCGGGTCGCTCTCCGACCCGGGGGTCCACACACTGACGTACCCGAACGGGGACGTCACCCATTGTTTCGCGCTGTGCTTCGTGGCCCGTCGCTGGTCGGGAGGGCTTTCCCTGGGCCGGGACGAGGTGGCGCAGGCGGAGTTCCGCGATCTCTCGGACCCGCCGCGCCCGCTGCATCCGCCCACCGCCGCGGTCCTGGAGATGTTCCAGGCGTTCCAGACGACCGGAGGGTTCCAGGCCCGATGAGTGGAGCCCCGATGAGTGGAGCCCCAATAGGTGGAGCCTCGATAGGTGGATCCCCGTTAGGTGAAGCCTCGATCAGTGTGGAGAGAGCAGGACGTGCGATCGTGCCGTGCCGTGCCTGTCTGTCGGGTGAGGATCTGGACTGGCTGGGCGGCAGATCGGTCAGCCTCGCGCTGGATCTGACGACTTCGGTCGAGATACGGCTACCCGCTGCCCGCTCCCCCAAGGACGCTGCGGGCGAGAGCAGGACGGGGAGCTGGCCGGACGAGGTGTGGGCGTTCATGCGGCAGCGGCTCCCTGAGCTCGGCCCGCGGCCCCCTGCCGTGACGGTCCGTAGTACTGCCCCCGCTGCGAGCGGGCTGTCGTCCTCCACCGCCCTGATCGTGGCGCTGTTCGGGGCGTTCGCCGAAGCCTGCGTACCGGCGCCCCGGATCACGGCGCGGACGCTTGCGCAGTGGGCCTACGAGTTCGAGTTCGCGATCTTCAACGGCGGAGGCATGGACCATCTCGCGGTCATCGCGGGCGACACGCTGCTGCTCCAGGGAAGAGAAACCGGGCTTCCGGACATTCGTGGGCAGCTGGAGTTCCCCCGCGAGTGGTCCGTCGTGGTCGTCGACTCGGCGACCAGGAAGGACACCGGCGACCATATCCGCTCCGTACGCGATCAACTCGCCGCCGGGGATGAGCGGCTCGCGGCGTACCTGACGCAGGTCGATGACGCGTCGGCAGCGGTTTGGGAGGCCGTACTCAGCCGCGATCTCGGCGCCCTCGGGGCCGGGATGAGCACGGCGCACGCCGCGATGCGGGACCTTCAAGGGATGTCGACACCGCTGCTGGAGGAGCTGCGGGTGCTGGCCCTGCGCTCCGCCGGCCTGCCGCTGAAACTGAGCGGGGCCGGCGGAGGCGGCGCGCTGGTCGGCGTGTGCCCGGCGTCGGATCGGGACGAGGTCGTCCGCGAGCTGCGGTGTGCGCTGCGCCGTGGGCATCCCCAGGCGCGGGTGATCCCCACCCGTGCGGCCATGGGTCTCGCTCCCGAGGTCACCGGGCAGCGGTGGGGCGGCGGGCCCCCGGCTCAGGTCAACGACCTGACCACGGAGGGAAGTTACTCATCCGGTTCGCCGTCCGATTCCTCGTCTGGATACCCGTCCGATTCCTCGTCTGGATACCCGTCCAGTTCGTCATCCGGATACCCGTCCCGATGAACGCGCCCAGATGAACACGCCTAAATGAGCTCGCCTAAATGAAGGGGTCGTAGTCGCTGCCGGGCTCAGGCGCCACCGTTCCCGCCCCGATCCCGTCGAGTTCGAGGTTGGAACGGTGGCGCGCGCAGTGGAAGCGGCAGTCCCGGCTCGGATCCACGATGCCGCGGTCGGAGCTCCGCCAGATCTCCGCCAGGCTGTCGGTCACCGCGTCACCGATCTTGGCGCCGTCGTTGCCCCGGTGGTAGGAGCACACATACACCCCGGACGGAGTCACGAGTGTGCGCAGCTCCGCCACCCGGCAGCGGTGGTAGTTCTTCTCCTGGACGGGGCCGACCCGGGACCGCAGGGACGTCAAAGTGGAGGAGTTGACGATCTCGAAGGTTTCGTCCTCCCATTGGGCGGCCTGCTTCAACTGGGCTTCTACAGAGGCGAGGACCTCGTCCGGTATCTGTACGACGTGGTGTCCGTCGTCGAACATGGCCTTGGTCTCGAAGTAGTCGCACCCGATGTCATGGGCGAGTTCCGCTGCCTGTAACACCTCGTGGTGATTGCTCACGACGCTGCCGTCCGGTTCCTGCCGTGTCATCACGAGGAAGGAGTAGCCGAGCGCGCCTTTCTTGGCCTCGGCGAGCAGGCGCATATTGGCGATGACCTTGTCGAAGACGCTGCGGCCCTTGCGGTCCGGCCGGAAGAGGCGGTACGTCTCGCTGGTTCCGGCATCGACGGATATCCGTACCCACGAGGCGAATTCCGCCAGCTCCGGCAGGTTCTGTTTGATCAAAGTGCCGTTGGTGACCACGCCGATGCCGATGCCTGCCTCACCGAGGACGCGGAGCACCGTACGGGTCCCGCGATGCGCCAGCGGCTCCCCGCCGCCGATGAGAACGACCGCCTGGACGGACATCTCCACCAGTTCCGCGGCCAGTTCGGCCAGCCGCTCGGGAGTGAACCGCCCCTGATTGAGTAACTTGCCGCTGATGCACTCCGGGCATGCCAGGTCGCAGAAGGTGGTCGGGTCGAGGTCCACGACCAACGGGCCGCTGGAGGGGCCCCCGGAGGCCGCTTCGAGGATCCGCGGCCAGCCCGACGGCTGGTACAGCTTGGACACCAGGTCCAGACGGTCGAACGTCACGGTGATCTCCTGCGAGATTGGGAACGAGGGATTTACGCGCGCGTGCGGTCCGCGTGCGGTCCGCGTGCCGAAAGCGGGTCCTTGGGACACGTCCTCGCCCGTAGGCGGAACGCGTCCCGCGCCGGTGGCCCTCTGCTCGTGGCGCCACCGGACGCCGGGGGCCGCGCAAAGGGGCCGCCGTGTGGTGTCCTCGCGGTCATCCCTTGACGGCCCCGGCCGCCAGGCCCGTGGTGACCCGGCGCTGGACGATCGCGAAGAAGACCGCCACGGGGAGTGCGGTGAGCGTGGCGCCCGCCATCAGCCCGCCGTAGTCGGTGCCGAAGCTGGTCTGGAACGACACCAGCCAGATGCTGAGGGTCTGCTTGTCATTGCTGGACAGCAGTACGTAGGCGAGGACGTATTCGTTCCATGCCTGGATGAGGGCGTAAATGGAAGTGGCCACCAACCCCGGGGCCAGGAGGGGAAGAACGACCCGGCGGAAGGCCGCCAGGCGGGTGCAGCCGTCGACCATCGCCGCTTCCTCCAGCTCCACCGGAATGCCGACGATGAATCCCCGGATCAGCCAGACCGTGAACGGCAGCATGAACACCAGATAGGTGAGGATCACGCCGAGCAGACTGTCGGTCAGTCCGGCATCGCTGAGCAGCAGATAGATCGGAATGATCAACCCGGCGAGCGGGATCATCTGGACGCACAGAATCACCAGGACGAATGCCTTTCGCCCCGCGAAGGAGAATCTTGCTACGGCGAACGCACCGAGCGTACCGATCAGCAGGGAGACGAGTACGGTGCCCACGCCCACGATGACGCTCGCCTGCACATTGGGCCAGAAGGTCGGGGTGTCGATGGCCCTCCGGAAGTGTTCCAGTGTCAGATGGCCCGGCCAGAACTCCGGGGGGCTTTGCTGGATCTTGCCGGCCGGCCGGAACGCGGTGAGGAGCATCCAGTAGATCGGGAATGCCATCACCGCGCTGAGCAGAAGTCCGAGTGCGTTGGCCGCGAGCCTGCGGTGGCGGGAGCGCGGGGTTCGCGGGTGTTCCCGCTGCTTGGCTCTGCCCGTCGTCCCGGGGCCGGGGGCAGGATTCACTCGGTATCTCCCATGGTGAGGATCTGGCGCACGTAGACGACGGCACCGCCCAGCAAAAGCACCACCGTGATGACTGCGATGGCCGCCCCTGCGCTATAGCGGTTGACGGCGAAAGACTCGGTGAAGGAGTAGACGCCGAGCAGGTAGTACTCCTTCTCGGGCTGGCCGCCGCGCATCAGCCAGATCTGGTTGAACACCCCGAAATCCCAGATCGCCGAAAGCGAAGTGACCAGGACAAAGGCCGGTTTGATCACCGGAAAGGTGATGCTTCTGAACAGCTGCAGGCCGCGTGCGCCGTCGACCGTCGCCGCTTCCTCCAGTTCCTGGGGGACCTGGCTGAGCGCCGCCTGGAGGGTGACGGCGGCGAACGGAACGGCGCCCCACACCACGACGCAGCCGATGACGGCGAAGCCCTGCCAGGGGTCGTCGAACCAGTTGTGCTTGCTGAAGTCCAGCCCCGGCAGCAGCCCGAGCAGCCAGTTGACGACGCCGTGGTCCGCGTCGTACAGCCAGCGGAATATCGAGGCCGCGACCATGATCGGCATGGCCCATACGGCGACGAGCGCGCCGGCCATCGTCATCCGCACCCATGGCGCCACCCGGCGCATCAGCAGGGCGACAAGCATCGCCAGCGTCATGGTGGCGGTGACACACACGAGCGTGAACAGCGCGGTGCGGCCGACGACACCCCAGAAGAAGGCGTCGGTGAGGATCGTCCGGTACTGGCCGAGTCCCGCCCAGGGCGGGGTCGTACCGCTGAACAGCTGTCTGCGGGTCATGTCCTGGAACGACAGCAGGACCAGATTGACGAGGGGGTAGCCGAGGACGGCGGCGAGGGCGAGTACGGTCGGCGCGATCAGCAGGTAGGGCAGTGCGAGACGCCGGGCCGAGCGCCGGGGGTTCCGCACGCGCATGGCACCGCGGCGGCGGCCTTCGTGGTCGCTCACCGATCAGTTCTCGTTGATCACAGCGTCGATCCGGTGGTCTGCGGCGCGGGCGGCGCCCTGCACCGATTGCCTGCCCGTCGCGATGTCCTGCAGCATTTCCTGAAGGACGTTGGACTTCTCGACCGCCCCCCAGCCGGGGGCGAGTGGTGTGACCCAGCCTCGTTCGGCGGCTTTCGCGGCCGGTCCGTTGACCCCGTCGGCGGCCACCTCACGCAGTTGAGCGGTGTTGTTCGGCAGCGTGTCGGCGGCGATCAGCCGGCGCTGCGAAGCGGGATCGGTGAACATCTTGATCCACTCGCCGGCCAGGTCCTGGTTCTCCGACTTGGCGGGCACCGCCAGCGTGGAACCGCCCAGGAACGGCGGCAGCAGCTTGCCCGACGGGCCGGGGAAGGCGAAGGTGGCGAACTTGCCGCGGAGCGCTGGATTGCCACCGGACCTGCTGTCGGTGGCGGCCTTGGCCTCCCAGGTGTTGCCGTAGAACATGCCGACGTGGCCCTGGCCGACGACCGCCGGTTCGTCGCCGTTGTCCTTGGACCGGTCGCCCACGTAGTAGGCATCCAGGAGGTTCTTCCAGGCCGTCAGCCCGGCGACGGACCGGGCCGAGGACAGCGCCCCCTGCCAGCGTCCGCCCTTCTCCACCGCTATCTCGCCGCCCGCGTCCTTCACAAAGGCCATCGCGGCGTACCAGTAGCGGCCGGGCATGTAGAAGGCGGAGAAGTTCTTGTCCCCAGCGCCGAACTTCCGCTTCAGTTTGTCGAGGTCCGCGATCATCTCCGGGTAGCTGCGCGGGGCATGGTCGACGCCGATCTCTTTGAGCAGATCTGTACGGTAGATGCCCACGCGCGCGCCCGCGTAATAGGGGACGCAGTACGTCGTACCGTCCATCTGACAGGCATCCCTGAGCGCGCCGATCCATTTCTTCGAATGGTCGAACTTCCCCGGGTCCAGGGCGGCGAACGCACCGTTGACGATGTAATTCGTGGTCTCACTGTTTCCCATCTCGACCACATCGGGCACATCCTGGCCCGCGAGCGCGGCATCGATTTTCTGGTTCTTGCTGGTCCATTGCTGGTATTGCACCTTCACATTGACCTTCGGGTGTTTCTTGTGAAAGCGCTCATTGACCGTGGTAACCAGGTCCGGCCAGCTTTCCTGGGCGTCCACGGTGAGCCAGACCGTCAGGTCGCTGGAACGTTCGGCCGCGGCAACCGGCTTGTCACCGCCACAGCCGACCACCGGCGCCAGCAATGCAAAGGCCCCCAGTCCCGCGGCGAAACGGGAGATGCGCTCGGCCATGGTCTCCTCCGTCCGGGTTGTCGGAACCGGGGGCCTATCTACCCCGCGCGGGCCGGCAATCTACCCAAGGGAGCTTTTCCGGCCACAAAGTCCGCTCCCGAAAATGATCTGCCGCTCAAACCGTGCCACTCATACGGCAGGCCGGGCACCATTGCGAGCCACGGAAACACACCGGTGCGCGACCGGAGGATTGACGCAAAAACTGCTCTGCACAACGGACCCGCCCTTGACGCTGACGTATCCGGGGCCTCACTTTTGCTCGGGTGTCTCCCACGTCCCCTATCGAAGGGTCTGCACGTGACTGAAAACGGCACGACAACCGCGGATTCGGACACCCGGCCGCTGAAGGTCAATTCATGGAACGGCTGGGATCCCCTGCGGCACGTCGTCGTCGGACGGGCCGACAGCGCGGTGGTGCAGGCACCCGAACCGGCGGTGCGCCGGGACTTTCCGGACGACGGCTTTCCGCTGGGTACGTACGGCCCGATGCCGGAAGAGATGACCGCCGAAGCCAATGAGCAGCTGGACAACTTCGCCGGGATGTTGCGCCGGCGGGGCATCCGGGTCGACCGTCCGACGCCCGTCGACTTCAGCCAGAAGGTCGCCACCCCCGACTGGACACAGGACTCGATGTCCGGCTGTATGCCGCCCCGCGACCTGCTTCTGACGGTCGGCAACGAGATCCTCGAAGCCACCATGTCCTACCGCAGCCGTTGGTTCGAGTACCTGTGTTACCGGCCCGTCCTGCAAAAGCTCTTCGACGCCGACCGGAACATGCGCTGGGAAGCGGCGCCCAAACCACGTCTGACGGACGCCTCCTACCACCCGGGGTTCTGGGACACCTACAACACCCTCGGCACGCAGGAGCAGTTGACCCGGGTACGCGACTATGACCTGGTGCTGACCGAGGCGGAGCCGCTGTTCGACGCCGCCGACGTGGCCCGCTTCGGCAGGGACCTCTTCGTCCAGCTGTCGTTCGTCACCAACCGCAGCGGATACGAGTGGCTGCGGCGCCACTTCCCCGACCACAGGGTGCACGCGGTGACCTCCACCAACACCCACCCCCTGCACATCGACGCCACCTGGGTGCCGCTGCGGCCCGGTCTGGTGCTGCACTGCGGTGAGCGGCTGGCGGACGCCGAGCTGATGGAGTTCTTCAAGCTCAACGACTGGGAGATCGTGGAGGCGGTACAGCCAGCCAGTTGGGAGCACCCGCCGAAGCTGTCGTACTGCAGCCCGTGGCTGGCAGGGAACATGCTCAACCTCGATCAGAACACGCTGTGCATCGAGGAGAAGGAAGGTGCGCTGGCGGACCAGCTCGTGTCGTACGGCTTCGAGGTGGTGCCGGTGCCGTTCCGCGCGGTGGGCCCGTTCGGCGGGGGTCTGCACTGTGCGACCTTCGACATCGAACGGGACGGGGAGCTGGAGGACTACTTCCCGCGCCGGTACGGCCGGTTCTGAGGCTCCGTTGGCCGGCACGGTGGCCGGGCGCCCCGCGGACGTCCAGGGAGTGGTTTTCGATTTCTACGGCACGCTCGTGCGCATGGTGCCGCCGTTGCCGCCCAGCCACCGGTCGGTCTTCGCCCGCCGGGGCCTGACCGAGGCCGCCGCGAAGTGGGGTGATCAGTGGCGGGTGGGGCCGCGGGACGGCGAGCTGCACGCGGCCCACTCCGTCAGCCGGGAGACGTACCGGGCCTGGGAGCTGGACCGCCTGCGGCGACGGGCGCTCGCCTGTGGGGTTCCGGAGGCCGAAGTGGACGGCCTCGTCGCCGAAATCGACCGCGTGATGAAGGATCTCCGCCTGGCGCTCTTCGACGATGTACTGGAGGTGCTCACGGAACTCCGCGCGCGGGGCCTGGTGGTGGCGGTGTGCTCCAACTGGTTCTGGGACCTGGACCGGGCCATCGAGGACGTCGGCCTGACCGGGGTGGTGGACGTGGCGGTCACCTCGGCCCGTGCCGGGGCACGCAAGCCGCACCCCCGTATCTACCGGGCGGTGCTGGACGGCTGCCGGCTGCGCCCGGAACAGGCCTTGTTCGTGGGGGACATGTGGGCGGCGGATGTGGCAGGTCCATTGGCGGCCGGGATGCGGGCCGTGCACCTGTGGCGGCCGGACCGTGCTGTCGAGGGCGCGGCCCCGCCCGTACCGGACGGGGCCGCGCGGATCGGCACGCTGCGTGCCCTCACGGACCTGCTGTAGCCCGGCGGGCCAGCCGGTCCAGCACGTTACGGGTCACGCGGACGACGTTGGCGTCCAGTTCATGGCCGCAGACCACGGGCCAGTCGGTGGTACCGGCCGTGAACACCGTGCCGCCGGCGGTGTACAGCCCCATGGTGGCCGCGCGCGGGCCGGTGATTTCCGGCTCGCGCGCGGGGCAGTTCCAGTGTCCGGATTTGAGGTGGTGGAAGTCCTCGTTGACCGGGTCCAGGAGGTAGACACCCAGAATGAGAGAGGACTTGGGTGTGCCGTCCGCGCCGGTTGCCCGCGCGGTGCCCGCCGCGTCGTACGCGAAGGCGGCGCCGTCACATTCGTAGCCGATCAGCGCGGTCCCGGCGCCGAGAGCGTCCACGGTCCCGCCGTCCGAACCGTCGCGCAGCCCCGTCCCCTCGAAAACCCAGTGATCGGCATGCTGCACCCGGTATCCCGCGCGGGGCCGGTCGCCCGGCCAATCGCCGGGCCACATACCGCCGTTGCGGAAGCTGACGCCGGTCAGGGTGTTCTCCGGTTCGCCGACTCCCTCGGGCGGCGGCGGCCACCACAGGTCCGTCGCCGGGAGGTGCGGGTACGTATTTCCCACGTGATGGTCGGTGTCCGAGACGAACGCGGTGTCCCCATCGGTCAGATGGACCCGCCACCAGCAGGTGTTCGCGCTGAAGAACGCCACGTTCCCACCCGCGCGCACGAACGCCGCCACATGGTCGCGCATCGCCGCGCTCCAGTACTCGTCGTGTCCGACGCTGAGCAGCAGGTCGTACGGGGTGAGCAGGTCCGGGTCCTGGTGCAGATCCAGATCGGTGCAGTATTCGACGTCGTATCCGCAGCGCTCCAGCCAGGCGATGAACGGCGCGTCCCAGTAGGCGAGATCGATGACGCCGCCGGGCCGGTGCATGCTGAGCTGGTGACCGCCGGGCCTGCCCGCACCGCCCGCGCGGTACACGGGGTTGTCGTAGAGGCTGCTCGCGCGCTGCGCGTCCGCGCGGTCCGAGCGGTTGTAGGCGTGCCGGGTGAACGTCGACTTCTTGTACAGGATGCGGGCGGCCCGGCCGGGCAGCTGCGGTCTGACGAGGAAGAACTCCCGCGCGTATCCCTCGATTCCGGTGTCGTCCAGAAGGGGCGTGGACCGCGCGCGGTGGTCGTCGCCGTCGATGAAGTGGGCGAGGTAGACACCCGGAGGCCAGTCGTCCGGTATGGGGAAGTCGTAGGGCGGCCAGTCCCAGGCCACGGCGGGCGAGGCGTGCCCGGCGACACCGTCGGGATGTGGTGGCGCGGCCCGAAACACCCCGGGGAACGTGGCGGACTCCGCCATGAAGGTCAGTTCCCGGCCCAGACGGTAGAAGCGGACGCGGAATTCGGTGGCGTCCGTGGAGACATGGAACGTCAGAATCCGGCCGGCTATCACACTTTCCCGGTCCACATATCCTTCGATCATTCACGTCATGCTAGACGCCACTGCGACCCATAACAACGGAAACGACGGGACCGGCCCTCCTGGGGCGAATTCAGGACAACGAGCGTAATCGGTGACTGCCTTCGCTGCGGCGCGGGTAGTCCGGCAGGCACGGCAATCTCCGGCGCGCCATGAAGGATATCGATGGACAGTGAATTCCGGGTTCGAGAACTCGTACTGGGCATTGAGGGACTGGCCCTGCTGCGTCATGCGATGAACGGGGACGAGAAGTTCCTGAAGGCACGGGTCGAGGAAATTCGCACCTTCGCCTCGGGGCAGGGGGAGGGTCTCCCGGACGGCGGGGCGGCGGTGAGCGAACTCGACGCAGCGGCCGGCTACGCGGCCTGGTCCAGGGTCTACGACTCCCTGCCGAGCTCCTACATCGAGGTCGAAGAGCCGGTGGTCCACGAGCTGCTGGACCAGGGCCCGGTGGGCACCGCGCTCGACGCGGCCTGCGGCACGGGACGGCAGACGGCGGCCCTGACGGCACGCGGGTACCGCACGATCGGGGTGGACCAGTCGCCGGAGATGCTCGACCGGGCCCGTGTCAACGCCCCCGACGCCGAGTACCGCCACGGACATCTGGAGCGGCTGCCGCTGGCCGACGACTCCGTCGACCTCGCCGTCTGCTCCCTGGCCATGACACATCTGCCGGACCTGTCCGCGGGCGTCGCCGAGCTGGCGCGCGTCGTCCGGCCGGGCGGACGGATCGTCATCTCCGACATGCACCCGTTCGTCATCTCGCTCCAGGGCCAGTGCCTGTTCGTCAACGGCACCGACCGGCTGGCATTCGTACGCAACCACGTACATCTGCCCAGCAGTTATTTGAACGCCTTCATCTCGGCCGGGCTGAGTGTGCGGTCCTGCCATGAACCGGTCTTCAACGGCAGGCTGGCTCCCGGCGGTTACGAAGAGTCCATCGCCGACGCCGCGCGTGCCGCCTGGGACGGAATCCCGCTCGTCATAATCTGGGCAGCCGAAAAGAGTGATGCATGACCGTACAGATGGTGCGTCACTCCGAACGGCCGGAACTCTGGGACCGCATCCCCGAGAAATTCGCCGGCGTGGTCCCGGAATACAACCTGCACGGAGATATCAACGGAAGCTACTGGACGCGGCTCTTCGACGATTTCCCGGACCACCAATTCGTCCTGTACGACGACGAGGGCGATGACATTCTGGGCGCCGGACGCTCCCTGCCGCGCACATGGGACGGCACTCCCGGCGGTCTGGGATCCGGGCTCGACGACTCGATCGCGGCGGCCTTCCGCGACCACGACGCCGGAGCCGGGCCGGATGCCCTGTGCGCCCTGGGGATCGAGATCCCGCACGCCCACCAAGGCAAAGGGCTGTCCACGGTGCTGCTCCAGCAGATGGCGGAAATGGCCCGCTCCGACGGACTGGCCCATGTGATCGTGCCGGTCCGCCCGACGTGGAAGGACCGGTATCCGCTCGTCCCGATCGCGCGGTACGCGGCCTGGACGCGTGCCGACGGCTCGCCCTTCGACCCCTGGATCCGCACCCAGGTACGGCAGGGCGGTGTCATCACGGCATCCGTCGCGCGCTCGTCACGTATCACCGGCACGGTGGCCGAATGGGAGGCGTGGACCGGGATGGCGTTCCCCGATGACGGCGAGTACGTCTTCCCCGGAGGGCTTGCCACGCTGTCCGTCGACCGTGGACGCGACCGGGGTGCGTACTGGGAACCGTGCGTCTGGATCACCCACGACGTACGAGAGCGGGCCCCAGGAGCAGACTCCCGCACCTGATCGCGCTCCAGGCGTACGCCGTGAGCAGCTCGGCATGCTCCGGGAGAACGCCGGGACGCCGTTCGGGCGGCAGACCCGCCAGGGCGACCGTGGACACCGCCGCACCGCGCAGGCGCACACGCGCCTGATCGGTCTCGGCCCGGATGCCCGCGGCCTGCGGCGCATGCCGCCGAGCGGCGTCCTCGGCCTGCCTGCCCAGGAGCAGGCAGTGGATCCACAGCTCCTCCGCGAAGGGCGCGCCGAAGTGCCGCGCCACCTCCGATGCGGTGTCCGGAGGGCAGTTCCGCCGTGCGACATCCCGCACCTGCCCCTCCGTGAGGCCGGTAGCGGGCAGGGCCTCCTGCCACCTGGCGTGGTGGCGTGGATCGGCGGCTTTCTCCTGCCCGGCCATGCGCAGATAGCCCTCCCCGTACCGCATGTACGGCAGCCAGTCCAGCTCTTCCAGCACCCACCCGTGGCAGAGGAGCGGGCGGGCATCCGCGGCGCCCACCGGGCAGACAGCCCGTCGGACACCCTGTGACGCATGCCCGTTGATGCTGCTGGTGCCGATGTGCTCCACGACATTGGGTACGGAAAGCAGACCCGCCCGTCCCACCTGACGCAGGAACATGGCCATGACCTCATCGTCGTGGCGCTCCGCGCTGTCCCGGGCGAACCGCCGGAATCCGGTCGCCATATCCGCGGGCAGGCAGATGGCCAGCGTCGGAGCGAATTCCTCCGGTACGGCGCGCACCCAGCCCGCCCCGGCCAGTGCGGCAAGCCGGGCCGCGGCGCCGTTCCGCGCATGCCAGTTCGTGTAGAAGATCAGCGCGTCCTCCGGAAACCGCGACGCCGAGCCGGCGACGAGGCCGAGCAGCTCGGGCGGCGCGGCCACATCGTCCTGCACCACCAGATGGTGGGTCGCCGTGTCGGAGACGGCGGACCAGGCCACCAGCGCGGTCCGTAACGCCGAGGGCGCGCCGTTCGGATCCGGGTCCATGGCCAGCCCCCCGAGACCGAGCCGGGTGGCCAGCGCCTCGGCCTGGTCCCTGCGCACCGGATGCGTCATGACAGCCGAACTGACCCGAACTGCGGTCATCAAAGCGCCCCTTCGCCGGTCACCGGGGCCCCATCGTGACAGACGACCGAGCCACCCCTGGGCGGCGAGGAGAACAACGGCCGGATCCCGTCGGTCCGGTAAAAGGGCCCGCTGCCGCCCTTCTCATGCGGCTCCGCAGGTGATCGTTCCCGGACCTCCCCGGAACGGCCGGTGCGACGCCGGCCGGGCCGTCACGGCCTCTATGCCCGGGAGGCGCGGAGGCCGGCACGGGCGATGAGTGGAACAGTGAGCTTCGACGAGGCAGGCTGTAGTCATGCGGTCGCTCTTCCGCTCGTCTTCTCGACCAGGAGCGAGCGGTCACAGTCGGATGCTGTTCACACTCGCGCAGTGTGTGCCGTTCGCGATCGCACTGCTCGTGGTGGGCATCGAGCTCTCGCCCGCACACTTTCTGTATACCGGCCCCCTCCTCACCGCGACGCCGGCGCTGGCCGCGGTGACGACGGGTCCCAAGGGCACCGTCTCGGCAGCGGCTGTCGCTCTCGCCGTCAGCGTGACCACCGCCACCTACAACCAGGCATGGGGCAGCCAGCAGGTCTACACCAACCTCCTGGCTCTTTTCCTGGTGTCGGTGGCCAGTATCACGATGAGTAGTGCCGTGCGTACCCGCAGGGAGAGCGAGCTCAACCAGGTCCGCCGGATCGCCGTGGCAGCACAGGAGGTCCTGCTGCGGCCGGTGCCCGCCCGGCTGGGCCCGGTGCGGGCGGCCAGCCTTTACCTCGCTGCTGAGATGGGGGCGCAGATCGGCGGTGATCTGTACGAGGCCGTGCAGACCCGGTACGGGGTCCGGATGATCGTGGGGGACGTCCGGGGCAAGGGGCTGCCTGCTGTGCGCTCGGCCGCAGCTGTGCTGGGCGCGTTCCGGGAGGCCGTGCACTATGAGGATGACCTGGGAGAGGTGATGAACCACTGCGTGGCCGCCCTGCGACGGGAGTGCGCCATGCCGGGTGCGGTCGATCAGGAAACCCGGTTGGAGGGCTTTGTCACCGCGATCGTGGTTCAGGTGCCGGACGGACCCGTGGTCGAGGTGGTCAACCGCGGCCATCCGCCGCCGCTGGTGCTGCACCAGGGCAAGGTCCGGCTCCTGACACCCACCTCCCTACTGCCGCCCCTCGGCCTGGAAGACTTCATCACCGGTCCTCCGGGCACGGCGGAGAGCTATCCGTTCACGCCCGGCGACCGTCTGCTTCTGCACACCGACGGAGTGATCGAAGCCCGCAATCACGACAACGACTTCTTCGCCCTGCCCGAGGCCATGGAAGCGGTGCGCGCCGACACCCCGCAGGAGTTCCTGCAGCAACTGCACCAGGGGTTGATCCGACATACCCAGGGCCGCCTGGCGGATGATGTGGCGATGATCCTCGCTGATCGGCTCGGCGAAGAAGGCGGCAACCAAGTCGACGCAGTTGCCGACTCCTTGTCGACGTTCCCCGAAGTCAGTCCACGCTCGGACGTCGATGGTCGCCGGAAGGTGGGCCTGCCGCGTTCCTACGGCACCAGGTCCGACGTTCCGCGCTGGTGCGGCAGCGAGATCCCATCGGACTGCTGCAGTGCCACGGTCCGCGTCGGGGCGGGAATCCTGATGCCCTCGGCCCGGTACCGCTGATGCAGGCGCTTGATGAACTCGTGCTTGATCCGGTACTGGTCACTGAACTCGCCGACCCCCAGGATCGCCGTGAGGCTGATCCTGGAGTCTCCGAACGTGTGGAAACGGACGGCCGGTTCATGGTCCGGGAGGGCACCGCTGACGTCGGTCATCACACTCTGCACGACCTCGATGGTGACCCGCTCGACGTGTTCGAGATCGCTGTCGTAGCCGACTCCCACCTGCACCAGGATCGACAGCTGCTGTTCCGGCCGGGTGAAGTTGGTCATGTTGGTGCCGGCCAGTTGAGCGTTGGGGATGATCACCAGGTTGTTGGAGAGCTGGCGCACCACGGTGTTACGCCAGTTGATGTCCACGACATAGCCCTCCTCGCCGCTGCTGAGCCGGATGTAGTCACCGGGCTGCACCGTCTTCGACGCGAGCACGTGCACACCCGCGAAGAGGTTGGCGAGCGTGTCCTGCAGCGCCAGGGCCACTGCAAGGCCACCCACGCCCAGCGCGGTGAGCAGCGGGGCGATGGAGATGCCCAGAGTCTGCAGCACGATGAGACCGCCCATCGCCAGCACCACGATGCGCGTGATGTTGGCGAAGATGGTGGCCGATCCCGCCACTCCGGACCTGGACTGGGCCAGGGACTTCACCAGACCGGTGATCACCCGGGCCGCGGTGAGCGTGACGACCAGGATGAGCAGCACGGCCAGCGTTCGGTTGACGTAGTGCCCAACCGTCGCCGTCAACGGCAGCGCCGCGGCGGCCGCCGCCAGGCCGCCACATATCGCCGCCCAGGGCACCACGGCCCGCAATGCATCCACGATGACGTCGTCCCCGCTCCACCGCGTTCTGCGCGCGTGCGTGGCCAGCCAACGCAGGGTCGCTCGCAAAAACAGGCCGGCCGCGATACCTGCGGCCAGCACGGCCCCGGCGACGATCAAGTCATGCAGTGTGAGGGCATGGTTCACCGGCCGGCTCCCACTGCCCGGAGAAACAGCTCTTCTGAGCACCGGATGTAACGTTTCGTCACCTTGCCACCTGCTTGTCTCTAGGACTGTGAACGCACCGGGACATCCACCGACACCCCGACACGAGCAGCCATCCTGCCGCACCCGGCGAGGCAGGCAGCCGGTGCCCCGGCCGTCGAGCACGGGGCCCGGCGGGCGCAGGAGTTCGCCGAGATCGGTGATGTGGAGAAGCGGGACCGCAAGGCCCCGCGTTGTCTCGGCCCACGCCGGCCACTAAGATCAACCGCGTGACTGCCGGGTCGGCCATGGGCCATGTACGAGTGAGGCTCCCGGCCTCGGCGTGAGTACGAGGCGGGCAAGAGCCCCGCCTCCCCTCTCCGCGTCTTTCCTCCCGGCGCCCGTACGCGGCGCCCCATCCCAGCGGATCCCAAGACCCGGAGACACACTCACATGCCGCACGAACAGCAGCACCAGTACGAGCCCGAGAGCCCAGTTGCCGCCGTACAGCTGAACCACACCGCCATCTACGCCAAGGACCGGCAGCTGTCGGCTGAATTCATCGCCGCGATCCTGGGGTTGAAGGTGAGCGCCCCGTTCGGGCCGTTCCTGCCCGTCGACCTCGGCAACGGCGTGACGCTCGACTACTACGAGAAAAGTGACGAGCCGATCCAGTCACAGCATTACGCGTTCCTCGTGCCCGACGAGCAGTTCGACGGCATGATCGCCCGTCTGGAGGCGGTCGGAGTCACCTACTACGCCGACCCCCACCACACCGAACCCGGCCAGATCAACCGCCTCTTCGGGGGCCGTGGCGCGTACTTCGACGACCCGGACGGCCACAACCTGGAGATCATGACGCGGCCCTACGTCCGACCCTAGAAGGCCGCCCGGCGGACGATCCGCCGGGCCTTCCAGCACGTCTTGATCCGCCGCCGACCGCACCACCACGTTCAGCCGTCCACAGCACGGTGCAGCGGCTTGTGGTGCGGTTCAGCGGCCTGCGTCCGCGTCCCGCGTCCTGCGGCGGTCATCCGCGTGTGCGCCCCGACGTCTGGGGATAGGGCGTAGCCGTTCCGCCACCGCTACTCGAATCGCGCGGTGTCGCCTGCCCCTCGGCGTACGATCTCGGCTTCGCCGCCGGAGAAGTCGATGACCGTGGTCGGCTCGGTACCGCAATCGCCCGAGTCGACCACGGCGTCCACCACGTGGTCGAGACGCTCCTTGATCTCCCAACCCTGCGTCATCGGCTCGTCCTCGTCGGGCAGAAGCAGGGTGCTGGACACCAGCGGCTCACCCAAGTCGGCGAGCAGAGCCTGAGCAACGACATGGTCAGGAATGCGGACTCCGACCGTCTT
>NZ_JBFAIP010000106.1:0-20075 GCF_040654775.1 Streptomyces sp. NPDC050636
CAAGCTGACCACCGCCGACAGAGTCCTGGCCACCGTGCTCTACTTGCGCAAACTCGGCACCCGAGACCTGCTCGCCCAGCTCTTCGGAGTCAACGCCAGCACCCTCACCAGGGCCGTTCGCCAGGTTCAGCCCCTCCTGGCCGAGAACGGCTACACCATCCCACTCTCGACTGCCAGGTTCCGAACGCCCGCTGACGTCACGGCGTTCCTCGCGAACAACAGCCCCACGGAGATCAAATCAGCATGTTGATTCTCTGCGAGCCCTTAGAGCGAGTCCCAGTAATTACGCAGCCACTCGCCGTCCGGCGCGGCCCCGAGAGCCTTTCCCGCGCTCCGGGCGTCCGGTACGACATGGAGCTCGCCCCAGCGCACCGGCCAGGCCAGACGCTGATCCACTGTCCAGGCGAGAATCTCGTCCAACGACTCCGTCCCCCGACCGTCCGGAGCGATCACCACCCCCTCCTCGAACACCGCGCACCATGTCTTGTCATCCGGTGCGAAGTGCTTCCTCGCGAAAAACCAGTAGTTGTCACCCAACGGCTTCGGGACCCGCGGTTTGTGCAGAAAGGTGAAGTCGCCGAGGACCTCGCCGGATCCGGCCCGGAGGAACCGCAGGGTGGTGGGGCTCATCGCGACCAGGACATCGTCGGCGCCCCACAGCAGCACACCGGTCTCGGACGGGACGTCCAGGGTGCGCAGCCGCCGTGGCTCGTCCCCGTCCAGCGACCACACCTCTATCCGACCGTCGGCCGTGAGCCAGGCGCCCGCTTCGCCGGACGGGGCCCAGGCCCAGGAATCGGCGTAGACCATGCCTTCTTCCACCGGCGATACGTCGAGGCGGTAGCGGAACCGGTCCTCGTCATAGATGAGGACACCTGGCTGTGTCCTGGAGGCGTTGCCCTTGCCCACCAGGGCCGCCAGCCGCGGCACATCGCCTCGCATGCCCCATTGCAGCGCCGATACGCCTTGGCGCCCGGTCCCCTTCCCGTCCGGCTTGCCGGTCACCGCGTCGAGGAAGCACAGCCCCTTGTCGTAGTGCACCAGCAGCCGGTCATCCGGGCTCCACGCGGCGAGCTCGCCGATCCCGGCCAGCCAGCTCACCTGCCCGGACGAGACGTCGATGACGAATGCCTCCGCCTGGCCCCTGCTCTCACCCTGCGCCTGCAGCCGGGTGCCGTCCCGCGACCAGCGGACCCAGCCGTCGGCCTGGAGCGTGACGTCGTCATGCGCGTCCATCTCCTCGGTCCGCAGATCCTCCCGGAGCCTTTCGGCCAGCAGGAACGGGTGTGCGGGCGTGGCGTTACGGGACGTCCAGTTCAGCTCGCCGCTGTCCATGGGGACGATGCAGCCGCCCACCTCGCACGGAGACCCGGAATTCACGAAGACCCGTCTCCCGTCAGGCGCCAGCGCCCAGGGCACCGGCCGATTCGCGCCGTCCGTGATCAGGCACTCGGCGAGGGTGACAGAACCGAGGAAGGGGCTGAACGGATCGAAGACACCGACGTGGTTGGTGTTGTATGCGAAGCCGATGCGGCGGCCGTCGGCCGACCATTGGATGCTGCGCTCGTAGCCGGGCCGGCCGATGCCGCCCTCAATACCGATGACATTGACGCAGCGTCCGGTGACCACTTCCCAGATCTGCAAGGTGCCGCCGTAGTCGTCGCCGGTCAAGGTGCCGGTGGCCAGATAGCGGCCGCAGGGGCTGAGCGCGTAGTCGTTGATCTCCACCTGATGGCCGTACGGATGGTGAAGGAGTGCGTGCTCCCTCTCGCGGACCTCTCGCGTGGCGGCGCGGTGCTCCTCGGTGATGCCCTGCTCGCGCTCCAGCTTCAGCAGCCGCGCCCGCAGGGCCACCAGATCCGAAACCGCCCCGGCCTGAGGCTCGCCGTGGTCGGAGTCGTCCTCATCGCCGAGCAGGGCCCGTAGCGCCTTGTCGTCGAATATCGGGATGTTGCGCCTCCGTGCCTCCTGGAGCTTCCTTCCCTCGTTGTAGTGGGGGCTGTCCACGAACACCAGATCCGTCCGGCTGGTCACCGAACCCGTCACCCGGGCACCCAGCTCCTCCAGCCGTCGCTGCGCCTCGTCCTGGCGCAAGCCGTCGAAGAGCCGATGAGCACGATCGTCTTCCCTCGTACGTCCATGCTGCTGACCGTAACCGCAGCCACTGACAACGGCCTTCCCGTGCGTTCAACAGCCAATACAGGGAGGTAAGTTGACGAGATGGGCTTCGACGCCTTGGAGGACGTCCTCGGGAAGAGCCGGTGAGCGGTGAGCGGTCAGCGGTACGCGGTCCGGCTGTCCCCGCAGGCCGCGAAGGTGTCGGCTCAGCATCATCTGTTTCGCCAACCGCCTCCACCGGCACATATCCGTCCTGGACATTGTCCGGCTCGGGTGGCCACCCCGTGCGACAACGCCCCGTCCCCGTCCCCGTCATTGCAGTTGCCGGGGACGGGGTCCTGTCGCAATCACCTTCTCTGGTCAGCCCGGCGCCCGGATTGGCCCGGCTCGGGTTGGCCCGGCTCTGGTCAGACCGGTGATCCGAACGAAGCCGCCTGGATCAGCGTCTTCAGCGCGGCCGCTAGATCAGGGTCTTCAGCGCGGCCGCGTCGTACGGCTTCAGCTCCTCGGACCGGTCCGCCAGGACCTTCGCCGCCCACTCCGGGTCCTGGAGCAGGGCGCGGCCGACGGCGACCAGGTCGAACTCGTCGCGCTCCAGGCGGTCGAGGAGGTTGTCGATGCTGCCGACCCCGGCACCCTCGCCCGCGAACGCGCGGATGAAGTCGCCGTCGAGGCCGACCGAGCCGACGGTGATGGTGGGCCTGCCGGTGAGCTTCTTGGTCCAGCCCGCCAGGTTCAGGTCCGAGCCCTCGAACTCCGGGAGCCAGTAGCGGCGGGTGGAGGCGTGGAAGGCGTCGACGCCGGCCGCGGCGAGCGGGGCCAGGATCGCCTCCAGCTCCTCCGGGGTCTCGGCGAGCCTCGCGTCGTAGGCCTCCTGCTTCCACTGCGAATAGCGGAAGATCACCGGGAAGTCGGGCGAGACGGTCGCGCGGACCGCGGCCACGATCTCGGCCGCGAACTTCGTACGGGCCACGGGGTCGCCGCCGTAGGCGTCGGGACGGCGGTTCGTCCCCGCCCACAGGAACTGGTCGAGGAGGTAGCCGTGGGCGCCGTGCAGTTCGACGCCGTCGAAGCCGATGCGCTCGGCGGCCGCAGCGGCCTCGGCGAAGGCGCCGATGACGTCGTCCAGGTCGCGCTGGGTCATCGCCTTGCCGGTGCCCTCGGTGCCGTCGACGCGGATCCCGGAAGGGCCGACGGCGGGGGCGTCGGCGTAGGGCGGGTCGCCCTGCTTGCGCACCATGCCGATGTGCCACAGCTGCGGCACGATCGTGCCGCCCGCCGCATGAACGGCGTCGGCGACCTTCGCCCACCCCGCCAGCTGCTCCTCACCGTGGAACCGCGGCACACGGTCACTCTGCCCGGCCGACTCGTGGCCGACGTAGGTCCCCTCGGTGACGATCAGGCCCACACCCGCGGCGGCGCGACGGGCGTAGTACGACCGCACGTCCTCACCGGGGACGCCGCCCGGGGAGAACATGCGCGTCATCGGCGCCATCACGATGCGGTTCGGGACGGTCAGGCCGTTCAGCGCGACGGGCCGGGACAGGATCGCGGCCGCGCGGGAGGCGGGGGACGCAGTGACGGTCACAGGGTGCTCCTCGTAGGTACCAAGCGGTATGTGCACATGCATTGAATGCGTGTGGGTGCCAACCGTCCCTGCGGCCGCGGCATTCCGTCCGTCCGGCGAGCCGCCCTGTGATCCCGGACACGCGCCCGGAGCCGGGGGTGATCAGTGCTCCGGTAGTCGGGCGGAGCGCCGAAGGGTGTTGCGGGCGCTGCTGTCCAGAGCCGATGCGAGTCCGCGCGGTTGTCGGCTCGGCCTCGGCGGCTGTCAGGGGGAGACGGCGGGAAGGGCTTGGCTCAGCAGGCGCTGGAAGGAGCGCCGGTCCTCCTCTCCGAGGCTTTCCAGCCCCGTGAGGTTGGACATCAGCTCGGAGCGGATCCGCCGGACGGTCTCCTCGCCCTCATCGGTCAGCATCACCATCTTGACCCGCCGGTCAGAAGGGTCGGCCTCGCGGTGCACCAGGCCACGCGCCTCCAGGCGGTCGACGATGCCGGTGACGTTCGAGGCGTCGCAGGCCAGCAGGTCGGCGAGGGTCCTCATGGGCATCGGCCTCCGCAGCAGTCCGAGCATCTTGCCCTGCATCAGGGTGAGATCGCGTTCCGCCGCCACGACTGCGAAGTTCCGGTAGTAGAGGGCCGCGGCCTGCGCGAGCTGGTCCATCAGCTGCACGGGCGTGGGCGCGGGAGCCGGAGCCGGAGCCGTCGGCGGTGAGAGCGGTGGCGGTGAGGCCGGTGGCGGTGCGGGTGGCTTTGGGTGCGTCATGGCTCCAGCCTAGGCGAGACTACTTGACTTGCTCAACCATTGAGGTTTACCGTCACATCATTGCTTGAAGACTTCAATCATGTAGGGCTTCAATCTTCTGGGGGGGGTGATGGGGCCGAGCAAGAACACCGGCCGCTCGCCGCCTCCCTCCCGGTCACCGCCGACGAGCCATGTCAGTAGGCGGCCGAGGCCGTCCCGCCAAGGTCTGACGCCCTGGATCCACCCCGCACCACGCCCGGATCCACCCCGCACCACGTCACCACACATCGCCACACGTCGTTCAGGAGCACCACCATGCCCTCCGCGCTCTTCGTCGTCACCGGAGCCGACCACTGGACCCTCGCCGACGGCACCCCGCACCCGACCGGCTACTGGGCCGAGGAGCTCGCCGAGCCGCACCGGATCTTCCGCGAGGCGGGCTACGAGATCACCATCGCCACCCCCGGCGGTGTCCCCGCCCCCGTCGACCAGGGCAGCCTGACCGCGGCGGCCAACGGTGGCACGGAGCCCGCCGCCATCAGCGCGTACCTCGACGCGATCCGCGACGGACTCGACGCTCCGGCCAAGCTGGAGGACGTCGACCCCGACATCTACGACCTGGTCTTCTACCCCGGCGGCCATGGCCCGATGGAGGATCTCGTGGTCAGCGAGGCCTCCGGCCGGATCCTCACCCGCACGCTCGACTCGGGTAAGCCGCTGGGTGTGCTCTGCCACGCCCCCGCCGCACTCCTCGCCGCCCGCCGCGAGGATGGCAGCTGGCCTTTCGCCGGCTACCGGATGACGTCCTTCACCAACGCGGAGGAAGCCGCCGTCGGCCTCGCCGCCAAGGCCTCGTGGCTGGTCCAGGACCGCCTGGTCGAGCTCGGCGCCGACTTCGTCGAGGCCGCCCCCTTCACCCCGCACACCGTGACGGACCGCAACCTGTACACCGGTCAGAACCCACGCTCCTCCGCGGCCCTGGCCCACACGCTCGTCGACGCACTCTCCGCCGACCCCGCGACGGTAGTGGCACGACTGCGCGCCACCTTCGACACCGGCCGCACCAAGCCACACGCCTGGCGCATCGGCCGGCTGAGTGCCCTGCGCGCGCTGCTCACCGAGCAGGCCGACGTCCTCCTCGCCGCTCTGCACGCGGACCTCGGCAAGGGCCCCGCCGAGGCGTACCGGACCGAGATCGGCTTCACCCTCAACGAGCTCGACCACACGGTGGAGCACCTGGAAGAGTGGCTACGGCCGAAGCCGACCGCGGTTCCCGACACTTTCCTGCCGGCCGAGGCCCGGGTGGTCCGCGATCCGCTCGGCGTCGTGCTGATCATCGCTCCGTGGAACTACCCGCTCCAGCTGGCGCTCGCCCCGCTGGTGGGTGCCCTCGCGGCCGGTAACACCGCCGTGGTCAAGCCCAGCGAACTGGCCCCGGCCACCTCGGCGGCGCTGGCCCGCCTGCTGCCCCGCTACCTTGGCCGGGACGCCGTCGCCGTCATCGAGGGCGCCGTCGCCGAGACCACCGCCCTGTTGGAGCAGCGTTTCGACCACATCTTCTACACAGGCAACGGCACGGTCGGACGGATCGTCATGACGGCCGCGGCCAGGCACCTCACACCCGTCACCCTCGAACTCGGCGGCAAGAGCCCGGTCGTGGTCGAGCCGGGTGTCGACCTGGCCGCCACTGCGCAGCGGATCGTCCGGGGCAAGTTCCTCAACGCCGGCCAGACCTGCGTCGCCCCCGACTACATCCTCGCCATCGGCGACACCGCCGTCGAACTCGAAGCACAGCTGGCGCTCGCAGTCCGCGCAGCGTACGGCGACGACCCGGCGGCCGACCCTGAGTACGGACGGATCGTCAACGAGCGGCATTTCGACCGGCTCACCGCCCTGCTCGGCTCCGGACGCGTCGTCACCGGCGGCGACCATGACCGTGCGAGTCGCTACCTCGCCCCCACCGTGCTCGCTGAGATCTCCCCCGACGCCCCCGTGATGCAGGCGGAGATCTTCGGCCCGATCCTGCCGATCATCACCGTGCCCGACCTCGATGGTGCGATCGCCTTCGTCAACGAACGCGACAAGCCGCTCGCGCTGTATGCCTTCACCAGCTCGGAGCGCACCAAGCAGCGGCTGACGGAGGAAACCTCCTCCGGCGCCCTCGCCTTCGGCCTGCCCGTTTCCCACCTGGCCGTGCCCGAGCTGCCGTTCGGCGGAGTCGGGGAGAGTGGCATGGGCCGCTACCACGGTGAGTACTCCATCGACACGTTCAGCCACACCAAGGCAATCCTCGACAAGCCAGTGACAAGCCAGTGACAAGCCACTGACAGGCCGCTGACAAGCCAGTGACAAGCCGCTGAACCGACCGCCCACCGGCCAACCCGCCCAAAGGAACGACACCATGACCACCTGGCACCCCATCGACCACCGCGCAGCCGTGGCGGCCGAGACCACCAGGTTCACCGCCGTGCTCGCCGGGGCCGACCTGGCAACCCCTGTGCCCACCTGCCCCGACTGGACGCTGGCCGACCTGGTCAAGCACACCGGCAGCGTGCAGCGCTGGTTCTCGGCCCTGCTGCACGCACGTATCCAGGAACCCCCGCGCAGCCGCGAGGTAGACCTTCGGCTCCCGCCGAGGACAGATGCCTACCCCGGCTGGCTGGACGAGAGCGCGACCGTGGCCGCCGACGCGTTCGCAGCCACTGACCCGGACCTGCCGATGTGGGCGTGGGGCGCCGACCAGCATGCCCGCTTCTGGGCGCGCAGGATGCTGTTCGAGACCTTGGTGCACCGGGCCGACGCGGAGCTGACCCTCGGACTCCGGCCCGCGATCGACCGCGCGCTGGCGGTCGACGGGATCGACGAGTTCCTCGTCAACCTGCCCTTCGCCACCTTCTTCGCACCCAAGGTGGCCAACCTGCGCGGGGCCGGAAAGACCATCCGCTTCCGCACCACCGACGGGAACGCCGACTGGCTCGTCAGCCTGCGCCCCGACGGCTTCGGGATCGACCAAGCCGGCGCAACAGCAGACACCACCGCGGACGCGACCGTCCAGGCCACCGCAGCCGACCTCCTGCTGCTCCTCTACGGCCGTCGGCCCCACAACACCGAGGCCGTCGAGCACGAGGGCGACCAGGACCTGCTGTTGCACTGGTTCGCCAACTCCGCCTTCTGAGTCCAGGAGGGGAGTCGCTGGGGCAGCCGACGGCGATCCGGTGTCCGTGGTGGCAGGTCGGCGCGGGCATCCGCGGTGGCGAGGGCACGTTTTCTCCACGGCCGTCGAGAGGTTTTGCAGGAGGCGCCAGCGATTGGCCACCTCCAGCGCGCGCCAAAGGGCCGACTGCCTGATGGCCTTGGTGAAGGCCATCAGGCAGTCACGGCATACGATCTCGGCGCCGGGGCGCTCGTCGAGCCGGGCGGCAACCGAGCCGGTTTCGCGATCAGGCAGGACATCCACGGGCCTGGAGGTCAGGCGGACGACCAATCCCCGCCCGCCGACGGGTAACCCGGATATGTGACGCCAATACCGGCTGCGAACCCCGGGTTGCAGGATGCTCGGACTGTGGACATCTGCCCGGCGGGCCGCATCCCGCCATCGAGCACCAAGCGTCCATCGATGGCGACGACTCGCCGCAACTTGAGATTCAAGCCCGGCACGAGGACATCCTCAAGTGTCCCCACCTGTATGGCAGGCTGACGCCCCGACGGCACGCTGCTGTAGTCAACCGTCAGGTGCCGTCGGCGTGGCGCGTCCTTGGTTCATGACGGCCGCCCGCCGAACTGCCAGTCGTGGACCTCGATGTCGGCGTACCGGTCCGGGGTCAGGACGGCACGTGCCGTGTCCGGGTCCGAGGCCCGGACCAGCGCCGCCGTACCCAGCCACGTGGCGTCGTCGTCGGACAGCAGCGGCCCGTACGCGATCAGCTCGTCCCGGTCGGGCGGTACGACGAGGTCGGCGGCCTGCCCCGAGCTGAGGCCGAGCACCAGGTACCGGTTGCCGCCGGTAGGGCCACCAGGGAAATCCCACATGGTGCGCCCCAGCATGTTGCGCCACCTGCGCAGCAGCACGTCCCGGTACACGCCGGCCCGGTAGTTGGGCTCGTCGAAGGCGAACGCGCGGGCGGTAGCGGGATCTGGTAGGTCGACGATGTGCACGCTGCCGGTGGGTGTATCGCCGTCGCCGGCGAGGGTCGGGCCGCGAGCGATCATCTCCGCCGCGTACCCGTCCATGTAGGACCAGTGGTCTTCCAGCAGCTCGTTACGCAACTTGACGGAGCCGGGCCGATCGCGGTGGTAACAGAAGAACTCCATGCCTGCAGACTCCTCAACATTCACGGTCTGGTTACCGGACGTATCCTCCCAGACAGCCGACGAACGACAGGAGGGGCGGTAGGAGGAGCGGCAGCCAGGAGCGCTAGAGGAGCGGCCGTCCCGCGGTGAGTGTCTCCGCCTCCAGGCTGATCCGGCACCCGTCCCCAGGCTGATCCGGCACCCGTCGGCAGAGGGAAGTCGCTCGTCCGCCGGAGCGACGCGGGGGGTGCCTGGGACCGGGAAGCTGTCGGAGGAAGAAGCCGACCCGGCAAGGAGCAACGATGACGACCTCAACCACCGTTCGGCCTTTGGTTCTGCCGCCGGCCCGCTGGGCGGTGTGGGCGGCCTGGGCCGCTCCGCTGGGAGTCCTGCCGTCCGCCGTCTGGCGCACCACGGTCGGGATCGGTGACGGTCACACACTCGCGGAAACCGTGTACATGCTGGTGTTGAGCTTCCTGACGGTGGGACTGGCGTTTCTCACCGTCGGCCTGGTCCAGAGCTGGGGCCAGACCTTCCCGCGCTGGATTCCCCGCGCTGCCGGGCGTCCGGTGCCGGCCCGTGCCGTCACGTGGATCGCGCAGGTTGGCGGCGTACTTCTCGTCCTCATCACCATGTACGGAGTGCTCAACAACGTCTTCGGATTCGTCGCCAAGGGCCCAACGCTCATCGGCCCGGAGAAGGAGTATGAACAGCCCGAGGTCTGGGTGAACTACCTGTACCTGCCTGCTGCAGCCTGGGGATTCCTCGTCCTCGCCGTCGCCAGGGACTACGCCCGACGGATGACGGGCAGGGTGACTGGCCCGCCGGCGGATCCGCTTCGCTCGAACGCGGCGAACAAGGGCTGAGCTTGTCGTCTATGAACGTCAAGCTTGAAGGTTGTCTCGTAACTGTTGGGGCTGGTGTGCGTTGGTTGGGTTGTGCAGCTGACCGCTGACAGCTGAACGACGTGACGTGATCGAGGTGTTCACCGGGCTGGCGCCGAGCCGGTGCGCAATTCGGTGTCCTGGCTTTCTGTCGAACCGCGTGTTGCCGACCGTCCGATAGGGCCCGACGGCGCTCGCGATCGCCGATCCGGACAGGGAACTGGGGAATTCACATGCGCGCCAACCGCATCATGGCCAACCTTCGGGTCGCTGACGTCGACGCGGCGAAGAGCTTCTACACCGACTACCTCGGGCTGAGTACCGAGGAGTTCAACATGGGGTGGGTGGCCCGCTACACTTCCCCCGAAACCGGGGCGAACATCCAACTCGTCACGCGTGATGCCACCGCATCCGAGGACTCGGTCGTCTCCGTGCACACGGACGACGTTGACTCCGCCTACGCGGAGGCGCAGGAACTGGGCTTCGAAATCGTACGCCCGCTGACGACGGAGGCCTGGGGCGTGCGCCGCTTCCTCGTCCGGGCACCGGACGGCAACGTCGTCAACATCGTGAACCACCGGGACTGAGCCCTTGCCGGAGACGGGGGGCGGCCACCCGCTACGAACGCACTCGCCCTGACCGTCAGTGGCGGCGTTGCGCTGAAGGCAATCGTCACTTGGCAGAGTGAGGGTTTTCCAACTTCACAGTGAGGTGTGGTGAAGGACGAGGACGACCTTCACGAGCGCGGAGATGCGGCTGGTGCTGCAGCGGAGTTTCCGTAGTAGTCGCTCCCTTAAGGGTGCCAGACCCGGTGGAAGTCGGGGGCAGATCCCCCCGGGGACGGATGCCTCGGGTGCTGCATCCAGGCGAGATTGGCGGTATGCGAATCCATACAGCCATGACCACCGCGGTGGCTCTTGCTCTGTGCCTGACCATCGGGGCAGGGACCGCTGCCTCGGCCGCCACCCCCTCCGCTTCACCCTCCTCAACTGCTCCTAAGGGCGTGCGGTTTGAGTTGCCGGAGCCGACGGGGCGGCAGCCGGTCGGGAGCGTCGAACTCCATCTCGTCGACCACGACCGGCGCGATCCCTGGGTCGTCGATAGGGACCGGGAGTTGATGGTCAGCGTCTGGTATCCGGCACGTTCGGCGAGCGGGTACCCACGCCGGCCGTACATGCCGCCCGGCGTCGCGCGCTCCGTGGACGAATCCGGCTCGTTCGGGCTTGCCCGGCCCGGCGAGGTGGACTGGGCCGCCATCCGGACGGACGCGGCCTGGGCGGCTCCGGCCGACAACCACGGCAACCGGCCGATCGTGCTGTACTCGCCGGGCCTGCAGATCTCCCGGACGCTCGGTACCTCGACGGCGGTGGAACTGGCGAGCCGCGGCTACGTCGTCGTCACCATGGACCATACGTATGAGGCTCCCGCGGTGGAATTCCCCAACGGTCGGATCGAGCTGCAGGAGCCGATGTCCGGAGTCGAGGGGCTTAAGAAGGCGGTGGACACCCGGGTGCGCGACACCCGCTTCGTCCTTGACCAGCTCGCTGTGCTGCAGGACGGCCGAAACCCGGATGCCGAGGGGCGCCGCCTGCCCAAGGGTCTGGGCAAGGCGCTCGACCTGGACCGGATCGGAATGTACGGTCACTCGGGCGGAGGCGCCACCGCGGCCGAGGCCATGCGCGTGGACCGCCGTATCGATGCGGGCATCAACATGGACGGCACGCTCCAGTACAGCAGCAGCGAATTCCTTCCCGTGGCCCAAGAAGGGCTGGACCGTCCGTTCATGCTCATGGGCAAGGCGAGCCAGACACACCTGAACAAGCCGTCCTGGCAGTCGTTCTGGGACCACTCGACCGGCTGGAAGCGCGACCTGAGCCTGGAGCGGGGCAGCCACTTCAGCTACACAGATGCTCAGTCGTTCGTGCCTGCGCTGGACGAGCACCTGGACATCCCGGCAGAGACCCGCGAGCAGTACATCGGCACCGTGGACCCCGAGCGCAGCACCGCAGCCCAGCGGGCCTATGTCACCGCGTTCTTCGACCAGCACCTGCGAGGTCGGCCGCAACATCTGCTGGACGGGCCTTCCCCGTCCTACCCGGAGGTGAGCTTCGTGCGATGAGTATGGTGGCGGCGCGACACCGTGCCGCCGCCTACAGGCTATGAGCCTTCGACCTGATGAACCGTCAGGCCGCCGTCCTGACGGCGGGTTGGGTTGTGCGAGATGACGAAGCTCCTGGTAGGTGAGGTTGCCGACCAGGACCAACCGTCTGCCAGGAGCTTCGCGTGCTTGCCTACCTTTCCCCAAGCTCTCGGCTTCGCTCGGGCAGGGGAGACCCCATTCGATCGATCTGGCCAACGCGCATCTGCGTCACCTCGCACGGAAGTTGGCAGCGCGTCGCCGAGGGATCGGTTCGCGATGGCGACGCTGTCGCTGGGGCGCCAGGCTTTGCTCTACGCCGTTTACCGCACCGCTCTCCCACCCGCGTATGGGTCACCGAGCGGTCGGCGAGTCACCGTCGCAGATCACGCCCGCACGACAGGCGTCCCGATAAGAGTCCTCGTAAGCTCGCTCCCCGGCATCTTTGAAGCAGAGCATGATCCCGCAGAGGGCGATGAACATCACGGCCTGACTGATAGCGACCGCGCGTACGCGCCGGATCGAGGCCACGACCGTGGCAACCAGGGCGAAGCTTGGCACGATCAAGGCCCTCGTCAGGTAGTAGTCCGGCCGCTCGCCATGGTGTTGCGGGTCCCACGACCAGTAGGTCGAAGCCCAGTACAGGATGATCCAGGCAAGGACTGCCAGCTCGATGACTGCCAGGACCACCGCCACGCCTCTACCGGTGCGTTGAGCGTTCGCGTTCACCAAGTGACCATCACCCGGGCCGACACGCGGTGTCATGAGTACCCGTACTCAAACCGCCCGCGGCATATCTCCCAACTTCAGCATGTCTGGCGCCGACCATTGGCCGGCGACGGCGTGGGACAGCAAGGACGAGGTGCCCCTCGAAGAACGCCTCCTGCGAAGCGAACCAGTTCATGGGATTCGCGGGCATTCCCCGCGCGCTCAAGAGCCCGCTGCAGAGTGTTCGACGAGCTGGCCGCGTTCGAAGCGTGCCCCGGCGCGGACACGAGCGACGAGGTGGGGTGCGTTCACGGCTCGTCGGCGGGCCTGGGCGGACTCGACGATCTTGAAGACGATGACGAGGGCGGCGGCCGCGCTGCCGGCGCCTCGGGTGCCCTGGGTCAGCAGCCGGACGGTGGCGACGGTCGACTCGATCGGGTTCGTGGTGCGCAGGTGGATCCAGTGCTCGGCGGGAAAGTCGTAGAACGCCAGCGTCTCGTCGACGTCGTCGGTGATCTTCTTCACCGTCTTGGGAACTTCGCCCCTGCGATGTTCTGAGGAAAGCGGTATCGGGAGATGGGACGTCAGCCTGGTTCAGCGCGTCGCGGCAATGAGTACGCCCAATGCCTGGGGGAGGGACAGCAGCCATCCGCGGGGCGAGGCCAACCGGCCGCCGCCGTGCCGTGCGGCTGTGGCAGGTGTAGAGAGGAGGTATGTACCTCGGGCGGCGCCTTGTCGATCTTCGCCGGTCAATGCGTGCGCGTGACGCGATGGTGGCCATCCCGCTCGCGTGGATGGCTGCGGTCGTCGTCATCGACGTCCTGGCGCCGCCGGGCATCCACCTCGGTCCGTTGCTGGTCGCCGCCCCCGCTGTCACCATTGCGTTCGGCGGCCCCTGGCTGGCCGGACTCGTCTCCGCTCTCGCCGTTGCGGCTCAGGTGATCATCGCGGTGTTGCGCGACCGCGACGAGCTGATCTCGGCGAACCACTGGGCGCAGATCGTCGCTCTCATCATCGTCGGATTGAGTGTCGTGATCTTCTGCGTGCTGAGGGAGCGCCGCGCCAGAGAGCTGAACCAGGTCCGGTACGTGTCGGAGACCGCCCAGCGGGTCGTTCTGCGTCCGCTGCCCAAGTACATCGGACCGCTGCGCGTCGCCTCCCTCTACCTCGCTGCCGAGGCCGAGGCCAAGATCGGGGGCGATCTGTATGCGGCCGTGCGCACCGATTCCGGTACCCGGCTGCTCGTCGGTGACGTGCGCGGCAGAGGCATGACCTCCGTCGGTGACGCAGCCCTGCTGCTCGGCGCGTTCCGCGCCGCGGCTCACCGCCAGGCGACCCTCGCCGAACTGGCGGCGTATCTCGACGGAAGCGTCTGCTGGAATCTGACCGAACCTGATGAGACAGAGCAGGCCGGGGAGACCTTCATCACCGCCGCGCTCTTCGACATCCCCGACGAGGGCAACAAGGTGAACATGATCGACTGCGGGCATCCACCGCCGATCGTGGTACGAAACGGCCGCGTCTCAACGATCGACGCATACCAGCCCGCACCTCCTCTGGGCCTGGGCGAACTGGTGCACACGAACCACCACGTCGACACGTTCGACTTCGGTGTCGGAGACCTCCTGCTGCTCTACACCGACGGCGTCATCGAGGCCCGCGATTCCACCGGCGCCTTCTATCCGCTCGCCCAGCGGATACAAGCCTGGCCCGAGCGTCACCCCGACGCCTTCCTGCACCGACTCCGGCACGATCTCCTCGACCACGTCGGCGGACGGCTGGACGACGACGCTGCCATGATCTCAATCGAGCGCCTTCCCACGTGATCAGCAGCAGGCGCCGCTATCACCGGCGTGGTCGGCACTGCCATGGCCCCGTCAGTGGCCTCACCGGCGACAACACGCCTTCGCGCCTTCACGCCTTTCACCTGCTCAGTGCGTCCCCAGCCTGGTCGTCGGTGCGGTCGGGCCCGCGCTGATGGCCGTGCTCGATTCGCCTTCCGCGTGGCGGGCGGCCCGGCGATGGGACGCCCCGGTGACGCACCCAAGATGACGCTGCTGCCCTCCTGCCCTCCTGCCCTCCTGCCCTCCTGCCTTCCTGCCCTCCGCCGCCAGCCGGTAGAGGTCGGCGACCCAACCGGACAGGCACTGGCGGCGGTGCCAGAGGCCAAGCACTGGTGCCGTCTTCACCACCCGGGACCCTGTCTGTGAGCACATCCACGGCGTCGGATACGGCGTTCTGGCACCGCACTTCGTGCGCCGTAGCCCCTGCGCCTCACCTTTCCCGACCCACCCCCGCCATCACTGGCAGCGGCGTACCGTGACATCAACGACGCCCTGGAGGAGCCATGAGCGCCCAGCCTGAGTACACGCCCGCACCGCCGCCGGCACCCGCCCCAAGTGCCGCCGCACAGCTGCTCGTGCGGATCCGTGCCGACCGCCGCGCCGACACCTGGGTGCCGGCCTTCGAGCGGGACTGGGCCAAGGCGCTGGAGGACTCCCGCCACAGCTACAGCCTCACCCCGCTGCACGACGTCGTGCGCGTCTGGCAGGCCCGCCTCGCCGCCGCTCCGGCAGTGGACACGTTCATCGCCTCCGGAATGGACGACTCCGACGGCATCGCCCTGGAGGACGCGCTCGGGGCTCGCCCGTGAGCGACGCGGCCTGGCAGGCCCGGCTGTCGCCCAAGGCCTTGGCTGCGCTCGATGGCCTGCCCGAGCACGCCCGCGAGATGCTCCGCGACGTCCTGGACATCGCTTCGCGTGACCCGTGGAGCTTCCCGGCCTTCGACAGCCGCGATCCCGAGGGCGAGGACGTGCGCGCGGCCTCGGTCGGACGGCTGACCGCCGTCTACTGGATCAACCGGCCCGCCGACCGCCTGTACGTCATCGACATCGTCTGGCTCGGCTGACCCGCCCCGACACGACGAACCCGTCCCTGCCGTGCAGCTTGCCGGGACGGGGCGTTTCGCACAGCTGGCGGCGACGTGGCGCCGGACGTCGCGTTCGGTGCGGTCGACGGTCACTGACCAGCGGAACTTGGTGCCTCCAGCCGGAGAGTTGGATGCACTGGGCAGTCGGAGAGTTGGATGCACTGGGCGTCGGCGGCCGGGATCATCGGCTCCGTAGAGCACATCTGGTGTCCGCAGCAGAGCCCGAGGACATCCCGGCTGGGGCCGGCGCGCAATGGCCCCCGACAGGATTGCAGCCAGCAGGAGTTGACGGCCTTCAAGGTGATGAACTCGGACCGGCCCCGTCGACGGTGCCTTCTGCGGACAACGTCTGGCTGATGAAGCCGCTCTGACCCGCATAATCGCGACCAACATGGCGTGCTGCTCGCGCTCCGGCCAGGCCTCAAAGGTGGAACGCTTGGCGGGAGCCGCGCCCGCTCAGCCCGCCGCGAGCGCCTCTTCGGCGGCCTTCAGCTCCTCCTCCGGGTTCATCGTGAAGCTCGTGGGCGACGTGAGCGGGTTTCCCCCGGGCACGGTTAACGCCCTGTTCGTGGCTTTCGGTGCTGCGTGTCTGGCCGGGGTGGGCATCACCGGGGCGCTGCTGGACCGCTTTCCGCAGGCCGCCCTGACCGCCGCCGTCGCCACGCAGGCGGTGGGCATGCTCGGCCTGTACGCGGCCGGCACCGATCCGGTGGCGGCGGTGGTGTTCCTGGTACTGATGGGTGGTGCACTCGGGCCGGTGTTCATGACCACCCAGAACGAGATGCTGCATTGCGCACCGGGCCGCACGGATATCGCACTCGCGGCGAACTCCGGTTCGTACAACGCCGGTATCGCGGCGGGCGCCGCCCTCGGGGGACTGGTCCTGCCGCTCGCCGACGTACGAGGCACCTTCCTCGCCGGCGGGCTGCTGACCGTCGGGGCCTGCGCGGTGCTACTCGGCGGGCGACTGCTGCCTGGGAAGTGTCGTGAGAACACCTACTCAGCTCGGGCGGCGAGGTAGTCAGCCCCGTCAAGGAACAGCGGTTGCCGACGATTTCCGGAGGCAGTCGGTGATCAACCGGCTCCTGAATGCCGAGGAGAAATGACGGCACTGCCGTGGCCGTGAACGCGGGACGGCCAGCCGCCCGTCAGGACGGCTGGCCGTCGAGGTAGGGTGCCGGTGAGAAGCGTGACATGAGCCCCCAACGAGCGTGTCTGCTCTGGGAGTTGCTCTTCGGTTGGCGGCCGAAGTCTCATCCGCGCTCGCGGAGGTACGCCTCCAGCTCGGCGGCCCCGGTCAGCATCGCGCGCCCGCGGGCGGACAGCCGACCGCGCCAGTCGCACAGTGCGGCTTCCAGCGGTTCCAGCCCGCCGGCCGCCCGCACCTGGGTGAGCAGCGGGGCGATCTGCTCCAACAGGTAGCCGCCCCGCCTGAGTTGGTGGGCCAGCCGGGCGTCCCGCACGTCGGCCTCGTCGTAGACGCGGTATCCGGTCCGCGGGTCTCGGCGCGGGCGCACCAGCCCGGCGCGCTCCCATTTGCGCAGCGTCGCGGGCCGGATACCGAGCTTCCCTGCCAGCGGCCCGATGAACGTGCCGCCGGGCTCGGACATCGCGGCCGGCCCGGACCCCACACCGGGCTCGGACGCCGTGGTGGGCTCCAGGTCGCGGAGGGCGCTCTCCACGGCCTGGAGGGTCCGGCGGTCGTCGAGGAGCTGGGCGTGGCTCTCATCGATGAGGCGGAACGCCTCCTCGGCCGCGCCCTCGTTCACCGCCCGCATGATCGACGTCGCCGTCTGGTGGCCGTGGCCGGGCACCAGGGCAAGAAACGCGCGCAGGGCTCCCACGTGCAGCGAGGTATAGGTGCGGTGGCCGTGGGGTGTGCGACCGGCGGCCGGAAGGATGCCGGCCTCCTCGTAGTTCCTGATCGCCTGCGTGGACAGACCGTGCCTGCGCGCCAGGTCAATCGGCCTCAGCCGCTCACCGCTTTGAAGGTTTCGTTCCATGAGCCTGCCGATATCGCGGGAAAGTTTCCACCGAAGGTTCAACGATACCGTTGAAGGCATGGCTACTGACATCAAGGACACCGCCCATACCGTCGAAGCCGCCGCCGTCATGAGGTTGCTCCCGGCCCGGCCGCGGCTGCTCGCCCTGGGCGAGCCCACCCACGGCGAGGACACTCTCCTCGACCTGCGCAACGAGCTCTTCCGGCAGCTCGTCGAGCAGGAGGGCTACCGGACGATCGCGATCGAGAGCGACTGCATGATGGGCCTCGTCGTGGACGACTACGTCACCTCGGGCACGGGCACCCTCGACGAGGTCATGAAGCGCGGATTCAGCCACGGGTTCGGCGCGTCCGCGGCCAACCGTGAACTCGTGCGCTGGATGCGCGCCTACAACGACGGCCGGCCCGCGTCCGAGCGGCTCCGCTTCGCCGGTTTCGACGGCCCGCTGGAGATCACCGGCGCCGCGAGCCCCCGGCAGGCCCTCACCGCACTCCACAGCTACCTCGCAGCCCGGGTGGACACGGACCTGCTCCCCTGCACCGCGGAAACGCTCGACCGCCTGCTCGGCGCCGACGACCGGTGGACCAATCCCGCCGCGATGATGGACCCGGCCCGGTCCGTGGGGCAGTCGGCCGAGGCCAAGGAACTGCGGCTGCTCGCCGACGATCTCGTGGCGCTGCTCGACGCGCAGACGCCGCAGCTGATCACGGCGACCTCGCGGGACGACTGGGACCGGGCACGCATGTACGGGCGCACCACCACCGGCCTGCTGCGCTACCACTTCTGGATGGCCGACACCTCACCGAGCCGCATGACGTGGCTGGTGAGCCTCCGGGGCCAGATGATGGCCGACAACCTCCTCGCCGTCGCCGAACGGGGCCCGGCACTGGTCCACGCCCACAACGGCCATCTCCAGCGGGACAAGAGCACGATGCGGATGGGCGACCTGCCGCTGGAGTGGTGGAGCGCCGGCGCGCTCGTGAGTGCCCATCTGGGCGAGGAGTACGCCTTCCTGGCCACGGCCCTGGGCACGATCCGGCACCAGGGAGTGGACACCCCGCCCCCGAACACAGTCGAAGGACTCCTGTACGCGCTCCCGGAGGACCGCTACGTCGTCGACGCCCCCCGGCTGGCCGCCGCCCTCGGCGACACGCGGCCCGCCCCCCGCGTGTCCCCCTACTACGGCTACTCCCCACTTGACCCGGCCCACCTGGCCGGAAACGACGGGATCGTGTTCATCAAGGACGTCCCGCAGAGCTAGCGTTTCGTCGCGCAGCACGGGAGCGCTGGCTCACTGTTGCGTGCCCGCCGGGGCAGGGTCTTGTCGAGGTGTCGGTAGATGGTGGGGCGGCTGACGCCGAATTCGTCGGCTGGCGTGCGCCGATGGCCGGGAGACGCAGGTCACATTCGTCCATGTCACAGGGGGTCGGGCCATCTCGTCTCAGGGGGTGTAGCCACTGACGACCACAAAGGAGCACACCATGGACGCGCGACTGAACTACTTCGCCAGCCCGACCGCCGGCAAGGCCCTCAAGTACTTCATGTCTACGGGCAAGGCGCTCAAGGACTCGACGCTGCCTGCCGCGACGCAGGAGCTGGTGGCGCTTCGGGTGAGTCAGATCAACGGCTGTGCCGTCTGCATCGACATGCACACCAAGGAGGGCGCTGCTGCCGGCGAGACCGCGGTGCGGCTGAACTTGGTGGCGGCGTGGCGGGAGGCCACGGTCTTCACCGAGGCTGAGCGTGCCGCGCTGGAGTTGGCAGAGGAGGGGACCCGGGTCGCGGATGCGGCTGGTGGGGTCAGCGACGAGGTGTGGGCGTATGCCGCCAAGCACTACGACGAGGAGCAGCTCACAGCCCTGGTGCTCCTGGTCTCGTTCATGAACATGGTGAACCGGCTGAACATCATCACCCAGCAGCCCGCCGGCGACTACGAGCCCGGGCAGTTCCACTGAACGGCATCAGCTGAACGGCATCAGCGACTGGCTCGGGGTCCGGCTGCGGGCTCCGGGCCCCGGACTCGGGGGCGTTACTCTGGCCCGCCGGCGGTCCGGATGATCACCAGAAGGTGCCTGCGCCGGCGAGTACGGCAGGGTGGGAAGACTTCAGGGGGAGGGGATTCGGCGTGAGCAAGGTCGAGGAGTTCGAGGAGCTGCGGCCGCTGCTGTTTTCGATTGCCTATCGGATTCTGGGCAGTGTGGGTGAGGCCGAGGACGCGGTGCAGGAGACATGGCTGCGCTTCGACGGCTCGGCGACCCGACCAACGTCGACCAAGGCATTTCTGTCGGCCGCGGTGACGCGGATCTCGATCGATGTGCTGCGTTCTGCGCGGGTGCGGCGGGAGGAGTACGTCGGCCCGTGGTTTCCCGAGCCGCTGCTCGCCGACCCTTATGAGGATCCGGCGCGGTCGGTGGAGTTGGCCGACTCGGTGTCGATGGCGGCGTTGCTGCTGCTTGAGCGGCTCAGCCCGCTGGAGCGGGCGGTGTTTGTGCTGCGGGAGGTGTTCGGCTTCGGGTTCGGCGAGGTCGCGGCGTCGGTGGGGCGGTCGGAGGCGGCGTGCCGGCAGCTGCTGGTGCGGGCGCGGCGGCATATGGAGGCCGGGCGGCCGCGCTTCGAAGCAGTCCGCAAAGAGCGGGAGGAACTGGCGTCGAGGTTCTTCGACGCCCTCCGCGAAGGCGACGTCGCCGGCCTGCAGGAAC
>NZ_JBFAIP010000107.1:0-19865 GCF_040654775.1 Streptomyces sp. NPDC050636
GTGGCCCGGACACACCGTGCCCGGGCCACGCCACTAACCACTGCTCACTTCTTGCGGCGACGGCCGCCGCCCTTCTGGGCCTTACGGCGCTCCGCGCGGGTCAGGCCGTCCGCCTCGGAGCGGGCCGGGGCGTCGTCCTCGTCGCTCACGAAGTCGCCCTCGACGACGCTGCCCTCGCCATCCACCTTGGGTGCGGTGAAGTGCAGCCGGTCGGGACGCTGCGGCGCCTCCAGGCCCTTGGCATGGATCTCCGGGCGGCCCGCACCGGCCGGCACGGCCTCCGGCTGGTCCTTCTTCAGCGACGCCTTGTCCGCCGTCTCCGTCACCGGGACCTCCTCGACGTGCTGCTCGACCTGGACCTCCAGGTTGAACAGGTAGCCGACGGACTCCTCCTTGATGCCCTCCATCATCGCGGTGAACATGTCGAAGCCCTCGCGCTGGTACTCGACCAGCGGGTCCTTCTGGGCCATCGCCCGCAGGCCGATGCCCTCCTGGAGGTAGTCCATCTCGTAGAGGTGCTCACGCCACTTGCGGTCCAGGACGGACAGCACGACGCGACGCTCCAGCTCACGCATGATGTCCGAGCCGAGCTGCTCCTCACGGGCGGCGTACTGCTCGTGAATGTCGTCCTTGACGGCGTCCGCAATGAACTCGGAGGTGATACCGGCACGGTCGCCGGCCTCCTCCTCCAGCTCGTCGACGGTCACCTTGACCGGGTAGAGCTGCTTGAACGCGCCCCACAGGCGGTCCAGGTCCCACTCCTCGGCGAAGCCCTCGACGGTCTCCGCCTGGATGTAGGCGTCGATGGTGTCTTCCATGAAGTGCTTGATCTGCTCCTGCAGATCCTCGCCTTCGAGGACGCGACGGCGCTCGCCGTAGATGACCTCGCGCTGGCGGTTGAGGACCTCGTCGTACTTGAGGACGTTCTTCCGCGTCTCGAAGTTCTGCTGCTCGACCTGCGACTGGGCGGACGCGATCGCCCGCGTCACCATCTTGTTCTCGATCGGGACGTCGTCGGGGACGTTGGCCATCGCCATGACGCGCTCGACCATCTGGGCCTTGAACAGCCGCATCAGGTCGTCACCCAGGGAGAGGTAGAACCGCGACTCACCCGGGTCGCCCTGACGGCCGGAACGGCCGCGCAGCTGATTGTCGATACGGCGCGACTCATGCCGCTCGGTGCCCAGGACGTAGAGCCCGCCGAGCTCCTTGACCTCTTCGAACTCCGCCTTGACCGCGGCCTCGGCGCGCTCCAGGGCGGCGGGCAGCGCGGCCGCCCACTCCTCGACGTGCTCGACCGGGTCCATGCCGCGCTGGCGCAGCTCCGCCTCGGCGAGGTCGTCGGGGTTGCCGCCGAGCTTGATGTCCGTACCACGGCCGGCCATGTTCGTGGCGACGGTGACGGACCCCTTGCGACCGGCCTGGGCGACGATCGACGCCTCCCGGTCGTGCTGCTTGGCGTTGAGCACCTCGTGCGGCACACCGCGCTTGTTGAGCTGCTGGGAGAGGTACTCGGACTTCTCGACCGAGGTGGTGCCGACCAGGATCGGCTGGCCCTTCGCGTGCTTCTCGACGATGTCCTCGACGACCGCGTCGAACTTCGCGGGCTCGGTGCGGTAGATCAGGTCGGCCTGGTCCATACGGACCATCGGGCGGTTCGTCGGGATCGGGACGACGCCGAGCTTGTAGATCTGGTGGAACTCGGCGGCCTCGGTCATGGCCGTACCAGTCATTCCGGACAGCTTGCCGTAGAGGCGGAAGAAGTTCTGCAGGGTGATCGTGGCGAGCGTCTGGTTCTCGTCCTTGATCTCCACCCCCTCCTTCGCCTCGATGGCCTGGTGCATGCCCTCGTTGTAGCGGCGGCCGGCGAGGATACGGCCGGTGTGCTCGTCGACGATCATGACTTCGCCGTCGATGACGACGTAGTCCTTGTCGTTCTTGAACAGCTCCTTGGCCTTGATCGCGTTGTTGAGGTACCCGACGAGCGGGGTGTTCACCGACTCGTAGAGGTTGTCGATGCCCAGCCAGTCCTCGACCTTGCTGACACCGGACTCATGGATGCCGACGGTGCGCTTCTTCTCGTCGACGTCGTAGTCGCCGGTCTCCTCGACACCGCGCTGCGGGTTGGCGGCCTCGCCCCTCTTCAGACGCTTCACCAACTTGGCGAAATCGCCGTACCACTTGGTGGCGGAGTCCGCCGGGCCGGAGATGATCAGCGGCGTACGGGCCTCGTCGACCAGGATGGAGTCGACCTCGTCGACGACCGCGAAATTGTGGCCCCGCTGGACGAGTTCATCCTGCGACCACGCCATGTTGTCGCGCAGGTAGTCGAAGCCGAACTCGTTGTTCGTGCCGTACGTGATGTCGCAGTTGTACTGCTCGCGGCGCTGGGCCGGCGTCATATCGGCCAGAATGCAACCGACCGTCAGGCCCAGGAACTTGTGCACCCGGCCCATCATCTCGGAGTCGCGCTCGGCCAGATAGTCGTTGACCGTGATCAGGTGGACGCCGTCGCCGGAGAGCGCGTTGAGATACGTCGGCAGGGTGCCGACGAGGGTCTTGCCCTCACCTGTCTTCATCTCGGCGACGTATCCCATGTGAAGGGCCGCGCCACCCATCAGCTGGACGTCGTAGGGGCGCTGGCCGAGCACCCGCCGGGCGGCCTCACGGACCGTGGCGAACGCCTCGGGCAGCAGGTCGTCGAGGCTCTCCCCGTCGGCGTACCGCTCTTTGTACTCATCGGTCAGCGCCCGCAGCTCGGCGTCGGAGAGGGCCGCGAAGTCTTCTTCGATGGAGTTGACCTGGCCCGCGATGCGGTGCAGTTTGCGCAGGATCTTTCCTTCGCCTGCACGCATGATCTTCGTCAAGACGGACACTTGGGCTGGTCTCCTTGCCGGTTGGGCCTGCACGGTCGAGTGCGCGGGCGCGGCATTTTTCCAAGGGGGCAGGCCCCGCCGCAACGGCCATCGTAAGGGAGGACTCTCCCCAGCCGGGAGGTCCGCCGCCGCGAAGGCACTTATCCCCTTCCCCCACGTGAACGCTCGAGGCCGCGAGAAGGTGCCGGGAACCGCCGCAAAAACCGTTCGCGGCGCTCTCCGCCGCGCCGCAGACTCGCCTCATGGAGCACGTCACCCTCACCACCGAGCGACTCGTCCTGCGCCCCTTCGAGCCCGCCGACGCAGCCACCGTATACGCCGCCTGTCAAGAACCCGACATTCCCAGGTGGACGAGCGTCCCCTCGCCGTACCGCCTCCAGGACGCCGAGCGGTTCGTCGGCACGGTCGTCCCGGAGGGCTGGCGCGACGACAGCTCCTACTCCTTCGCCGTACTCTCCCAGGCCGACGGCTCTCTGGTCGGCGCGATGGGCCTGGTCCGCCTCGACCGGCTGCGCACCCCCGAGCGGCAGGCGGAGCTCGGCTACTGGACCGCCAAGGAACACCGCGGCAAGGGGTACACCGTCGAGGCGGGCCGCGCGGTGGTGCGCTGGGCGTTCCGCGACCTGGGGGTGGAGCGGATGGAGTGGGTCGCGGAAGCCGGCAACGAGGGCTCCCGGGCGGTGGCCCGCAAGATCGGCTTCCAGATGGAGGGCACCCTGCGCGCCAAGCTGATTCACGAAGGCACCCGGCGGGACGTCTGGATCGGCTCCCTGCTCCCGTCCGACCTGCCCCAGGCGCCCGAGCCGCCGGGCCCCACCCGGATGCCGGTCCCGGACCCGACGCCCTACCTGCCGTACCCCAACTGAGCACCCGCCCACCGGCCAACGGCCCAGCCCCGGGCCGTTGTCAGTGCCCGGCCCTACTCTTTCCCGCATGACCGCAGTGACGCCGCCACCGCCTCAGCCGGAGCTTCAACCGCAGCCCGCGACCGCCCTGTCCCGGGACGACGCCCGACGTATGGCCCTGCGGGCGCAGGGCCTACTGGGCGCCCCGGACCGCCGGGCCGGCGTGCGCGGAATGCTGCGGCGTCTGGGTGCGGTGCAGCTGGACACGATCTCGGTGCTGGCCCGCTCCCATGAGCTCGTGCCGTACGCCCGCCTCGGCGCGGTCGGCCGCACGGGGGTCGAGGCCGCCTACTGGACGCCCAACCCCGTCGGCGCGCGCCCGGCACGACCCCACAGCTTCGAATACTGGTCGCACGCCGCCTGCATCCTGCCGATCGAGGAGTGGCCGCACTTCGCATTCCGCCGCCGCGCTTACCGCGCCAAGGGCCACCGCTGGCACATCATGCAGGACTCCGAGCGCTCCTGCGCCGCCGTCCGGGACCGCCTCAAGGCGGACGGCCCGCTGACGACGTCCGAGCTGGGCGGCGGCAGGAAGGGCGGAGAATGGTGGGACTGGTCCGAGACCAAGATCGCGGTGGAATGGCTGCTGGACACCGGCGAGGTGGTCTGCACGGAGCGGCGTGGCTGGAAGCGGGTGTACGACCTCGCCGAGCGCGCCGTCCCCGACGCCCTGCTGCACGACGATCTCGACGACACCGAGTGCCTCCGCCGCCTGGTCGCCCAGGCCGGGACCGCGATGGGCGTGGCCACCCGCGCCGACCTCGCGGACTACCACCGGCTCAAGGCCGAGCAGGTCGACGCCGTGATCGCGGACTCGGGCCTGGTCCCGGTCGAGGTCGAGGGCTGGGGAAAGCCCGCCTGGGCCGATCCGGCCGCGCTGGCCGCACCACCCCGCGGCCGGCACCGCACGACCCTGCTCTCGCCCTTCGACTCCCTCATCTGGGACCGTCCGCGCACGGAGCGGATCTTCGGCTTCACCCACCGCCTGGAGGCCTACGTCCCGCGCCCCAAGCGGATACACGGCTATTTCGCGATGCCCCTGCTGGCCGGCGGCAAGCTGGTGGGCCGGGTCGACCCGGCCCGCGAGGGCACCACCCTCGTCGCCCGCCAGGTCTCGATGCGCAACCTCAAGGCCGTCCGCCCCATGGCCGAGGCGCTCCACGAGGCCGCCACCTGGGTCGGCTGCGACTCCCTACGCCTGGACCGCTGCGACGACCCGAAGCTGGCCGCGGCACTACACACGGAACTCACGCGCATGAGCGGTTAGGCGGCCAAGGGGTCCGGCGCGGGATCACCGGATTTCGAGGATCTTCTCCCGCATCGCATACACCACGGCTTCCATCCGGGAGTGCAACTGCAACTTCTCCAGGATGTTCCGGACGTGGTTCTTCACCGTGTTCTCTGAGATGAACAGCTCTTTGGCGATATCCCGGTTGTTCATCCCCGTGGCGACGAGCTTGAGGACCTCCAGCTCGCGGTCGGTGAGCCGGGGCGCGGGCACCAGCCGGCGCTCGTCCGTGCGCTGGATCATCGACTTGAACTCCGTCAGGAGCTTGGACGCCATCGACGGGCTGATCTGCGACTGACCGTCCGCGACGGCGCGGATCGCGGTCGCCACCTCGTCGGTGGAGATCTCCTTGAGCAGATAGCCGGTGGCGCCGGCCTTGATCGCGTCGTAGAGATCGGCCTCTTCGTCGCTGATCGTCAGCATGATGATCTTCGCGCTGGGGGCCACCTCCTTGATGGAGGTGCAGGCCTCGATGCCCCCGCGCTTGGGCATCCGTACGTCCATCAGCACGATGTCGGGCAGCAGATCCGCGGCCTTGTCGACCGCCTCCGCACCGTCCCCCGCCTCGCCGACGACCTGGATGTCCTCCTCCTGGGCCAGAACGATCTCCAGGCCCCGCCGGAACAGTGCGTGATCGTCCACGACCAGGACCCGGATCGGCTCCTTGCGCGGCACGCTCGCGGCCATGCCGGCCCCGTCCCCCGCACCGCTTCCGTCGTCGTCCGCGTGGTCACGCACGGGTCCGAAGCTGTCCCCCATCGTTCCTCCCCGTCAGCTACTCGGCCGAAGAGCCAAAGCTTGGATTTAAGGCTGGTTGACAACAGCCCCCTGCGGCCAGCCCCATCAGTGCCATACGACCGCCTCCCCGGCATGTCGCCGTTTTGCGCCCACAAACTCCCTGGCCGGCACAACTCTATACGGCTTCAACTCCTCCCCTTCTCAAGCACGATGGTGCCCCCGGCGTACGCCGGGGGCACCGAGCGGGTGGGGTCAGCCGCCGAGCGCGCCGCCTGCGCCGCCGGGCTCTTCCTCCCCGAACGAGTCGGGGTTCAGGTGGATGACGCCGTAGTCGTATGCGTGCCGCCGGTAGACGACACTCGGCTGCTTGGTCTCGGCGTCGACGAAGAGATAGAAGTCGTGTCCGACCAGCTCCATCTCGTAGAGCGCCTGGTCGAGCGTCATCGGTGGCGCCGCGTGGGTCTTCTCGCGGACGACCAGGGGACCTTCACCCAGGACGTCGATCGACCCCATCTTCGTGATCGGCACCTTCGGCTCGCTGGAGCTCTCGGCGGCGAGTTCGCCGTTGGTGTTCAGACGCGCGGCGTCGGGGACGCTGACGGCGACGTCACTCGCCGGGATGCGACCGTTGCCGCGGCGCGAGAAACGCTTGTCGTGCTGCTTCCGCAGGCGCGCCTCCAGCTTGGCGGTAGCCAGGTCGAGCGCGGCATACGCGTCGGCTGCGGCCGCCTCGGCCCGGACCACCGGGCCACGGGAGCGGAGGGTGATCTCCACTCGGTCGGAACGGTCGGCCTGCCGCGGGTTGGGCTCCTTGGACACCTCGACGTCCAGGCTGATCACCTTGCCGTCGAGCTTCTGGACTTTCTCCAGCTTCAGCTTCTCGGCCACGTGCTTGCGGAACCGCTCGGGCACCTCGGTCTTGCGGCCCTTGACGACGATGTCCACGCAGAACTCCGTTCCCGGATCGCCCCGCTCAGCAGGCGGAGCGATGCCTTCTTGCACCAGGCTCCGGTGGGTGCCGAAGCCTCGGACTTGGCGACTTTCACCTCCTCCTCCCCCAAGGACAAGATCTCCACGCCAACGTTTTCAGGGTCCCTACAAATACCCCTTAACGCACGCATTGCGACATCCGGGGCAAAGCGTCCGCCAAGTCCTCACAACCGAACATAGCTCTCCTGGGCGGGTGTCGGCACCCCCTCGACACCTCCAGCTCCGTTTGGGTGAATTTTCTCCCCCATCACCTGCAACGATGAATTTTCTTTTTCAGTTCCGGTTGATTTCGAAAGCGCCGCGCGCCGCCGCCACCACGGCCGCCCCCGCCACCCGGCCGCCGGCCGCACCTACAGCCCGCGCCGCCTCGGCGAGCGTGGCCCCCGTCGTCACCAGATCGTCCACCAGTACCACTGGAGCCCCCACCAGCAGCCTCCCGGACCCACCCCGGACGCCCAGTGCCCCTGCCATATTCGCCAGCCGCTGCCGGGCGCTCAGGCCCGCCTGGTCGGCCACCGCACGACGCTGCCGCAGCACGGCGAGGACTCGGGCCCCCGCCCCCTCCCCCACCCCCGCCCGCCGCAGCTCGGCAGCCGCCGCCAGCGCGATCCGGCGCACCGGATCATGGCCCCGGCCCGCCACCGATCTTCGGGCCGACGGCACCGGCACCAGCAGCAACGGCCCACGACCCGGCCGCAGCCCCCGCACCGCCCCGGCCAGCACCGCCCCCAACGGCCCGGCCAGCCGCAGCGCACCCCGCTCCTTGTGGGCCAGCAGCACGGCCCGTACCTCATCCGCGTACGGCGCACCGGCCCACACCCGAGGCAGCCCCTCGGGCCTCGGCTCCGGCCACACCCGCCGCGCACCGCGACCACCCCTCGACAGCGCCCGGCGACACTCCGCGCACAGCTCCATACGCGGCCGGCCGCACCCGGCACAGTCGACCGGCAGCACCAGACCGGCCAGTTCCCGCCACACCCCCTGCATGGCTCAACTGTCCCGTCGTCCGCGCCGGGCCGCCACCCCCTGTGGACAACCCGGCGGTTGTGGACAACCCGGTGCCCCTCGTCAGCCCGGATAGACCGGCGCCGACCCCTCCTTGGCCACGGTCTTCCAGTTCGCGTCCGGAGGCAGCCGCACGATGCCCTCGGTGGCGTCCGCGATCAGCGGCCTGGTCTCGTCCTCCGAGGCCGCCACCGACTTGACACCGTTGACGCCGGGCAGCGTCTGCGCATTGGACGCCGAGCCGTCGGTCTCCATGAACTGCATCTGCTGCACACCGCCGGACTCCCGGCCGACGACCACGAGCCGGCTGCCGCCCGCCCAGGAAGCGGCCACCACGTCCTCCAACTGCGGTGCGATCGGCCGCAGTTCCTGCACCGACAGCACCGGATGCTCCGACGTGCCGGCGCGCTCGACCCGGCCGAGCTGGAGCGTCGTACGCCCCTTGTCCTCCACCAGCATCGCGATCCGGATACCGTCCGCGGCCACGCGGATCGCCTTGATCCGCCGCTTGCCCAGGCCGGGCACCTCGACCTCTTCGGGGTCGCCCTTGCCCTCACGCATCCGCAGCAGCCGCGAGCCGTGCGGATCGCGGTCCGCGATCCACAGATCTCCCAACCCGTCCCAACTGGGCGCGGTCAGCCCGCCCTCCGGGCTCTTCAGGGAGTCGTCGCTGGTCAGCAGCGGATCGCCGCGTTCGACACCGTCCTCCATGCCGGCCACATACAGCGCATGCCCATCGCTCGACACACCGGCCGCGGTGTCCTCGGCGCGCGAGATGGCGACCGAACGCAGCGGGGTCTTGCCGGTGCCGAACGGCCCGCGCACCGGCGTCGGTTCGGTGGCGGAGTCCGGCATCGCGACGACCTTTTGGTCGGCGTCGATGAAGTACTCCTCGGCGGAGTGCACGGCGTGCCGGGACGGGGCGAAGTCGCGATCGGCCTGATCCTGGGTCAGCGCGCACAGCGCGTCGCCGCTGTCGTCCTGCAGCTCGACCTCGCTGACCTTCGACGCCCGGGTCATGTCCTGGACGGTGAAGAACAGTTGAGCGGCCATCCGTTTGCACTGGCCCGTATCGGTGCCGACCGCCTGTTTGCTGAGCTTGACCCGCAGCGCGTTGGAGTCGTCCAGCGACAGGTCACGGGCGGCGAGCCGGGTGCCGTGCGGGAACTCCGAAGACGTCACCGGCTCCAGCCAGTTGGTGGGCCCGGACAGCAGCGCCTCCACACTGGCCGTGATCGGCTCTATCCGCTGCCGCAGATAGACCGGGTCCGCGACGAGCACGTTCCGGCCCGCCTTCGGCTCCCCCGCCTCCGTCTTGTAGGACGCGAAGTAGAACTTGTTGACGGAGTGATAGATGCGCTGGAAGTCCGACTGGCCGAGCACCAGCCCGTTGGGCAGCCGGTCGATCCGCCACTGACCGTCCTCCTTGATGAGGTGGATCGTCTGGCGGTACGGCTTCTCCTGCGGGGTGTAGGCGTGGTTGTCGTCCACCGTCGCCATCTGGCTGCCGGAGAGCGTGACCGTATAGCCGTTGGCGTCCTCGCGGTTGGGCTGCGCCTTCGGTTCCGGCTTCGGACGCTCCTGGAGCACATTGGTGACCTGGAACGGCCGCCAGGTCCGCTTGGCCGACTTGGCCAAATACTGGGTGGCCGTACGGAAATCCGCCTCGTCACTGGTCGTCGCGTCGAGGAAGCTGCGGACGATGTTGGTCGGCTGCGCACCGTCCTGCGGGGGCACACCGTAGACCCGCACCTCGGAATCGCCCTCGGCGCGCGGCGACTGGTCGACGGCCTTGACGTCTCCGTTGTCCGGCATCGACGCGCACCCGGCCAGCAACAGCCCCGCACAGCCGAGCAGCGCGAACTTACGCGCCGCACGGGATGTCCCTGGGGCCTTCAGACGCCCCGGGGCACCGTCGCCGGCAGCCCTCCGGCCGCGCGCAAGGGCCTCCACACCCACCCCGTGCTCCTCTCCGCGCTCAGCGTCCACGCTGCCCGCCTTCCCGCTCCACGCCCCGTCCGGCCTCCTGCTCCGCCCCATCGACGACCGCGCCGCCACCGGCCGGCTCGTCGGTGCGCACGCTCTGGCCGCCCGCCGTCTCTCCGCTCCGTACGCCCCCGGACTGCGGCACGACACGAGCGCCGTTGCCGGGCATCGCCGCCGGATCGGCCGAGGGCCTGACCGCGGGGCGCGGCTCCGAGGGGCGCGGCTGCACCGGGATCGTGGAGGCCTTGCGGCCCGATCCGGCGCGCGGCAGCCCCGCCTCGTCCAGCCCGCGGTGACGCCGCGAGTCCTCCGGCTCCAGCGGTATCGGGGAGCCGCGCAGCGCCTCGCCCGACGTACGCGGCAGCGTCAGCCGGAACTGCGAACCGCCGCCCGGCTCTCCCCATGCCTGCAGCCAGCCGCCGTGCAGCCGGGCGTCCTCGACGGCGATGGACAGGCCGAGTCCCGTACCGCCCGTCGTACGGGCCCGGGCCGGGTCGGCGCGCCAGAAGCGGTTGAAGACCCGCGTCGCCTCGCCGGGCTTGAGGCCGACGCCGTAGTCGCGTACCGCGACGGCCACCGCGCCGCCGCTGGGGCCGCCCCCGGACGCCAGCCGCACCACGACATCGCGGCCCTCGCCGTGCTCCACGGCGTTGACGACGAGATTGCGCAGGACCCGCTCCACCCGCCGGGTATCGGCCTCGGCGATCACCGGCTGCTCGGCGCCGCGCACCAGGATGCGGGTGCCCTTGCGCTCGGCCAGCGGCTCCGCGCCCTCGATGACGCGGTGCACCACATCACGCAGGTCTATCGGCTCGGCCTCCAGCGCTGCCGCGCCCGCGTCGAACCGGCTGATCTCCAGCAGCTCGGCGAGCAGCGACTCGAAGCGGTCGAGCTGTCCGCGCAGCAGCTCCGCGGAGCGCGACGTGGCGGGGTCGAAGTCCTCCCGCGCCTCATGGATGACGTCGGCCGCCATCCGCACGGTCGTCAGCGGTGTACGCAGCTCATGCGAGACGTCCGAGACGAAACGCCGCTGCATCCGGGAGAGCTCCTCCAGCTGCTGGATCTTGACCTGGAGGTTCTGCGCCATCTTGTTGAAGGACTCGCCGAGCCGCGCGATGTCGTCCTCGCCGGTGACCTTCATCCGCTCCTGGAGGATGCCGGCGGCCAGCCGCTCGGAGATCCCCGCGGCCATCCGTACGGGCGTGACGACCTGCCGTACGACCAGCCAGGCGATGGCGCCGAGCAGAATCACGACGAACACTCCGGCCGTCGCGAGCGTCCCCGTCACCAGCTTCAGCGACTCCTCTTCCTGGCTGAACGGGAAGAGGTAGTAGAGCTGGTACTGGTTGCTGTTCACATCGTTGAGCCGCTTGCCGATGATGATCGCCGGCGTGCCCTCATCGGACCCGATGCGCTTGATCTGGGTGTACTGGCGGAACGTCCCCGCCTTGGCGTCCAGCTTCTGCCGCAGGTCGGCGGGCACGCTCCGCTCGGGGTCGACGTCCCCGGAGGCGCGCGGCCCGCGGGTGCCCCGGCTGGCGTCGCCGAACGGCTCCTCGGAGTCCGAGCTGAGCGCCACGACGGAGAAGACGCCCTGCCCGCCGCTGGCGAGCTGCTCGACCAGGCTGGTCAGCCAGGTGGCGGAGTCCTGGTTGCCGCGATTGCCGGCCTGGGTGTGGTCGTCGGGCCGGGTGTCGCCGCCACCGCCGTCGGCCAGCTTCTGGGCGACGCCGAAGCCGCCCGCGGCCTGGCTCTGCGCGGACTGGGCCTTGGCCGTGAGCAGGCCGTTACGCACCTGTCCGACGACCACGACACCGAGCAGCAGCACCACGGCCAGCGACATCAGGAGCGTGGTCGCGACCACGCGCAGCTGGATATTGCGCCGCCACAGCCGCAGCGCGGGCAACAGCGGGCGCCGCACCCAGCGGCTGAAGAGCCGCAGCAGGGGGTGGACCGGCCCACTCACCGCGCCGTCGGGCAGCAACTGCCCACCACGCAGCAACCGAGCGGACAACTTCCCGGAAAAGGACATTTCAACCGCCGGGTCGACGGTGCGCCCCCGCTTTACCTCCGGGGCCGAACCGTCCCGGGGCATCTCAGCTGGGCCCGGCCTTGTAGCCGACCCCGCGCACGGTCACCACGATCTCCGGCCGCTCCGGGTCCCTCTCGACCTTGGAGCGAAGCCGCTGCACATGGACATTGACCAGCCGGGTGTCGGCGGCGTGCCGATAGCCCCAGACCTGCTCCAGCAGCACCTCACGCGTAAACACCTGCCACGGCTTACGCGCCAGCGCCACCAGAAGATCGAACTCCAGCGGGGTCAGCGCAATCGACTGCCCGTCCCGCTTCACCGAGTGACCCGCCACATCGATGACGAGATCACCGATGGCCAGCTGCTCGGGTGCCGGCTCCTCCGAGCGCCGCAGCCGGGCCCGGATCCGCGCCACCAGCTCCTTGGGCTTGAACGGCTTGACGATGTAGTCATCCGCGCCCGATTCGAGCCCGACCACCACATCCACGGTGTCGCTCTTGGCGGTCAGCATGACGATCGGCACCCCGGACTCGGCCCGGATCAGCCTGCACACCTCGATACCGTCCCGTCCGGGCAGCATCAGGTCGAGCAGGACAAGATCGGGCTTGGCCTCGCGGAAGGCGGCAAGCGCCTTGTCACCATCCGACACAAACGACGGTTCAAAGCCTTCGCCGCGCAGCACGATGCCGAGCATCTCTGCCAGTGCGGTGTCGTCGTCGACGACCAGGACGCGTCCCTTCATTCGGCCATCATCCCATTACCTGATCGTGACTTACTCCATCGTGACGTGGAACACATCTCCGCCAGCCCATCCCGAGTGATCGGCGAGACCACTCCGGCCTCCGTCACGATCGCCGTCACCAGCTCCGGCGGAGTGACGTCGAAGGCCGGGTTGTAGGCCTGCGCGCCCATCGGCGCCAACCCGATTCCACCGCCCGACCCCGCCCCGGCGCGCTTCGCATACGGCAACGAGAGCTCCGTCACCTCATGGCTCGGCCGCTGCTCAACCTCTATGTCCGACCCCTCCTCCGTCTCCAGATCCACCGTGCTGGTCGGCGCCACCACCACGAAAGGAACGTGGTGATACCGGGCCAGGACCGCCAGCGGATAGCTGCCGACCTTGTTGGCGACCGACCCGTCCGCCGCGATCCGGTCCGCGCCGATCAATACCGCATCCACCTCGCCCGCGGCGAACAGCGACCCCGCGGCCCCGTCCGCCAGCACCGTGTACGTCATCCCCGTGCGCGCCGCTTCGTACGCGGTCAGCCGGGCCCCCTGCAACAGCGGCCGGGTCTCGTCCACCCACAGCCGGCGAAGCTCACCCGCACGATGCGCAGCCAGCGCCACCGCCAGGGCGGTCCCCTCACCCCCGGACACCAGCGCCCCCGTATTGCAGTGCGTGAGAATCCGGTGGCCGCCACCCGGCAGCAGCTCACCCAGCAGCGCCAGACCGTGCTCGGCCATCCGCTTGCTGGCCTCGGCATCCTCGGCATGCACGGTGCGCGCCTCGGCCAGCGCGGCCACAGCAGCCTGCTCAGGATCGGCGCCGCCGACCGCGACCTCGCGGTAGACGGCGGCCACCCGGCGCACGCCGTACGCCAGATTGACCGCGGTGGGCCGGGCATGCGCCAGCGTCTCCGCAGCGTCGTCCACATCGAACCCGCGCGCCGCGGCCAGCGCGACACCGTACGCACCCGCAATGCCCAGCAGCGGCGCCCCGCGCACGGCCAGCGTCCGGATCGCCTGAACCAGCTCCGGAACGTCCGTGCAGACCAGCTCGGCCTCCTCCGCCGGCAGCCGAGTCTGGTCAAGGAGGACCAATGCGGGCCCCTCCGGTCTCTCCTCCCAACGCAACGACGGGACTGGCAGCGCCTCGACGCCCGCCTCGGATACCTCGTACTGATCGCCCATCCGCCCAGTCTGCCGCCGACAGCCCCTCGAACAGAAGGTCCCTTCTCGCTGAGGTCACGGGTACACGGCGCCATCCGCCATGACACGATGACTGGCACCGCGGACCCCGGATCCCCGCCGCCCCGGCGGACCGGCACCAAGAAGGAGCGACGATGAACAACTCTCCGGGCTGGGCCTCGCCCGGATCCTCCCCCTCCGACGGGCCGGACCGCGGCACCCAGGAGCAGCCCACCCAGCCCCCCGCCACGGACGACCGACCCGGCTCCGCCGCCGAGCAGCCGTCGCCGCCGAACTGGTCCAAGCAGCAGCCGCCCGCCGGCCAGTGGTCGGCCCCCACCGGCATCCCCGGCCAGAGCGGCACCGGCGACCGCACCCGCGCCGGGGCGGGCCCCGGCAACCAGGCCGGATGGGGCGGCGGCCCCGGATGGGGCGCCGGCTGGGCCCCGACGCCCCAGGCCGCCAAGCCCGGCGTCATCCCGCTGCGCCCGCTCGGCGTCGGCGAGATCCTCGACGGCGCGATCGCCACCATGCGTGCCCACTGGCGCACCGTGCTCGGCATCTCGCTGATCGTCGCGGTCGTCTCGCAGACCGCCGTCACCCTCGTCACCGGGCTGTGGTTCCAGAACGCCGGCCGCGCGCCCTCCCTGGACGACAGGTCCGGGCCGCCGCTGCGCGACGCCATGCGCGACATCGGCAACTCGCTCGCCGGCACCGGCATCACCTCGCTGATCGGCCTGCTCGCCACCATCATCGCGACCGGGATGCTCACCATGGTCGTCAGCCGTGCCGTCCTCGGCCGGTCGGTGACCGCCGGGGAAGCCTGGCACGACGCACGAGCCCAACTCCCGCGCCTCCTCGGCCTGCTCGCCCTGTTTCCGCTGCTCATCCTGGCCGTCATGGCCATCTGCCTGACCCCCGGCATCGTCCTCGCCGCCACGGGCACATTGGACATGGGCTTGGTGCTCAGCATCTTCGGCGGACTGGCCGCCACCGTTGTGAGCGTCTGGCTGTGGGTCCGCTACAGCCTCGCCTCCCCGGCGCTGATGCTGGAGAAGCAGGGCGTCATCGCCTCCATGCGCCGCTCCGCCAAGCTCGTACGCGGCTCCTGGTGGCGGGTGCTGGGCATCCAGCTCCTGGCCTACCTGCTGCTCCTCGTCGTCGAGTTCGCCATCCAGATCCCCACCACCCTCATCGCCTTCCTCACCGGCGGCGAGAGCCTCATGGACTGGGCGGACGGCACCAACAGCTCCACCGGCTGGACATTCCTGATCGTGCTGGGCGTCGGCGCCGTCATCAGCTCCACCCTCAGCTTCCCGATCAGCGCCGGCGTCACCGCGCTCGTCTACATGGACCAGCGCATCCGCCGCGAGGCACTCGATCTCGAACTCGCCCGCGCCGCCGGCCTCCCCGGCTACGGCACGGAAGCCCCCGTCCCTCACCCGTCCCCGGCCCCGGCGTCCGAAGGGACCCCGGCGGACAGCACCCCGGCTGACGCCACCGCTGCCGACGCGGAGCCGACGAACGTCACGGCCAAGGGCGCACCCTCCGCCACCCCGACCAGCCCCGACGCCCCCACGGACGGCACCGGGCCGCGCCCCACCGACGCCGCACCGGGAAGCTGAGGCGATGACCACTGCGGGGGGCACCAGCACGCTCGGACGGCTCATAGCGAGCCCCGGCGACGACATACCAGTGCGGACGCCACGCGTCCCCGCCCGTGAAGCGGCGGAGCGCGAGTTGTCCGATCCGCGGTACCACCAGCACGACCCCAACCCGATCCAGCAGGGGCTGAACTGGTTCTGGGAGCGCGTCGACGACCTCTTCAGCACGGCCGCCGGCGCGACACCGGGCGGCTGGATCGGGCTCATAGCCATATCCGTCGTCGTACTGCTGCTCATCGTGGCCCTCCGGCTGCGGCTCGGCGCGGCACGCCGCACTCCGACCACCAGCGGCGCGCTCTTCGCCGACATCCCCCGCACCGCCGCCGAACACCGCGCGGCCGCCGAAGCGCACGCCGCTGCGGGCCACTGGAGCCAGGCCGTCCAGGACCGGATGCGCGCCATCGTCCTCTCTCTCGAAGAGCGAGCGCTGCTCACCCCCGGCCCCGGCCGCACCGCCGACGAGGCGGCCACCGAAGCCGGACGGGCACTCCCCTCGCACGCCGAGCGGCTGCGCGCCGCGGCCCGCACTTTCGACGACGTCACATACGGCGGCCGCACCGGCACGGAACGGGAGTACACCCTCTTGAGCGCCCTCGACACCGAGCTACAGCGCGCCAAGCCCCACCTGGCCGCTTCGCCGAGGAGCCGCGGATGACCACGGCCGCCACGGACCCCACCTCGCTCTCCCCCACCGCCCGCCACCTGTGGATCCGGTCCCGCGGGCTGCTCCTCACCCTCCTCCTGCTCGTCGTCAGCGGTGTGGTCCTCGCGGCCCTCCAGTCCGGCGAACAGCACGGCCGTCTCGACCCCCGCTCGGCGGACCGCACCGGAAGCCAGGCGCTCGCCCGACTGCTCGCCGCCCACGGCGTCACCACCCAGGTCGTGACCACCTCTGAGGACGCGGCCGCCGCGGCCGGCCCCGACACCACCCTCCTCGTCACCGACCCGAACCTGCTCACTCCCCGGCAGCTGGCCGGCCTGCGCACCGCGACCGCGCACACCCCCGGCCGCACCGTTCTCCTCGCCCCCGGCCCGGCGACCCTCGCCGCCTTCCCCCTCGGTGTCCGGGCGGAATCCCCGTTCGATGTCTCCGCACGTCGCCCCTCCTGCTCCCTTCCCGAAGCCCGCCGCGCCGGCAGCGTCCTCCTGGGCGGCCTGCGCTACGCCACCTCCAGCTCCACGGCCGACGGCTGCTACCTGAGCGGCGGCCTGCCCACCCTGCTGCGCATCCCGGCCCCCGACGCCGGCCGCGACACCGTGCTCCTGGGCTCCACCGACCTCTTCTACAACTACCGCCTCGCCGAGCACGGCAATGCCTCTCTGGCCCTTCAACTCCTCGGTGCCCACAAGCATGTGGTCTGGTACCTCCCCTCCATCAGCGACCCGTCCTCCACCCAGGACGACCAGCGCAGCTTCTTTGACCTGATCCCCTCCGGCTGGAGCTGGGGCTTGCTCCAACTCGCCTTCGCCGCCGCGTTCGCGGCCCTCTGGCGCGCCCGCCGGCTCGGGCCCCTCGTGCCCGAACGGCTCCCGGTCACCGTCCCGGCCGCCGAAACCACCGAGGGCCACGCGCGCCTCTACGAGCAGGCCAACGCCCGCGACCGGGCATCAGCCGTCCTGCGCTCCGCGACCCGCACCCGGCTCGCCCCCCTCATCGGCGTACCTCCCGCGCACGCCCACACCTCCGACATCCTTCTTCCGGCCGTGCACGCCCACCTGACCGCCGCCTACGGCGCCGATCTCCACACTCTGCTCTTCGGCCCGGCGCCCGCGGACGACAAGGCCCTGGTGCAACTGGCCGACCAACTCGACGCACTCGAAACCTCGATCGTTTCCCAAGAGAGGCACACGCCCCGTGAGCACCCCGACCGCTGAGCCGACCGCCGACAGCGCCCGAGCCTCCCTGGAGGCCTTGCGCACCGAGATCGCCAAGGCCGTCGTCGGCCAGGACCCCGCAGTCACCGGCCTCGTCGTCGCCCTGCTGTGCCGCGGTCATGTGCTCCTCGAAGGCGTCCCCGGAGTCGCCAAGACCCTCCTCGTGCGCGCCCTGTCGGCCACCCTCGAACTCGACACCAAGCGCGTCCAGTTCACCCCCGACCTGATGCCGAGTGACGTCACCGGATCCCTGGTCTACGACGCACGCAACGCCGAGTTCTCGTTCCAGCCGGGCCCCGTCTTCACCAACCTCCTTCTCGCCGACGAAATCAACCGCACACCCCCGAAGACCCAGGCATCACTGCTCGAAGCGATGGAAGAGCGCCAGGTGACCGTCGATGGCATACCCCGGCCGCTGCCCGACCCGTTCCTCGTCGCCGCCACGCAGAACCCCGTCGAATACGAGGGCACCTATCCGCTCCCCGAAGCCCAGCTCGACCGTTTCCTGCTGAAGCTCACGGTGCCGCTCCCCGCCCGACAGGACGAGATCGACATCCTCACCCGCCACGCGGACGGCTTCAGCCCACGCGACCTCAACGCCGCAGGACTCCGCCCCGTCGCCTCGGCCGCCGACCTAGAAACGGCCCGCGCCGCGGTCGCCAAAACCTCGGTCTCTCCCGAGGTCACCGGCTATATCGTCGATATCTGCCGTGCCACCCGCGAATCCCCCTCACTCTCCCTCGGCGTCTCCCCCCGAGGCGCCACCGCCCTGCTCTCCACTTCCCGAGCCTGGGCCTGGCTCACCGGCCGCGACTACGTCACCCCCGACGACGTCAAAGCCCTCGCTCTTCCCACACTCCGGCACCGGATCCAGCTCCGCCCCGAAGCGGAGATGGAAGGAGTCACCGCAGACTCCGTGATCAACGCCGTACTCGCCCACCTCCCCGTCCCCCGCTGAGACGACGCCGTGGCCCTCACCGGACGCACCGCCCTCATCGCCGCACTCGGAGCCCTCTTCGTTGGCTTCGTACTGCCCAGCTGGCTTGGCATCTTCACCGTCCAACTCGCCCTGCTGATAGCAATCTTGTGCGATCTGACACTCGCCGCGCCAGTGCGAAAGCTCCATTTCACCCGAACCGGTGATACAACCGTTCGACTAACGGGCGAAGCCCACACACACCTCACCATCACCAACCTGGACCGCCGCACCCTGCGCGCCCAGATCCGTGACGCCTGGCCCCCCAGTTCCTTCCACCCCGGTTCTGACATCGCCGCGTCCCGCCACACGGTGCGCATCCCAGGCGCCGAACGCCGACGCCTGACGACCGCGCTCCGCCCCACCCGACGCGGCGACCACCACGCCGTCCGCGTCACGGTCCGCTCATACGGCCCCCTCGGTCTCGCAGCCCGGCAAGGCAGCCACCAGGTCCCCTGGACCCTGCGCGTACTGCCCCCCTTCACCAGCCGCAAGCACCTCCCCGCCAAACTCGCCCGCCTCCGTGAACTCGACGGCCGCACCAGCATCCTGACCCGCGGCGAAGGCACCGAATTCGACAGCCTCCGTGACTACACGCCCGGCGACGACACCCGCTCCATCGACTGGCGCGCCACCGCCCGCCAGCAAACCCTCGCCGTCCGCACCTGGCGCCCAGAACGCGACCGCCGCATCCTTCTGGTCCTGGAAACCGGACGCACCTCGGCCGGCCGCGTCGGTGACATCCCCCGCCTCGACGCATCCATGGACGCGGCCCTGCTGCTAGGCGCCCTCGCTGCCCGCGCCGGCGACCGTGTGGACCTGCTCGCCTACGACCGCCGCGTACGGGCCTCCGTACAAGGCCGCTCCGCCCGCGATCTCCTCCCGGCCTTGACCGACGCCCTCGCGCCCCTCGAATCCGAACTCGTCGAGGCGGACGCCCGCGGCCTGGCCGCCACCATCCACCGCAGCACGCCGCGCCGCTCCCTGATCGTGCTCTTCACCGGACTCGACACGGCCCCTGTGGAGGAGGCCCTGCTCCCTGTCCTCCCCAGCCTCACCCAGCGCAACGAACTCATCGTCGCGGCCGTCGCCGACCCCCGCATCGAGGAAATGGCCGCCGGCCGCCACACTCCCCAGGCCGTCTACGCGGCAGCCGCCGCGGAACAGACCCGCGCCGCACGCCGCCGCACCGCGGACCGCCTCCGCCACCACGGCATCACCGTCATCGACTCCACCCCCACCCGCCTGGCCCCCGACCTAGCCGACGCCTACCTCACCCTGAAGTCCGCCGGCCGCCTCTAACAGCTCCCGCTGGGGAGCGGAAGGCAGCCGCGGTTCCCTTCTCCCTACGTCCCTAAGGGCTCGCAGAGAATCAACATGCTGATTTGATCTCCGTGGGGCTGTTGTTCGCGAGGAACGCCGTGACGTCAGCGGGCGTCCGGAACCTGGCAGTCGAGAGTGGGATGGTGTAGCCGTTCTCGGCCAGGAGGGGCTGAACCTGGCGAACGGCCCTGGTGAGGGTGCTGCCGTTGACTCCGAAGAGCTGGGCGAGCAGGTCTCGGGTGCCGAGTTTGCGCAAGTAGAGCACGGTGGCCAGGACTCTGTCGGCGGTGGTCAGCTTG
>NZ_JBFAIP010000108.1:0-19816 GCF_040654775.1 Streptomyces sp. NPDC050636
CAACACCAGGCCCGCATCAGCCACTACACACGACGCGGACACAGTCCATAGAACTACCCAACCGTCACAGCAAACACCGTTGCAGTACTAGGCCCGCGCGGCCGTCCGGCACGGCCTGGACACCGGCCAGGCACAGCCGGCGACCGCGCACCGCTACGGCCGCCTCCTCCAGGAATACGGGCTCATGTTCTGGAACTCCATCGCCGACTGATCCGTTCTCACGTCAGGCCGGCCGAACCGAACTGGTCGGACTGCTCCTCGTAGCGGGCGGCCAGTCGCCGATCTCCCTCCTCCGTGAGCGAGCCGTGCAGCCGCAGCCGGGCGATCCCGCCGTCCGGGAAGATGTCGATCCGGACGTGGGTGACGGCCGGAGCGTCGTCCAGCAGGAAGCGGTGGACGGTGTCGGGCTGGAGACGGGTGCGCGGCAGCAGCTCGGTCCACTCGCCTTCCGTGCCGCCCACGCCCTTCGGGTCGTCCCGTCCGAACAGGGCCGCCCAACCCGCCGAGTTGCCCTTGAGATAGCCCGTGTCGATCTCGACGGCGCGGATCACGGACTGCTCGGTGAGGCGGTAGCGGACCCAGTCGTTGCCGGTACCGCGGCGGCGCCGGGTCTCCCAGCCGTCGTCCATCTTGCGGGAGCGTCCGGGCTGGATGGTGTTGGTGGGCGAGGAGTAGAAGCGGTCCGAGGCGTCCTCCACCTGGCCGCCGTTCTCCAGGGCGGCGAGATCGAAGGTGCCCAGCGCGGCGAGCCACTGCGGCGCCGGGGCAACCTCGCCGTGGACACGGAGGCGGGCGACGCCGCCGTCGGGGTGCTGGTTGAGGCGCAGATGGGTGAAGCGGCGTTCGACGGTGACCTCGAAGCCGTTGGCGGCATGGCCGCCGACGGCGGTGCGCGGGACGAGGGTGGTCCAGGTGACGTCGTCGGAGAGGAGTTCCCCGGGTGACGGGGAGCCCTCGACGCAGGTGCCCTCGACGCTGACGGACTGCGGGTAGTTGCCGCGGAAGTGGGCGGTGTCGACGACGATGCCGCGGATCACGCCGGGCGCGCCGAGCCGGATCAGCGCCCAGTCGTGGTCCGCGTCCGTCGGGAACGGGTGCTCGCCGTCGACGCCACGTCGGCGGCGGGTCTCCCAGCCATCCATGATCTTGCCCTTGTGGCCGAAGGCCTCGGGGTCGAAGTGGGCGGGCTCGGGCTTCAGGAGGTTCTCGCGCTCGGCGAAGAACTCGTCGTTGGCGGCGGTCACGCCCGCGCCGAGCCGCCGGTCGGCGAGGTCGGGGAGATGGGCGAACGGGAACCCCGCAGGGCCGGGCGTGCGGTAGTCGGCGTACGGGTCGCCGCCCGCATAGGGGCGGGCGTCGCCGGTGAAGCGGGGTATGTCGGCGGTGTCGGCGGTGGTCATACGCTCTGCGGCCTTTCCAGGAGCTCGCCGGTGGGCTCGGCGAGAGTGGCACCGTCGTTGATCTGCCGGCCACGCAGCCAGGTGGACCGGACGACGCCGTACAGGGTCTTCCCGGCGTATGCGGTGATCTTGTTGCGGTGCTGGAGGGCGGCCGGGTCGACGGTGAAGGTCTCCTCGGGCGCGAGGACCGCGAAGTCGGCGTCCCGGCCGGGCTCGATGGCGCCCTTCTGGCCGAGGCCGACCAGCGCGGCGGGGGCGGTGGCCATCCAGCGGACGACGTCGTCCAGGGTGTGGCCGCGCTCGCGGGCCGCGGTCCAGATGGCGGGCAGGCCGAGCTGAAGGGAGGAGATGCCGCCCCAGGCCGCGCCGAAGTCGGCGGTCTTGAGGTCGGCGGTGGAGGGCGAGTGGTCGGAGACGATGCAGTCGATGGTGCCGTCGGCCAGGCCCTCCCACAGCGCGTCCTGGTTGGCGGCCTCACGGATCGGCGGGCAGCACTTGAACTCCGTCGCGCCGTCCGGGATTTCCTCGGCGGCCAGGGTCAGGAAGTGCGGACAGGACTCGACGGTGATCTTGACGCCTTCGCGCTTCGCGGCGTAGATCAGCGGCAGCGCGTTGGAGGAGGACAGATGCAGGACGTGCACCCGCGCGTTGAGCTTCTTGGCCAGGGCGATCAGCCCGGCGATGGCGTCGTCCTCGCACACCCGGGGACGGGAGGCGAGGAAGTCGGCGTACTTGGGGCCGTGCGGCTGCGGCGCCTCGTCCAGGTGGCCCGGGTCCTCGGCGTGCACGATCAGCAGGCCGTCGAAGCCGGCGATCTCACCGAGGGCGGCGGCCAGTTGCTCCTGGTCGAGCTGGGGGAACTCGTCCACGCCGGACGGCGAGAGGAAGCATTTGAAGCCGAAGACCCCGGCGTCGAAGAGCGGCCGCAGGTCCTTGACGTTGCCGGGGATGGCTCCGCCCCAGAAGCCGATGTCGATATGCGCCTTGCTGCGGGCGACCTCGCGCTTGGTGTCGAGGTGGTCGACGGTGGTGGTGGGCGGGAGGCTGTTGAGCGGCATGTCCACGAGGGTGGTGATACCGCCGGCCGCGGCCGCGCGGGTGGCCGTCCAGAAGCCCTCCCACTCGGTGCGGCCGGGGTCGTTGACGTGTACGTGGGTGTCCACGAGGCCGGGCAGCAGGACGTCGTCACCGAAGTCCTCCACCCGCGCCCCGGCCGGCGCCTCGGCGTCGTGCGGCAGCACCGCCGCGATCTTCCCGCCCTTGACGGTGACGGACGCGGCCCGCGTCCCCTGCGGGGTAACGACGCGCGTGGAGCGCAGCACCAGCTCTATTTCGGACACCCGGTCCCCTCCTCGTATCGTGTCTTCATCGTCGCGTGATGGCGCGTGGGCTGCCACGGCGGTCGATGACGCTCCGGCTCCCGCGGCACGGAGTTCCGGCTCCCGCGGCACGGGATGCGGAATTCAACAGTCTGTTGAACGGAGTCTTCACTCCGGACCGCGGCCCGTCAAGACCCCTTGGCCGGCACCGGCGCGACGACCACCCCGGTGCCCTCCGGGAGCACCGTCTCCCGCTCGACCACACGCCTGACCTGCGACGGGATGACGCTCTCCGGAATCGGCCCGGCATCCGCCACGACCCGACCACGGCCGGAGACCAGGGCGTGGAGCACCCCGGCGACGAGCATTCCGAAGATCCACGAGAACGGCGCGACCGCCTCGGTGCCGCGATCAGCGAACCCATCGGTATCGGCCACGAGCACGGTGGCCCGGGTTTCGCGATCGAGGATCCCCAGGTGCGGCCTCCACGCCCAGAACGGCTCATGACGAGGATGCGCATGACGCTCCAGCGTTTTGGAGGATTCCATAGAATGGACAGTAGGTTTCACGCAGCAGAACGTAGCTACGGCCACTGGCACCGTCAGGGGATTCCGGCTAGGAGCTCACCCCGTGGAACAAACGGGCCTTGACCGGCGGGAACGAGCGTGCGAGAGGCCGTGTGTCTTCCCGAAGGGACCGGTAGGCTGCTCCGGTCGGGCCCGGCGCCCGCAAGCCCTAGGGCACGCCCTAGCCGAGACCGATCTGACCTGCCCCGAAAGGAACGCGCCGTGCCGCCGTCCAGCGCCAGCACCTCCGCCGCCGAAGCCAAGCCCGCGGGCGCCAGCGGCGGCGTCCAGTCCCTTGAGCGCGCCTTCGACCTGCTGGAGCGGATGGCCGACGCCGGGGGCGAGGTCGGCCTGAGCGAGCTCTCCACCAGCAGCGGGCTGCCGCTCCCCACCATCCACCGGCTGATGCGGACCCTCGTCGCCTGCGGCTACGTCCGTCAGCAGCCCAACCGCCGGTACGCCCTCGGCCCCCGCCTGATCCGGCTGGGCGAGAGCGCGTCGCGGCTGCTCGGGACCTGGGCCCGGCCGTTCCTGGCCCGGCTGGTCGAGGAGACCGGCGAGACCGCCAATATGGCGCTGCTCGACGGCGACGAGATCGTCTATGTCGCCCAGGTGCCGTCCCGGCACGCGGTGCGGATGTTCACCGAGGTCGGCCGCCGGGTGCTGCCGCACTCCACCGGCGTCGGCAAGGCACTGCTCGCGGGCCACCCGCCGGAGGAGGTCCGCGCGCTGCTCGGCCGGACCGGCATGCCCGCCGCGACCGAGAAGACGATCACCGACCCGGACACCTTCCTCGAAGCACTCGCCGAGGTCCGCCGGGCCGGCTACGCGGTGGACGACAACGAGCAGGAGATCGGCGTCCGCTGCTTCGCGGTGCCGGTGCCCAACTCCCCCACCTCGGCGGCGATCTCCATCTCCGGCCCGACCGGCCGTGTGACGGAGGCGTCGAGGGACAAGATCGTGCCGGTGCTGCAGGACGTCGCGGCACAGCTGTCGGTCGCGCTCGCCAACCAGACACCTGCGTAGGACGGTCGCCGGGCCGGGGCGCACGCGGGTACCTCCCGGGCCCTCAGGGCAATGGGGGAGACTCCGGCCACGACGGCGACGGGGCCGGGTGCATCTCCCGGCCGCGCGGCAGCTCCCCGAAGCGGTCGATCCCCTCACACACCTCGGTCAGCGCGGGCGACAGTGCGCTGACCGAGCCGACCGCCCCGGCGATCAGCAGCAGCGAGCGGCGCAGCCGGGGCACCTCCGGCATCCCGTGACTCACCATCGCGTCCAACGCGGCCAGTTCCTCGTCCGCGGCCGCCCGGTCGGGTAACTCCCCCGGAAGCACGGCCAGCTGACGGCGCAGCCGGGCCACCGCCCCGCGCAGCGCCGCGACCCGGGCGTCGTCCTCGACCCCGGTCACCGCTCGCTTCTGCCTCTGCCCCTGCTCCACAACGACGGCGTCCTCCAAGGCCGCTGGCCGTTTCGCAATGCGGGCAAGTTAACGCCACTCTGTGGTCATCGCGCCATACGGAGAGCGAAAAAACCGGATCATCGACCGGATCCACGCGCCGGGGGCGCAACGCGACGATCCCCGACGCAACGATCCCCGCCGGGCCGGAGAACCGGGCCTGACGGGGACCAATGGTTACGCGCCGGAGATCAGGAAGTCTCCGTGGGCGCCACCGCGTTGCGCCACACCCGCACATCGACGGTCATGTAGCTGCTGGGGCTGGAGCTCGGTGCGTAGCCCTTCAAGGTGATCAGCGCGACATGGCCGTAGCCGGTGGTCAGGCACATCTGCGCGCCCTTGGTGAGCTGCTTGGTCAGGATGGTCTCGGTGAACCGGGTCACGCTGCGGCAGGTCGCCAGCGAGCCTTCCTGGCCCGCGGTGAGCAGCACCAGCTTGCCGGTCTCGGTGCTGACGGTGTCGTCCGAGTAGTTGTTGTCCGTGTAAGTGAAGTCTTCATTCGTGTCGTTGTCCGAGTTGCTCGGCGTGACCGGCTCATCGGACATCGACAGGTGGTACTCGCCGGGCAGGTCGATGCTCTTGTAGTCGACCGGCTCCGGATCCTTCACCGGGGTGGGGGCGCTGGAGGCATCGTCGCCGCCGCCTTCATCACCGCTCCCCGTCTCCTCACCGGTGGGCTCCGGCGACGCGTCGGCGCCCGACTTCTTGTCGTCGGCCTGATTGCTCGACTTCTTGCCGTCGTTCTTCATGAAGTAGTAGACGGCGCCACCGCCCGCTCCCGCGAAGACCAGCAGGCACACCAGCACCAGGGCCGTGATCAGCCCCTTGCGCTTCTTCTTCGGCGGCTGAGGGGCGGGAACTGTGGCGGTCGGACCGGTGGACGCCGGGCCAGCGGGCGCCGGCGCGACGGGCGTTGTGCCGGTGGCGGTCGGCGCGTAGGCCGCCGGACCGAAGCCGGGTGGCGGGGTCTGCGGGTGGTTCAGCGCGGTCGGCACCGGCTGAACCGGCGCCGCGGGCTGGGTGGGCGGTGCCGACGGCTGCGCCGGGGGCTGGGCCGGCTGGGCCGGGGGCTGCGCCGGCGCCTGCAGGGCGGCCGTCGGCACGTCCGGTGCCTCCAGCGGGGGCGGCGGCGCCTGCGCGGGCGCGGGGGCCGCCGAACGCGTGGTGATGTCCGCGGCGACGGCGGTGGGCAGCCATTCCTCGGGACGGCGCAGCTGCGTCTCCCCGGAGGCCGCGCCGCACAGCTCGATCACTTCGGCGACGGACGGCCGGGCCGAGGGGTCCTTCGTCAGACAGCGGGAGACCAGCTCGTGCAGTTCCTCGGGAAGCCCGGTCAGATCCGGCTCCTCGTGGACGATGCGGTAGAGCACACCGTGCGAAGTGCCCTCGCCGAAGGCCGGGTTGCCGATGGCCGCGTACGCCGCGACCTGGCCGAGCGCGAAGATGTCGGTGGCGGGGGTGATGGTCCTGCCGGCGGCCTGCTCGGGCGCCATGAAGGTGGGGGTGCCGACGGTGACGCCGCTGCTGGTCAGGGACGTGGCGTCGGCGGCACGGGCGATACCGAAGTCGATGACGCGCGGGCCATCGGCGGCCAGCAGCACATTGGACGGCTTCAGGTCACGGTGCACGATGCCCGCGCCATGGATGACCTGCAGCGCCTCGGCGATACCGGCCACCAGCAGCAGCACGGTGGAAACCGGGAGCCGGCCGTGCTCGGCGACGGCCGCGGAGAGCGAGGGGCCGGGGACGTACGCGGTGGCGAGCCAGGGGCTGGCGCCGTCGGCGTCGCTGTCGATGACCGGGGCGGTGAACAGCCCCTGGACGCGCTGCGCGGACTGCACCTCCTGCTTGAAGCGGCGGCGGAACTCCGCGTCCTCGCTGAACTCCGGCCGGATCACCTTGATGGCGACCGGTCGCCCACCGGGTGTGTATGAGAGATAGACCTTGCCCATGCCGCCGGCGCCGAGCTTCGCCGTGAGGCGGTAGCCCGCGATGGCCTTCGGGTCGTCACCTTCCAGCGGCTGGAAGATGCCGGATGGCCCCACACTGTTCACCACTACGTCCCCCGACTCGAAAATGGGCCCGCCGTGTCGGCACGACGGCCACGATGTCCGCAACGGGGCAGCACTTTATCCGGCCCCGGCCCGCACCGTGACATCGAAGGCGGGGAACCTGGCGCCATGTCCGAAGAGCCGGTTTCGCACCCGGTTTGCGCTGGGTTTCGGCGGCTCATCGCGCGTTGGCCATGACCGGCCTGACCATGCGTCAGTACGTACGTTCCCCCGGGCACCCGTTGGCGTGGGCGTATGCGATCCGACGCGTGCGACACGACGGGATGGAGCATTCTCCCTTCCGGGGAAATATCCGGCATATCACTGAATCGGAGACCGCCATGGAGCCCGACCCCGGCCCCGAGACCGGCCAGCACCGTCGCCGCATCAGCATCGTGCAGCTCATCTGCCGCGCGTACGGCCTCTCCGACGCGTCCGAGATCACCGTCGAGCACATACACCGCTTCGTCACCGAACGCCGGCTCACGGACGCGCGGAGCCCACAACTCCGCGACCGGCTCCGGCCGCGCATCCCGCGCCAAAGGGCGCCCGGCGGCACGGCATAGCCCAACGCGCCGCGCCACGGGGTGCCATGAGGTAAGCAGACCTCATGGCACCGCACTCATCACCACGAGAGTCATCGACACAAGACTCGTCCGCACAAGGGCCATCAGCGCGAGAGCCGTCGACACGAGAGCCGTCGACACGAGAGCCATCAGCACGAGAGTCATCAGCGCGACCCGAAGGGAAGGTCGCCGGGCTGCTGCTCGCCGCGGGCGGCGGGCGGCGGTTGGGCGGGCACCCCAAGGCGCTGCTCGACCACAGGGGGCGCCCCTTGGTGGAGCACGCCGCGCGGGTACTGAAGGACGGCGGCTGCAGTCCGGTACACATCGTGCTGGGCGCGGTCGCCGATTCCGTACGCGAGCGGGCCGACCTCGCCGCGTACACCACGTCGGAGAACCCGAACTGGGCGCAGGGCATGGGCTCCTCACTCCGGGTGGGGCTCGCCGCGCTGGCCGGATCGGGGGCGGACGCGGTGGTGGTGGCACTGGTGGACCAGCCGGGCATCGGCGCCGCGGCGGTGGCGCGGGTGGTGGCCGCGTACGAGGGCCGCGCTTCGCTCGCATCTGCGGCGTACGAAGGGCGGCGCGGCCACCCCGTGCTGCTCGGCGCGGATCGCTGGACGGATGTCGCGGCAAGCGCGGAGGGCGACCGCGGCGCGCGCGCCTACCTGCAGCAGCACGCGGATGCGATCACGCTGGTCGAGTGCGGGGATGTGGCGGAGGCGTACGACATCGACAGGCCGGAGGATCTGCACCGACTGGAATGACGCGACGGCCAGGAGGAGCCGGTCGGCCAAGCGGCGCCCCCCGTAATCGAGAGTGACCGGCATGGCACTGAGAGCCATTCGATCACCGTTTCTGTCGACTCAGAGAATCTCGACATCAACAAACCATTGAAGTTCCGCAATAAGGAAACTACTCTCCACTGGTCAGAAGCGCCCTGAACCCAGACGGCGCCCGCGACCGCACTTCGGAGCCGGCGGCACCCCGTGCCGCTCGGGCGCCCCGGCGGCCGCCAGGCACCGCCGCTGAATGGAGTGACAGCTCATGTCCGCACCAGCGCCGTCCCCGCTGGCCATCGTCGAAGTCGACCCCGACCACACCCCCACACGGCAGGCCGAGGTCCTCACAGACGCCGCACTCGCCTTCGTGGCGGAGCTCCACCGGCGGTTCACCCCGCGCCGCGACGAGCTGCTCGCACGCCGCGCCGAGCGCCGCGCCGAGATCGCCAGGACCAGCACCCTGGACTTCCTCCCGGAGACCGCGCAGATCCGCGCCGACGACAGCTGGCGGGTCGCCGAGGCCCCCGCCGCGCTCAACGACCGCCGCGTCGAGATCACCGGTCCCACCGACCGCAAGATGACCATCAACGCCCTCAACTCGGGCGCCAAGGTCTGGCTCGCCGACTTCGAGGACGCCTCGGCCCCCACCTGGGAAAACGTCGTCACGGGTCAGCTCAACCTGATCGACGCCTACGAGCGCCGGATCGACTTCACCGACCCGAACTCCGGCAAGTCGTACGCCCTCAAGCCCGCCGAAGAGCTCGCAACCGTCGTGATGCGGCCGCGCGGCTGGCACCTGGAGGAGCGGCACCTGCAGTTCGAGGGCCAGTCGGTCCCCGGTGCCCTCGTCGACTTCGGCCTCTACTTCTTCCACAACGCGAAGCGACTGCTGGACCTCGGCAAGGGCCCATACTTCTACCTCCCGAAGACCGAGTCGCACCTGGAGGCCCGCCTCTGGAACGACATCTTCGTCTTCGCCCAGGACTACGTCGGCATCCCCCAGGGCACCATCCGCGCCACCGTCCTCATCGAGACGATCACGGCGGCGTACGAGATGGAGGAGATCCTCTACGAACTCCGCGACCATGCCTCGGGCCTGAACGCCGGCCGCTGGGACTACCTCTTCTCCATCGTCAAGAACTTCCGTGACGGCGGCGCCAAGTTCGTCCTCCCGGACCGCAACGCGGTCACGATGACGGCGCCCTTCATGCGCGCGTACACCGAACTCCTGGTGCGCACCTGCCACAAGCGCGGCGCCCACGCCATCGGCGGCATGGCGGCCTTCATCCCCAACCGCCGCGACCCGGAGGCCAACGAAAAGGCCCTCGCCAAGGTCCGTGCCGACAAGGACCGCGAGGCCGGCGACGGTTTCGACGGCTCCTGGGTCGCCCACCCCGACCTGGTCCCGATCGCCCGCGCCTCGTTCGACGCGGTCCTCGGCGACAAGCCCAACCAGAAGGACCGGCTGCGCGAGGACGTCCACGTCGCCCCCGCCGACCTCATCGCCATCGACTCCCTCGACGCCAAGCCCACCTACCAGGGCCTGGTCGACGCCGTACAGGTCGGCACCCGCTACATCGAGGCATGGCTGCGCGGCCTGGGCGCCGTCGCCATCTTCGGCCTGATGGAGGACGCCGCGACCGCCGAGATCTCCCGCTCGCAGATCTGGCAGTGGATCGACGCCGGCGTCGTCTTCGAAGGCGGGGAACACCAAGGCGTGAGGGCCACCGCGGAACTCGTCCGCGAGGTCGCCGAACAGGCACTCACCGACATCCGCACCGAGGTCGGCGAGGACGCCTTCACCTCGGGCAAGTGGCAGCAGGCCCACGATCTGCTGCTGCAGGTCGCGCTGGACGCCGACTATGCGGACTTTCTGACGTTGCCGGCTTATGAGCGGCTGGTCGGCTGAGTCTCCGCCCGTAGAGCCCGAAGGGCCGGTACGTGCCGCCGCACTGCGGTACGAACCGGCCCTTCGTCATGCGCCGATCTGACCCGCCTGCACCAGGCTTCCCGGCGTCGTACGTACGCAGCGTGGTTGGGGCTTCGCGACGTCACGTTACGGTGTTTGTAGTAGCCGGACACTATGAACGTAGTGGGGTAGAACGGCAGGGCAGGGCAGCACCGCAGGGCAGTAGGACGGCAGGACAGGACAGTTGGACAGGGCAGTAGGAGCGGGCGGCGTGGCGCGACGGCGGGATCAGGTACTGGACGCGGCGATCGAGGTCCTGGGGGCCGAGGGCTCACGGCGGTTGACGTATCAGGCCGTGGACACCGCCGCGGGCGTCCCCACGGGCACCACGTCCAACTATTTCCGCAACCGCGCCGCCCTGATCGATGGCATTGTCGACCACCTCCAGACCCTGGAGCGGCGCGAGTGGGAGGCGTTCGCGGCAGACGCCGACCCGTCCGACCAAGGCGAGCTGGCCGACGCGTTGGCCGCCTTCGTCCGGCACGCCACCGGTCCCGCGCGCGCACGGACCGCCGCCCGCTTCGCGCTCTTCCTTGAGTCCTCGGCCCGCCCAGAGCTGCGCGCGCCCCTCGCGCGGGGGCGCAAGGCGGTCCTCGCCTGGAGCGCGGAGTGGGTACGCCGCTTCGGCTCCCGCGCACCGGAGCGGCACAGCCGTATCCTGCTCGACCATCTCGACGGTGCCGTACTGCACCAACTCGCCTTTCCCGACGACGACTTCGACCCGACGGCAGACATCCGCGAGGTGCTGAGCGGGCTGTTGAGCGGGGCGACGGGTGAGTCGATGACTGGGTCGACGGGCGGGTCGTTGAGCGGGTCGTTGGACTGAGCCGCGAGGGAGTCGGCCGGCGGGCCGAGGCGCGTCGCCGCCCAACACGTCGCGCAGGCCCATGGGTTGGCGCCGCTTGACGGGTATACGTCACCCTCCAAGTCTGGTAGGAAAGCTTCCTAACGATTGGGGAACCCCCCACGGCCCACTCCGGAACTGGAGGACACCATGCGCACCCGATCGATAGGCAGAGCCCTGCCCAAGACCGCCACCCGCATCACCCTCGGCCTCGCCCTGCTCGCCGTACCGGCCACCGCCGTCGCCACCACGGCCGTCCCGGACAGCCACCGCGCCCCGGCCGCGGCCCGCTCCGCGCCGCACGCCGCACGGGCCGCGGCCGGTCTCGACGATCCGGCGAAGAAGGAAATCGCCATGCAGCTGGTGTCGAGTGCGGAGAACTCCTCGCTGGACTGGAAGGCCCAGTACAAGTACATCGAGGACATCGGTGACGGCCGGGGCTACACCGGCGGCATCATCGGCTTCTGTTCCGGCACGCACGACATGCTGGAGCTCGTGGAGCTGTACACCAAGCGCAAGCCGGACAACATACTCGCCAAGTACCTTCCCGCGCTGCGCGAAGTGGACGGCAGCGACTCTCACGAGGGCCTGGACCCCGACTACACCAAGGACTGGGAGAAGGCCGCCCAGGACAGCGAGTTCCAGAAGGCACAGAACGACGAGCGGGACCGGGTCTACTTCAACCCTGCGGTCAAGCAGGGCAAGGCCGACGGGATCGGCGTGCTGGGCCAGTTCGCGTACTACGACGCGATCGTGATGCATGGCGACGGCGACGACGAGACCAGTTTCTCCAGCATCCGCGAGCGCGCGCTCGCCGAGGCCAAACCGCCGGCTCAGGGCGGCGACGAGAAGACGTATCTCAATGCCTTCCTCGACGCCCGGGTCTGGGCGATGGAGCAGGAGGAGGCACACAGCGACACCAGCCGGGTGGACACCGCGCAGCGGGTGTTCCTGAAGAACGGGAACCTCGATCTGCATACGCCGCTGGACTGGAAGGTGTACGGGGAGAGCTTCCACATCGACTGACGCGGCACGCAACGCCCGACGCCGACGCCCCGCGGCCGCCCGACTGGCTGGCTGGCTGAACGGCCGACCGACCGACTGGCCGACCGACTGACCGGCTGGCCGACCGACCGACCGACCGACCGGCTGGCTGGCTGGCTGGCTGGCTGGCTGCGCGGTGAGGTGCCCTGAAACCGCACCACTACACCCGCCCACCCCCCGAAGGGGGGTGGGCGGCGGGGAAAAACAAATAAGGGGGCGGGTGGGCGGCGGGGAAAAACCAGAGGAGCACGCAACGGCCCGTAGGAGAACAGCAATTGCCGCTCCCCTACGGGCCGTTGCCAGTGGGTAAGCCGACCGGTACGTAGGCCGGTAACTGCCTAAGCCGGTAACTGCATAGGCCGGTAGGTGGGTGGGACCGCTCAGCAGATGGGGACCGCTCAGCGGGCGGGGGCCACTCAGCGGACGGGCCGCTAAGTGGGTGCGGCCCCTCAGTGGGCCGACGATGACGCCGGCTCGCCCGAGTCGTCGACCTTGCCGCGATCCGGCTGCCGGGGAATATCCGCGGCGCCTTGACCGTTATCGTCACCATGACCGGCCCCGCCGCCCTGACCGGACACGTCACCGACCGTCGCCGCTTCCCCGCCTGTCGCCGCCTCAGCATCCGCGTCCGCTCCCGCTCCTGGAGCCGCATCGGCGGCCGCCGGCTCGTCCGCGCCCTTCCTCCCGAAGTGGTTGAACGCCAGGTTGAGAAGGATCGCGACCAAGCAGCCGGTGCTGATGCCGGAGTCCAGGACGACCAGCATGTCCTTGGGGAAGTTGTGGTAGAACTCCGGCGCCGCGATCGGGATCAGGCCGATGCCCACGGCCGCCGCGACGATCAGCGCGTTCTCGCCCTTCTCCATCGCGGCGGAGGCCAGCGTCTGGATGCCACTGGCGGCCACCGAGCCGAAGAGCACGATGCCCGCGCCGCCGAGGACCGGCAGCGGCACCAGCGAGATGACCGAGGCTGCCATCGGGCACAGACCCAGCACGATCAGAATCAGGCCGCTGGTCGCCACCACGTAGCGGCTGCGCACCTTGGTCATCGCGACCAGGCCGATGTTCTGGGCGAACGCGCTGTTGGCGAAGCCGTTGAACAGTGGGCTGATCGCCGAGCCGAGGGTGTCGGCGCGCAGTCCGCCCTCGATGGTGCGCTCGTCCGCCGGGCGGTCGACGATCTTGCCGAGGGCGAGCATGTCGGCCGTCGACTCGGTCATACAGACCAGCATCACGATGCACATCGAGACGATCGCGGCGATGGTGAACTGCGGGGCCCCGAAGTGGAAGGGCGTCGGGAAGCCGATGAGGTCCGCCTCGGCGAGGGCGGAGAAGTTGGTGATGCCGACGGGTATCGCGATGAGCGTGCCGGCGATCAGGCCGAGCAGGATGGCGATCTGCTGGAGGAAGCCGCGTAGCACCCGGCGCAGCACCAGCACGATGACAAGGGTCAGCGCGGCCATCCCGATATTCGTCAACGAGCCGTAATCCGGGGCCTGTTGATTGCCTCCCTGGGACCAGTTGAAGGCCACGGGGAGAAGGGAGACACCGATCAGCGTGATGACGGTGCCGGTGACGACCGGCGGGAAGAAACGTACGAGCTTGGAGAAGTAGGGGGCCAGGACGAAGCCCAGTACACCGGCGACGATCACCGCACCGAAGATGATGGGGAGGGCGTTCTCCGGGCTTTCGGACTTGCCGATGGCGATCATCGGGGTGACGCCGGCGAACGAGACACCGTTGACGAAGGGCAGTTTGGCGCCGACCTTCCAGAAGCCCAGCGTCTGCAGCAGCGTTGCGATGCCTGCGGTGAAGAGGCTGGCGCCCATGAGGAACGCGGTTTCGGTGGGGCTCAGGCCGCAGGCCGGCCCCACAATCATCGGCGGGGCCACCACACCCGCGTACATCGCGGCCACATGCTGGAGGCCGCTGGTGAACATCTTGAAGGGTGGGAGGGTCTCGTCGACCGGATGCTTCCGGTCTCCCTCCGTCTGCTGCCCGGGGGTTGCGGCCACGGCGGGCCTCCTGTCGATTTCTGCACCGTCGGACCGACGGTGCGAGGCTGTCACGGAGGGCGTGCGATGTGGTGCGGTGGTGCGGGTGGCCGCGCTGGTGGGCGGTGCCGTGGTGGGGGCCGCGCTTGTGGCGCGTGACGGCGGTGGAGCGGTTGGCCGGCCCGGGGGTACGAGGTGAATCCGCGTACCCCCGGGGTCCGGCGCTTGTGGATCCCGCTCGGATCCACAAGCTCAGCCGGGAGCCGTCCCTCCCGACCGAGTCTGTGGGGTAAGGCCATTGAGGGGATCAGCCCTCACTGGCGATACGGGCCAGACGCTGCGCCTCGGCCCGCGCGGTGCGGGCGATGGCGTCCTCGTCGACATTGGTCAGGTGGTTGTCCTCGACGACCGGCTTACCGTTGACCAGTGACAAGGTGACCGGGGCGGCCGCACCGAAGACCAGCGCGGTGACCGGGTCGGCGATGGAGGAGTGGCCGAGGCCGTCCAGCTTCCACAGCACCAGGTCGGCGAGCTTGCCGGCCTCCAGCGAGCCGATCTCGGACGTACGGCCGAGGACCTGCGCGCCGCCGTAGGTGCCGAGCCGCAGCGCCTTACGGGCGTTGAGCGCGGCCTCCTTGTGGGCGCCGAGGCGGTTGATGAGCAGCGCGTTGCGCAGCTCGGTGTGGAGTTCGCCGGACTCGTTGGAGGCGGTGCCGTCGACGCCGAGGCCGACCGGGACGCCGGCCGCGAGCATGTCGGGGACTCGGGCGATACCGGCGGCCAACCGGGCGTTGGAGGACGGGCAGTGGGCGACTCCGGTTCCGGTGCGGGCGAACGCCGCGATGTCGGAGTCGTTCATGTGGACGCAGTGCGCCATCCACACATCGTCACCGAGCCAGCCGGTCGACTCGAAGTAGTCGGTCGGGCCCATGCCGAAGAGTTCATGGCAGAACTTCTCCTCCTCGACGGTCTCCGAGCCGTGGGTGTGCATCCGCACGCCCTTACGGCGGGCCAACTTGGCGCCCTCCCGCATGAGTTCGGTGGAGACGGAGAACGGCGAACAGGGCGCGGCGGCGATGTGCACCATCGAGCCGAAGGAGGAGTCGTGGTGGGTGTCGATGGCCTCTTCGGTCGCCAGCAGGGCGCCCTCGGTGGTCTCGACGGCGAAGTCCGGGGGCAGACCGCCGTCCTTCTCGCTGCGGTCCATGGAGCCGCGGGCCAGTGTGATGCGGGCGCCGATCTCGGCGGCGGCCGCCAGCTCGGCGCCGACCAGGTCGCCGGAGCCCTCGGGGAATACGTAGTGGTGGTCGGAGGCGGTGGTCACACCACCCTTGACCATCATGCCGAGCGAGCCCTGGGTGGCCGCAGCGAGCATCGGGGCGTCGATACGGGCCCAGGTCGGGTAGAGCGCGACCAGCCAGTTGAACAGGTTGTGGTCGGTGGCCAGGCCCCGGGTGATCCACTGGTAGAAGTGGTGGTGAGTGTTGATCAGACCAGGGGTGACCAGATGTCCTGTTCCGTCGACACGGCGGACGACGTTCGCCAGGCCCTCGGGTGCCTTGCCCGCGCCCACCGACTCGATGACGTTCCCCGCGACGACGATATGACCGATGGCGTACTCGGTGTCGTCGGCGTCGACGGTTGCGAGGGCACAGTTCTCGATGACAATGCGTTCGATCGCGCTGTCAGGGGCTGCCGATGCTGCCATGGTGCTTCCTCGTGCTTTCTTGAGAGTGGCGGTTGGGCACGGCATGGCCCTACGGGATTTGAGTGCCGGAGCCGGGCGAGGCGGCTGACAGTACCGCTGCCCTGGGCGTGCTCCGGGTGCCGAGATGGTGGAAGAACAGGTTCAGCAGGACCGCGGCCAGGGCTCCGGCGCTGATCCCGGAACCGAGCACGGTCTGCGCCCAGGCGGGAAAGTCGGCGTAGAAGGTCGGCGCGGCGAGCGGGATGATGCCGGCGCCGAGCGATACGGCCACCAGGATGATGTTCGAGCTGTCGTCGAGACCGGCCGCGGAGAGCGTACGGATGCCGCTGACCGCGATCGATCCGAACAGGACGATACCCGCGCCGCCGAGCACCGGCATCGGTACCACGGAGACCACGGCGCCCAGGACGGGGAAGGCACCGAGGACCAGGAGCACGGCGCCGGCCAGCGCGACGACGTACCGGCTGCGCACCCGGGTGAGCGAGACGACGCCGACGTTCTGCGCGAAGGCGCTGGTCGGGAAGCCGCCGAAGACCGGTCCGAGGAGGGTGGCGATGCCGTCGGTGCGCAGTCCGCGGGTGAGTGTCGCGCCGGTGGCCGGGCGGTCGCAGATCTCGCCGAGGGCCAGCATGCCGGCCGACGACTCCGTCATCAGGACGAGCATCACGATGCACAGCGAGAGGATCGCGGCGGGCTGGAACTCGGGGGCGCCGAAGGAGAACGGGGTGGGCAGCGCGGCGACCGGTGCCGAGCGCAGCCCGTCGAAGCTTGCCATCCCGAAGGGCAGCGCGGCCAGGGTGCCGGCGACGAGGCCGAGCAGCAGCGCGATCTGTTTGACGAAGCCTTTGGTGAAGCGCTGGATGAGCAGGATCACCACGAGGGTGAAGGCGGCGAGCGCCAGGTACTTCATGTCGCCGAAGTCGGCGGCTTCCTTGTCGCCGCCCTGCGCCCAGCCGACCGGTACGGGCATCAGGGTCACCCCGATGAGGGTGATGACGACGCCGGTGACCAGCGGCGGGAAGAACCGGAGCAGCTTCCCGAAGAACGGGCCGACCGCGAGGCAGAAGGCACCGGCGACCATCACCGCCCCGTAGATCGCGGGGAGTTGGTGAGCCTTGTCATTGGACTCGGCGATGGCGAGTATCGGGGTGATGCCGGCGGAGCTGGCCGCGTTGACGAACGGCAGCCGGTTGCCGGCGAACTTACGGATGCCGAGCGTCTGCAGGAGCGTGGCGAGCCCGGCGATGAGCAGGCTCGCGGCGATCAGCCGGGTGCTGCCCGCGGTGTCCAGGCCGACGGCCTGGCCGATGATGAGCGGAGGGGTGACGACACCGGCGTACATCGCGGCGATGTGCTGGAGCGCGGCGGGGATCAGCCGCTCGGCCGCCGGCTTCTCGTCCACCGGATGGACCGGCGGCGCGGGGTGGTGCTCAATGTGCGAATGCTGTGCCATGGGTCGTTCCCCTCAGGATTCGCGCCCCTCCCCGCTGTCGGGTGGGGAGGGGACGCGAGGCACTTCGCGGCGTCTCAGCCGTCAGAGGTTGGTCAGATCCACCGGGATCCGGGCTTCGACACCGTCGCGCAGAACAGTGGCTTCGATCAGGCCGTACGGGCGGTCCGCCGCGTAGTAGACCTCGTTGTCGTTCTTGAGCCCGAACGGCTCCAGGTCCACGAGGAAGTGGTGCTTGTTCGGGAGCGAGAAGCGGATCTCGTCGACCTCGGAGCGGTTGTTGATTATCCGCGAACCCATTTGGTACAGGGTCTGCTGGAGGGAGAGGCTGTAGGTCTCCGCGAAGGCCTGCAGCATGTGCTTCTTGACCTGCTCGTACGAACGCTCCCAGTTGGGCATCCGCTGCGCGTCGTCGGTCCAGTTGAACCGCCAGCGGCCGGACACCTCGGTGGCGAGGATGCGGTCGTACGCCTCCTTCAGCGTCGTGTACTTGTCCTTGATGTAGCCCCAGAACTCCGAGTTGGTGGAGTTCATCACCACGAGGTCCTTCAGGCCCGAGATGACCTGCCACTGCTCACCGTCGTAGGTGATCTCGGTGAGCCGGGTCTCCTGGCCCTGGCGGACGAAGGAGTGGTTGACCTCGTCCGAGCCGATGAACCGGGAGTTGTTGTCGGCGGTGGCTATCCGGTCCCAGGCGTACTCCTCGATGCGGATCCGGGCCCGCTTGATCGGCTCCTGGCTGGTCACGAAGTGCCGGGCCAGGTGGATGCCGAACTGCTCGGCCGACTCGATCCCGTACTCCTTGGCGAAGGCGAAGACGGTGTTCTTGGTCGTGTCAGTGGGCAGGCAGTGGGCGTTGGAGCCGGAGAGGTGGACCTCTTCCAGGTCGCCGGAGAGCGCGACCGAGACGTTCAGGTCCTTGATGTGGTGCGTGTCGCCATCACGGGTGATCTTGACGACGCGGTTTTCCGCTTTGCCGTACTGGTTCTGGCCGAGAATCGTGGGCATGACGGTGCTAGCTCCCTCGGTATACGGAGTAGCCGAACGGGTTGAGCAGCAGCGGTACGTGGTAGTGCTCGCCCGGCTTGACGGCAAAGGTGATTGCCACCTCCGGGAAAAAGGCTCCGCTGTCCCTTACGCGGGGGGCGTCCTGCTGTTCCTCGGCTTGCTGGTTGGCCTTGTTGGATACGAAGTAGTCCTCGACGGCGAAGTCGAGGCGTACGTGAGTGGTGCCTTCCGGCAGGGCCGGCAGGTCCTTGCAGCGCCCGTCCGCGTCGGTCTTGGACGCGCCATGGGCGGTCCAGGCGGCGTCGCTGCCGGAGCGCACCGAGAGCGTGAGGGCGACGCCCTCCGCGGGGCGGCCCACGCTGGTGTCCAGGATGTGGGTGGACACCGACGTCGGTGCAGCCGTCTCGCTGCTCATGCTGCGTCTCCTTCTGCGAGTTCCGCGAGGCGGGTCAGGCGAATGCGGTTGATCTTGCCGAGTTCCACACGAACGATCTCTCGTTCCTGTTCCGGCGTGTTGTCGATCCGGTTACGGACCGCATCCCGCATCTGCTCTCCGGTACGGCCGGAGGCGCAGATCAGGAAGACATGGCCGAACTTCTCCTGGTAGGCCAGGTTGAGTTCGAGCATTTCCGCCTTGAGGTCGTCGGAGGCGCCGGCCATCCCGCTCTGCTCACGGCTGGAGGTCGGGTCGCCCGGCTTCGGCCGGCCGATCGGCGGGTGCCCGGCCATCGCCTCGGCCAGGTCGGCCGCGGTCAGCTCGGCCATGGCGGCGTCACTCGCGGCGTACAGGGCGTCGGTGTCGGCGTACGGGCGCTGGGCGAGAATCTTGCTCCCCCATGCCCGGCTGGCACACACCTCGTGCAGTGCGGCCTCGGCCGTACCGTCGTCGGCGGTGTTGAACCGGGAAAGCCCCGGGGTCGAACTCGAAGACACGGGAAGCCTCCGTGGCCTGGTGCTGGACAGCTCTGGTTGGCTGGAAACAGCTAAGACCCCCGGCAACATCCCGTCAACACTTTGTTGAAAAGTCGGCAACTCAAAAGCCGCCGTCCAGGTGACTCGGACAGCGGCTTCAAGGCTCCGACCAGCAACTACGCACACTTCACACCGGTCGGCACCGGTCGCGACATTCTCCCTCTCCAGGAGCCCCGGCGTCGCGGCTGGGCGTCAGCAGTTCTCGGTGATCACGTCTTCCAGCGTCGAGAGGGACAGGCGGTCATCCTCCAGCTTCTTCTCCAGGCTTTCGGCGGCTTGCCGCAGTGCCGCGATCGCCGCGGCATCCGGAACCGGTTGCGCCTGGAGGTCGCCGATCTTCTTCCGGAGCTCGTCGATCCGCTTCTCGGTTCGCCCGATCTCCGCCCCCTGCGCCTTCGCCAACCGCCTCATCATCTGGCAAGGGCTTTCGTGCGCCGGCGCCATGGCGACCTCCTTGTTGCTCCTACGGACACCGGCCCGGCTGACGTCCCGACCGGCGCGAGACGCGGCCAGTCTCCGGCGCTCCGGCACGCCCCGCACCCCTGCTCGGGCCATTCGGGAAAACGGCGAGGGCGGGCGGGCCCCCCGGGGGGCGGGCGGCCGCCCGGGCGCCGCCCCCCCCCGCGGGGCCCCCCCCACAACCACCCCCCCACCCCACCCCCAACAAACCACACCAGCGGGACAGAGCGC
>NZ_JBFAIP010000109.1:0-18749 GCF_040654775.1 Streptomyces sp. NPDC050636
GCTGGAGGGGGACAAAGCCCTTGCGGACGTCCCGCTGGTAGGCGAGGAAGAACAGGCACACGGCCGGGCGGCGACGTCGCGTCAGAGGGTCAGCCCTGCTGGGCGATCAGGCTTGCGGGGCGCAGATCCGTCCAGTTGGTCTCCACGTAGGCGAGGCATGCCTCGCGGGTGTCCTCGCCGAAGACGGTCCGCCACCCGGCCGGCACCTCGGCGAAGGACGGCCACAGTGAATGCTGGTTCTCGTCGTTGGCCAGGACCAGGAAGCGGCCCTGCGGGTCCTCGAACGGGTTGGTCGTCATACGTTGTCACTCCTCATGGACGGTACGGTGAACAGCTCCGAGAGCGGCTGTTCGGGGTCGGCTGCCACGGTGCGCAGCAGCGCCTGAAGTTCGTCGGCCAGCTGCCGTGCCTTGGCGGTGCCGAGCAGCTCGGTCGCGTGGATCAGCCCGCAGTGCACCGGGCCGGCGCCACGCGGCTCGTAGAAGCTGAGCGTCAGCTCCGCGCGGGCCGAGCCGGTCGGTACGGCGTCGAGCGAGCCCATGCCGCCCTCCAGTTGCGCCAGGTCCGCCTGCTCATGGTGGATCACCATGACCTGGGGTCCCTCCGGGGGCAGATCGGTCACACGGGCAACCTCGTCGAACGGGACGTCCTGCCGGTCCAGGGCGCTCAGCGTGGCTTCCCGTACGCGGGCCAGCAGCTGCGTGAAGGTCGGGTCGCCCGCCGTGTCGGTGCGCAGCACAACCGTGTTGAAGAAGCAGCCGACCAGATCGGCCAGTTGGTCGTCCGTGCGGCCGGCGACCATCGTACCGATGGGCAGGTCGGTGCCCGCTCCATGGGCGGTGAGCAGCGCCGCCAGGGCCGAGTGCAGCACCATGAACATGCTGGTGCCGGTCGCGCGGGCGAGCCTGTCGACGTCCTCGTGCAGCCGCTCGTCGAGGACGAACCCGACGTGGTCGGCGGCCCGGCCCGGCCGACCGGGTGCGGCGGGGCGCGGCCGGTCCGCCGGTAGCGCCAGCTCCCGTGGCATGTCCGCGAGCGTCCGCTGCCAGTAGGCGAGCTGCTGCCCGCCTCGGCTGTCCGGGTCGGTGAGATCGCCGAGCACCTCGCGAGCCCAGTGGGCGTAGTCGGCGTACGTCACCGGCAGCGGCTCCCACACGGGTGCCCGGCCGTCCGCACGCGCGGCGTACGCCGTCGTGAGGTCGCGGAACAGGGGCACCACCGACCATTCGTCGACCGCGAGATAGTGCATGGTCAGCAGGACCGCCTGGCCGCCGTCCGCGCCGGTGAGCAGCCGTGCCCGCAGGGGCGCTTCCCGCTCCAGGTCCGGCGCCTCGGCGGCGAGTTCGGCCGGCCGCGTGTCCAGGTCGGCGCACTGCTCGACGGCCAGGTCCGGGTGCCCGGCGGGCCGTTGGACCACCGTGCCGTCGCGTTCGGCGAACGCGGTGCGCAGCGGCTCGTGCCGGGCCACCACGTCGGCGAGCGCCGCCGACAGCGCATCGGCGTCCAGCCCGCCGCCGGGCGCCCGCAGCACCAGCGCGTGGTCGAAGCCCGGTGCGCGGCGGTACGCGTCCCACTGGGGGCGCTGGACGGGCGCGACCGGTACCGGAGCGCCGTCCGCCGCACGGCCCGCCGCACGGCCCGCCGCCGGGCGCAGTGCGGGCCGTGCGGCCGCCGCCCCCTCCAACTTGCCGGCGATACCGGCGACGGTCAGCGCGTCGAAGACGTCCCGAATGCTCAGCTCGACTCCGAACTCGGCGCGGATACGGCCCAGGAGCCGCATCGAGGCCATCGAATGGCCGCCGAGCGCGAAGAAGTTGTCGTGCACGCCGACGCTGTCCAGCTTGAGGATCTCGCAGAACAGCGCGGCGAGGCGGGCCTGCGTCTCGGTCGCCGGGCGAGCGTCGCCCGTCATCGCGGACCAGTCCGGTACCGGCAGCGCCTTCTTGTCCAGCTTGCCGTTGGGGGTCAGCGGCAGCGGACCGTCCAGCGGTACGACGAGGGCGGGCACCATGTATTCGGGCACCAGCCCGGCGACATGGGTGCGCAGCGCCTGCGGGTCGAGTTCCTCCCCGGTCTCCGGGGCGGCGTAGCCGACCAGGCGCACGATGTCGCCGTCGCGGTCGGGAACCACGGTGGCCTGGCCGACCGACGGGTGTCCGGCGAGTGCCGCCTCGATTTCGCCCAGCTCGATACGGAAGCCCCGCACCTTCACCTGGGTGTCGACCCGGCCGAAGAAGTCGAGGTTGCCGTCCGCGCGCCAGCGGGCGCGGTCACCGGTGCGGTACATCCGCCTGCCGGGCGGGCCGAACGGGTCGGCGACGAACCGCTCCGAGGTCAGCCCGGCCTTGCCGAGGTAGCCACGGGCGAGCCCGCGTCCGGAGACATACAGCTCCCCCACCACACCCGGCGGGACGGGCCGCAGGTTCTCGTCGAGGACGTAGCAGCGGGTGTTGGGGTCGGGCCGGCCGATGGGCACCCGACCGGCGGGCCGGCCGCCGTGCTCCCGGGCGGGCCACAGCGTGGAGTTGACCGTCGCCTCGGTGAGCCCGTAGGCGCAGATCAGATGGGCCGTGGCACCGAAGCGTTCGAACAGGTCCGGCGGCACCGTTTCCGTGCCGACCAGGACGGTCGACCCCTCGGGCAGCTCGCAGCCCGGCGGCAGCGCCGAGACGAGGGACGGCGGCAGGATCATGTGGGTGATCCGCTGGTCCGCGAGGAAGTCGGTGAGCGCCGGTCCGGCGACCCGCGCCTCGTCGGAGATGAGGACGAGCCGTCCGCCGTGGCACAGCGCCATCGACAGTTCGAAGGCGAAGACGTCGAAGCCGATCGAGGCGAACTGGAGCACCCTGCTGTCGTGTTCCAGGCCCATCCGGTCGACGGCGGTCGCGACCAGGCTGGAGATGCCCTCGTGCGGCACGACCACACCCTTGGGACGGCCGGTGGAACCGGACGTGTAGATCACGTACGCGGCCTGGTCCAGGCCGGCCGGCGGACCGTCCACGGCCGAATCCGGGAGCTTCGACAGCGCGGCGGCGGTGACCGGCTCGTCGAGCAGCACCACGGGCACGCCCGGCACTTCGGGGATCTTCCCCGCCACCGGCTCGGTGCCGACGACGAGGACGGCTCCCGAGTCCTCGATCATGTAGGTCAGCCGGTCGGCGGGGTGGACCAGGTCGAGCGGCAGGAAAGCGGCACCGAGCTTGAGCGCGGCGAGGACCGTGGCGACCATGTCCACCGAGCGGGGCACGGCCACGCCGACCACGCTCTCGGCACCCACGCCGTGGGCTGCGAGGAGATGTGCGATCCGGTTGGACCGCGCGTCCAGTTGCGCGTACGTCACCGTGCGCGAGCGCTCCACGACGGCGACCGCGTCGGGCCGCTCGGCGAGCCGCTGGGCGAACAGGGCCGGCAGCGACGCCTCGTCGACCTCACGGGCGGTGGTGTTGAAGCCTTCCAGGACCAGTTGCCGCTCGTCCGCGGCGAGGATCTCCGCCTGTGAGACGGGCCGTTCGGGTCCGGCGACGAGTGCCGCGACGAGCCCGCGGAGGCGGTCGCCGAGCCGCTCGGCGGTGGCCACGTCGAACAGCTCGGTGGCGAACTCCAGACGGCAGGTCAGGGAGCCCGCGCCGGCGCTGTCGGCCGCCGTGTGCTCGGTGAAGCTGAACACCAGGTCGAACTTGGCCGTGCGGCTCCGGAACGGCACGTACTCCGCGCGGAGTCCCGGCAGTTCCAGTCCGTCACCCGTGCGGGCGTGGTAGCCGACCATCACCTGGAACAGCGGGTTCCGGGACAGCGAACGCGTCGGGTTGAGCTTCTCCACGACCGACTCGAACGGCACGTCCGCATGGGAGAAGGCCGCCAGGTCGGTCTCCCGGACCCGTGCCAGCAGTTCGGTGAAGCTGGGGTCGCCGCTGAGGTCGGTCCGCAGTACGAGCGTGTTGACGAAGAAGCCGACCAGATCGTCCAGCGCCTCGTCGCTCCGTCCCGCGATGGGCGAGCCGAGGGGGATGTCCGTCCCGGCGCCCATGCGGTGGAGCAGGGCGGCGACCGCCGCGTGTACCACCATGAACATGCTGGCGCCGGTCTCGCGGGCGAGCCGCTTCAGGCCCTCGTGGACCTGGGCGTCGAACGCAATGTCGAGTTCGGCTCCGGTGAACGCCGGGCGTGCGGGCCGGGGCCGGTCGGTGGGTAGTTCGAGCTCCTCGGGGGCGCCGTCGAGCGCCGTGCGCCAGTACTCCAGCTGGCGGGCCGCGAGGCTGCCCGGGTCGGCGGGGTCGCCGAGCAGCCGCTGCTGCCACAGCGCGTAGTCCGCGTACTGGACGGGAAGCGGCTCCCAGTCGGGGCCCCCACCCGGCGCCGGCCGCATATCGACCGCAGTGGTGTCGAGCCGCGCGGCGTAGGCGGTGGCCAGATCACGCAGGAACGGCCGGTCCGACCACTCGTCTGTGGTGATGTGGTGCAGCAGCACGATGACGACGTGCTGATCGGGCGTGGTTTCGACGATCGTGGCCCGCAGCGGCAGTTCGGCGGCGAGGTCGAACGGCCGGTTGACGGCGGCGTCGACGATACCGGGCACCTCGTCCTCGGTGGCGCTGACGCACTCCACCACCGGCTGCGCCTGGTCGGCGGGCATGACGTGCTGGAACACCTGGCCGTCGCGGTCGACGAAGACCGTACGGAGTGCCTCATGACGAGCCGTCACATCGGCGAGCGCGGCGCGCCACGCGTCCACATCGAGGGCCCCGTGCAGACGCATCACCAGGGGAAAGTTGTACGCGGCCGAGGTGCACTCGATCTGCTGGATGACCCACAGCCGCTGCTGGGCGTGGGAGAGCGGCAGTTCGGCGGGCCGCTCACCGGCCGTCAGCGCGGGTCGGGCGGTTGCGCCCGAGTGGCCCGCGCGCTCCACCAACTCCGCGACGGTGGGCGCCTCGAACAGGTCGCGGATCGCCAGTTCGGCGTCGAGCGCGGTACGGGCGCGGCTCACCAGACGGGTGGCCAGCAGCGAGTGGCCGCCGAGCTCGAAGAAGTCACTGTCGATACCGACGCTGCCTTCGGGCAGACCCAGCACCTCGGCGAAGAGCGCGCACAGCGTCTCCTCCTGCGGTGTGCGGGGCGGTCGGCCGGCGCCCGTACCTCCGAAGTCGGGGGCGGGCAGGGCCTTGACGTCCAGCTTGCCGTTGACGGTCAGCGGGAGCGTCTCCACCGGGACGAGTGCGGAGGGGACCATGTAGTCCGGCAGGCCGGCCTTGAGGTGGTCGCGCAGCCGCTGGACCAGTGCCTCGTCCCCCTCGGCAGCGGCTTCCTCGGGCACGAAGTAGCCGACCAGACGCTTGGTCCCGGCGGCCGCGGCCACGACGACCGCCGCGTGCGCGACCTCTGGGTGCGTGGACAACGCCGTGGAGATCTCGCCGAGTTCGATGCGGTAGCCGCGCATCTTGACCTGGTCGTCGGTGCGGCCGAGGAAGTCCAGCAGGCCGTCCGGTCGCTGGCGGACGAGGTCGCCCGTCCGGTACATCCGCTCACCGGGCTCCCCGAACGGGTCGGCGACGAACCGCTCGGCTGTCAGGCCCGGCCGGTCGTGGTAGCCGCGGGCCAGTCCGGTGCCGGCGATGTACAGCTCACCGGGGCAGCCCGGCGGCACCGGCCGCAGCATCGCATCGAGTACGTAGGCGCGGGTGTTGCGGATGGGCATGCCGACCGTGGGGGTCGCGCTGTCGGTGGTGGAGCCGCCGAGCGTGTTGATCGTGTACTCGGTCGGCCCGTACAGGTTGTAGCCGTAGGTGCCCTCGGTGCGGCGCAGCGCCGTCCACACCGTGTCGGACACGGCCTCGCCGCCGAGCAGGACCAGGGCGGGCCGGTGCTTTCCGGTGGTCTCCTCCTGGTCGAGCAGGCCCTCCTCGATCAGGAGCTGGGCGTAGGTGGGCGTCACATTGACCACGTCGACCCGGTGCCGGTCGCAGTACGCGACCAGGGCCTCGGCGTCGCGGCGCAGTTCCTCGTCGCAGACATGCACCTCGTGGCCTTCGACGAGCCAGAGCAGCTCCTCCCAGGACATGTCGAAGGCGAAGGACACGGTGTGCGCGATGCGCAGTCGTCGTCCGCCGACCGAGGCGATGGCCGGATCGAAGATCTCCTTCTGGTGGTTGAGCTGCATGTTCGTCAGTCCCCGGTACGGGGTGACGACGCCCTTGGGCTTGCCGGTCGAGCCGGAGGTGTAGATGACGTATGCCGGGTACTCCAGCCGGTCCGGGACGTCATGGGAGAACGCGGGCCGCTCGGCGTCGGTGATCTCACCGCCCGGGAGCGCGGCCAGCTCGGCGGCCACGGCCTCGTCGTCCAGGAGGAGTTCGGGGGCGACGGCACCTGTGTCACCGTGCAGCGTCGGGGCGACGGCGGCCGTGGACACCAGGCACAGGGGCCCGGTGTCCTCGACCATCAGCCGCAGCCGGTCGGCGGGGTGGTCGAGGTCCAGCGGCAGGTACGCGGCGCCGGTCCGCAGCACTGCGAACAGCGCGACGACCATCTCGGTGGAGCGCGGCAGGGCCAGCGCGACGGCCGTTTCCGGTCCCGCGCCCCGGGCGAGCAGCAGCCGGGCCAACTGGTTGATGTGTGCGTCCAGTTCGGCGTACGTGAGGACCCGCTCGCCGAAGACCAGCGCCACCGCGTTCGGGGTACGGGCGACCTGGGCCGCGAGCATGTCGGCGATGGTCTCGTTCGGCACCGGGTCGCGGGTGTCGTCCCAGCCGGCGAGCAGGGCGGCGCGCTCCCACGGCAGCAGCAGGTCCATGCCGACGGTCCTGGCGGAGGCGGCGGTCGGGGCGGCGAGGGCCTCGGTGAGCCGCTCCAGCACGGTCGTGAACCGGACGAGGATCGTGGTGGCGTCATCCTCGTCGAACAGGTCGGGCCTGGCCGCCAGGGTCACGCGCAGGCGGGTTTCCGGCGTGACGATCAGGGTGAGCGGGAAGTGGGTGCCGTCCACGTTCGACACGTCGGTGATGCCGTAGCGCTCCCTGAGTGCCGCGGCCCGGTCCTCGCCGTCGGCCGAGCGGAGCACGAACAGGCTGTCGAACAGGCGGCGGTGGCCGGTCTCCTGCTGGAGCGTGCCGAGACCCACGTACTCGTACGGCATGACCGCGACGCGCTCGGACTGCATCCGCCGCAGCAGGTCGAGCAGGGGCTCGTCCGGGCTGAGGGCGACGCGGGCGGGGATCGTGTTGAGGAACATGCCGATGATGCCGGCGACGTTCGGCACGTCCGCGGGCCGCCCGGCGACGGCTGTGCCGAAGGCCACGTCCGCGCGCCCCGTCATCGCCGAGAGCACCAGCCCCCAGGCCGCGTTCAGCACGGTGTTCAGGGTGAGCCCGTGCTGCCGTGCGAGGGTGCGCAGCCGGTGGCTGGTCTCCTCCGTCAGCACCGCGTCGAAGTCCACGGGGATCACCGGGCCGGCGTCGCGCCCCGTCGGCGCGACCAGGGTCGGCTCGTCGAACCCGGCGAGCGCGCCACGCCACGCCTCGACGGCCTGGGTCGTGTCCTGCTCGTCCAGCCAGGCCAGGTAGTCGCGGTACGAGCCCGGGGCCGGGAGGCCGGTGGCATCGCCCGCCCGCTCGTACAGCGTGAACAGCTCCTCCAGGAACAGCCAGGCGGACCATCCGTCCCAGAGGATGAGGTGGTGAGTGACGACGAGCCGGTCCCGGCCGTCGCCGAGCCGGATCAACAGCAGCCGGCACAGCGGCGGGGCGGACAGGTCGAAGCGCTGCCGCCGGTCGGCCGCCAGCAACTCCTCCATCCGGGACCGCTGTTCTTCGGCGGGCAGCCCCGACAGGTCGGCCTCCACCACCGGGATCCGCGCGCCGTCCGCGATGAACTGCACCGGGCGGGGCAGGCCGTCGCTGGTGAATCCGGCGCGCAGGCTGGTGTTGCGCTCCAGCAGCGCCCGGCAGGCGGCCTGCAGCCGGTCGGCGTCGAGGCGGTGGTCGAAGTCCAGGGTCTCCTGGGAGAGGTAGACGTCGAGTGCCTCGCCCGCGTCGTAGGTGGCGTGGAAGTACATGCCCTCCTGAAGAGGGGAGAGCGGCCAGACGTCCGCGACCGGCAGCCCGGCGGCGGCCTCCACACGGGCGGTCTCCTCCTCGGACAACTCCAGTCCGCCCAACGGGGCGGCGGGGGCCGAGGTCTCCTGCGATGTGCCGGCGGCGGTCAGCTGGTCCAGCAGCGCCCGCAGGGCGGGGTCGACCGCCGTACCGGACTGTTCCTGCTGGGCCAGCATGGCCTGGAGGGCGGCCGCCGCCTGTCCGGCCTCGGTGGCCGTGACGGTCACGGCGGGGGCTTCGGGGGTCGGTGCGTCGTCCCGGGCCTCCTGGCGGGGAGCCGCGTCCTGAGCGGTGGCGGCGAGCGCCGCGGGCGTGCGGCACTCGAAGACATCGCGCGGGCTGATGGTCAGTCCCCTCTCACGGGCCTGGGTGGCGACGGCGATCGAGGTGAGGCTGTCGCCGCCGAGGACGAAGAAGTCGTCGTCGGCGCCGATCCCCGGCATACCGAGGACGGCGGTGAAGATCTCGCACAGGGCGCGCTCACGCTCGTCGCGGGGCGCGCGTCCGCCGGCCCTGGGGGCGACGGAGGGCGAGGGCAGCGCGTTCTGGTCGAGCTTGCCGCTGGGGGTCAGCGGCAGCTCGTCGAGGGCCACGACGGCACCGGGCACCATGGTCGCGGGCAGCGCGTCGGCGAGCGCCACATGGAGGGCGTCGGTGTCCGGAGCGTCGGCGCCGGGGGCCGGTACGGCGTAGCCGACGAGTGCGCCGTCGCGGACGATCACCGCCGCGCGGGCGACGCCGGGCAGGCCCGCCAGGGCGGTCTCGATCTCGCCCAGCTCGATACGGTTGCCGCGGATCTTGACCTGCCGGTCGGTGCGGCCGAGGTACTCGACGGCGCCGTCGGCGCGGCGCCGGACCAGGTCACCGGTGCGGTACATGCGTGCGCCCGGTGCGCCGAACGGGTCGGCGACGAACCGTTCGGCGGTCAGCGCGGGCCGGTCGTGGTAGGCCCGCGCCAGTTGGACCCCGGCGAGGTAGAGCTCGCCGGGCACCCCGTCGGGGACCGGGCGCAGGAAGGCGTCGAGCACGTACAGCCGGGTGTTCCACACGGGCCGGCCGATCGGCACGGCGAGCTCGGTGCCGCCCTCGTAGGGGAAGTAGGTGACGTCCACGGCCGCCTCGGTGGGCCCGTAGAGGTTGTGCAGGGGCACCGGGCCGTGCCCCGAGCGGGACGTCAGGTCCCACCAGCGGCGGGCGTCCGGGCCGGTGAGCGCCTCGCCGCTGCAGAACACCCGGCGCAGGCCGGCCGCCCAGTCCGGCGCGCCCGTGTCCGTGGCGGCCTCCATGGCCTGGACGAACGCGGCCAGCATCGACGGCACGAAGTGCATCGTTGTGATCTGCTCGGCGCGGATCAGTTCGGCCAGGTAGGCCGGGTCACGGTGGCCGTCGGGGCGGGCGAGGACGACGGTCGCGCCCTCGACCAGGGGCCAGAAGAACTCCCACACCGACACGTCGAAGCTGGACGGAGTCTTCTGGAGCACCCGGTCGTCCGCGCCGAGTGCGTACTCCCCCTGCATCCAGGCGAGCCGGTTGACGATCGCCCGGTGGGTGACGGCGACGCCCTTGGGGCGCCCGGTGGAGCCGGAGGTGTAGATCAGGTAGGCGGGGTGGTCGGGCCCTGCCTGTTCGCCCGGCACATCGGGGGCGTCGCGTCCGGAGGTGTCCTCGTCGTGGTCGACCACGAGTCGCTCAAGGCCCGGGACTTCGGGCAGCCGCCCTGCAGCGTCAGCGGTGGTCACGACAGTGCGCGCCCCTGAGTCGCCGAGCATGAACGCCACCCGGTCGGCGGGGTAGTCCAGGTCGACGGGCAGGTAGGCCGCACCTGCCTTGAGGACGCCGAGCAGCGCGACCATCAGCTCTGCCGAGCGCGGTACCGCGACCGCGACGAACTGCTCCGGGCCCGCACCGCGCGCCCGCAGCCGCCGCGCCAGTGCCTCGGCCCGCCAGTCGAGTTCGGCGTAGGTCAGCTCGGTGTCCTCGAAGACGACCGCAGGGGCGTCGGGGGCCCGTGCCGCCTGTGCGGCGAAGAGCGAGGCGAGCGAGGCGTCGGCATCGGGGAGCGGGTGCGCTGTGGCGTTGAGCTCGGCGAGGTGCTCCTGCTCCCGGTCGGACAACAGGCCGGTCCGGGCGACCAGGCGGTATGGCTCGGATACCAGTGTCTCCAGCAGCGCCACGAACCGGTTGGCGAGCACCGCCACGGTCACCTGGTCGAGCCGTGCACCGTCGTGCTTGAACCGCAGCAGCAGACGGCCGTCGCCCGGCTCGACGATGAGCGCGAGAGGATAGTGCACCGCGTCGAGCACCTCGGCGCCGGTGATGCGCAGCGCGTCCGTGTCCTCGGCGGTGGACTCCCCCAAGCTCTCAATGAGCAGGGAGGGACCCCCATCGCCAGTCGGGTAGTTTTCGAACACCACGAGGGTGTCGAAGAGTTCGCCGCCGCCCGCGCTCCGCTGGATGTCGGCGAGACCGAGGTGCTGGTGATCCAGCAGCGCCGTGTGCTCGTCCTGGACGCGGCGCAGCAGCTCGGTGAGCGACTCGTCGGCACGCAGGCTCACCCGGGCCGGGACGGTGTTGATGAACAGGCCGACGGCGGAGTCCAGGCCCGCGACCTCGGTGGTCCGCCCCGACACGGTGGTGCCGAACACGACGTCCTGGCTGCCGGTGAGCCCGCCCAGCGCCAGGCCCCAGACTCCGTGGACGACGGTGCTCAGGGTGAGCCCGTGTGTCCGGGAGTACGCGGTCAGTTCGGCGGTGAGCTCCTCGGGCAGCCGGGTGTCGACGTGCTGCGGCCTGGCCGGTGCCGGCGTGTCGTCGCCCGTGGTGGCGGCGAGGGCGGGCAGCCGGGTCGGGCCCTCCAGGCCGGACAGGGCCTGGCGCCAGGCATCACGGGCGGTGTCGCGGTCACGGCCGGCCAGCCAGGACAGGTACGGGCGCGGGCCGACCGGCGCTGGCAGTGCCTCTCGCCCGTAGGCGGCGGTGAGTTCGCGCAGCAGGACGGAGACGGACCAGCCGTCGGCGATGATGTGGTGCAGGGTGAGCAGCAGCCGGTGGCGCTGCCCGTCCCGGATCAGGGTCGCGCGCAGCAGCGGCGGCCGGGCGAGGTCGAACTGCTCGGCGCGGTCCCGCCGCAGCAGGTCGTCCAGCCCGGTCGCGTCGGTGTCGGCCACCCGCCACGGGAGGGTCACCCGCTCCGCGAGCCGCTGGACGACCTCGCCGCCCGGCAGCTGCCGGAACGAGGCGCGGAGCAACGGATGCCGGTCGAGGAGCAGTTGCAGTGCCTGCCGCAGGCGGTCCGGGTCGACCGGTCGCGCCAGGTCGAGGAGTTCCTGGACCACGTACAGGTCGGCAACCCGCTGGTCGAACTCGGCGTGGAAGAAGAAGCCTTCCTGGAGCGGGGAGACGGGCAGGGCGTCCTCGTCGAGGTCCGCCAGGGCCGTGACCGGACTCCCGCCGGCCATCACCTGACCCGCGGTCCGGGCGAGCGCCGCCACGGTCCGCTGCCGGAACACGTCACGCGGGGTGACCGCCAGCCCGGCCTCGCGGGCGCGGTTCACCAGCTGGATGGCGACGATGCTGTCACCGCCCAGTTCGAAGAAGCTGTCGTGGACGCCCACCGAGGGCAGGCCGAGGACCTCCGAGAACAGCGCGGCGAGCGCCGTCTCGGCCGGGGTGGTGGGCGCGTCGGCGCCGCTCATGGCCGTCCACCGGGGCGCGGGCAGGGCCCGGCTGTCGAGCTTTCCGTTGGGTGTCAGCGGGAGGGAGCCGTCGAGGGCGACGACGGCGGACGGCACCATGTAGTCGGGCAGCGTGTCCGCGGTCCGGGTGCGCGCCGCAGCGACGGCGGCGTCGGCGTCCGTACCGGCCTCCGCGACGAGGTAGGCGACGAGACGCTTCGCGCCGCGGTGGTCCTCGCGGACGAGGACGGCGGCCTGGGCGATGCCGGGGCAGGCCATGAACGCGCTCTCGATCTCGCCCGGTTCGATCCGGTGGCCGCGGATCTTGAGCTGGCCGTCCGTGCGGCCGAGGAACTCCAGGTTGCCGTCCGCGCTCCAGCGGACCCGGTCACCGGTGCGGTACATCCGGGCGCCGGGCGCGCCGAACGGGTCGGCCACGAACCGCTCCGACGTCAGCTCCGCCCGGCCGAGGTACCCGCGGGCCAGGCCGCGCCCGGCGACGTACAGCTCACCGTCGGCGCCCACGGGGACCGGGCGGAGGGCCGCGTCGAGCACGTAGACGCGGGTGTTGGGGTCGGGCCGACCGATCGGCGCGGGACCGGGACGGTCGGGCTCGGCGCGCCACAGCGTGGAGTTGACGCTCGCCTCGGTGAGTCCGTAGGCGACGACGACCTGGAGCCGGTCGGACCAGCGGGCGATCAGCTCGCTCGGCACCGCTTCGGTGCCGACGACGAGCACCGCTCCGTCGGGCAGTTCGCATTCCTGCGGCAGCGCCGAGACCAGCGACGGCGGGAGGATCATGTGGGTGGCGCGGTGGCGCGCGATGTAGTCCGTCAGGGCCGGTCCGGCGACCCGGCGCTCGGCGGGGACGACGACGATCCGGCCGCCGACGCACAGGGACATGATCAGGTCCCAGACCGTCACGTCGAAGCCGACGGAGGCGAACTGGACCACGTGGCTGTCGGCGGTGATGCCGATGCGGTCGGTGGCGGTGGCGATGAGGCTGCCGACGCCGTCGTGCGGAACGACGACACCCTTGGGGCGGCCGGTGGAGCCGGAGGTGTAGATGACATACGCGGCCCGGTCCAGGGCGATGGGCAGGCCGAGGTCCGAGGCGTCGAGGGCGGCGCACTCGGCCGCCACCGTCCCCCGCGCGTGGCCGCCGCCACCGTACGCGCGGGTGGTACCCCCAGGCTCGTCGAGCAGCAGGTGGCCGACGCCGGGCGCGTCCGGCAGTTCACCGGACAGCTCGCGCGTGGTGACGACGGTGCGCGCGCCGGCGTCGGACAGCATGTAGGCGATCCGGTCCTGCGGATGGTCGGCGTCCAGCGGCAGATACGCCGCCCCGGCCTTCATCACCGCCAGCAGGGAGACCACGAGTTCGGGCGAGCGCGGCACGGCCACACCGACGACGTCCTCGGCGCGCACTCCACGGGCGACGAGGAGGCGGGCGAGCCGGTTGGCGGCGGCGTTGAGCTCGGCGTACGTCAGCTCCCGGTCCTCACACACGAGAGCGACGGCGTCGGGCGAGCGGCGCACCTGGCGCTCGAACGCGGCGGGCCAGGACAGTTCGGCCACGTCGCGCGGTGACACACCGAACTCTTCGAGCAGTTGGGTCCGTTCCGTTGCCGAGGTCAGTTCGATGTGACCGACGGGCCGGTCCAGGTCCTCGGCGAAGGCGTGCAGCAGCGTGCGGAAGCGGCGCTCGTGGTCGCGCAGCGTCTGCTCGTCGCAGACGTCCGCGTCGGCGTCGAAGTGGAGGCGTATGCCGCGGCCCTCGTCGCACTCGGCGAAGTTGAGGGCCAGGTCGCTGACCGGGCCGAGCCACTCCGGGCGGAGCTCGGTCTTGTGGTCCGCGAAGCCCAGGTCCTCGCCACGGGGAAGGACGTTGACCGTCGGGCCGACCAGCTCCGATACGCCGTCGGCCAGCCCGAGCTCCCTGGCCAGGTCCTCGGCGCGGTAGCGCCCGTGGTCGACCGCCTCGGCGACCGCGTGACGTACGTCCGCCACGAGGTCGGCACCGGTGGTGCCGGGGCGGACGGTCACCCGCAGCGGGACGATGTTGGACACCATGCCGGGGACGACGGCCGACACCTCGTCCTGGCGGGCGGCTATCGGCAGTCCGAGGACGAGATCCTGCTCGCCGCTGACCCGGTGCAGGTAGGCGGCCACGGCCGCGAGCAGGAGGCGGGACGTGCGGACGCCCGCGCTCTCCGCTGCGGCGTGCAGCCGGACGGTGTCCTGCGGGGACAGTTGCGTGCTGCGCCGCAGGCGTCGCGTCATGGGCGACGGAGCGCGCTCGACGAGGCGTACGGGCTCGGGGCGGCCGGCCATCCGGTCCAACCAGTAGGCGCGGTCCGACTTGTGCTGCTCGGACGCGCGGTACGCCTGGTCTGCGTCCACCAGTCGGGGCAGCGCCCAGTCGTGCGGGGCACGGGCCTGCTCGCCGGTGTCGGCTGTGTAGAGCTCTCCGGCCCGGCGGGTGATGAGCGCGACGCCCATGCCGTCGAGGACGATGTGGTGGTAGCGCTGGTACCAGAGCACCCGGTCGTCCGCGAGCCGGAGCACCGCCTGGGCGAAGAGCGGGCCGCGGCCGAGGTCGGCGGGCCGGTCGCGGTCGGCGGCCATCCAGTCGACGGCGGCCTCTTCGGGGGCCGGGACGCCGCGCAGGTCGACTATGGGGATGTCGACGGGGAACCGTGCGGGTGTCTGACGGGGTTCCCCGTTCTCGGGGCTGACGCACACGTGCAGGCACTCGGCCTCTTCGACCGCCTGCCGCGCGGAGGCGACGAGGCGGTCGAGGTCGATGCCGCCACGCAGGTCCAAGGCGAACACGATGTTGTAGGCAGAGCTGTCCGGTTCGATCTGCTGGGCAAGCCAGATGCCGGATTGCCCGCCCGTGACGGGTATCCCGGAAGCGGACGTCCGGTCCGACTCGACGTCAAACATCGTTCGAAGGGCCTTTCCCTGGTGGTGCGTCAGTGATGAGTGGTCCCGCGAAGCGGGGCGTCAGAAGGGGGCTGATGCGTTCGACGGCGTGCCGGGCACCCGCCACGCCGTCGAACGGTCACTCGTCCCTGGTGGTGCGCGATGAGTTGTTACTTGATGGCCGTCAGCAACGGCTCGATCTCGTCGATGGCGTACGGGATCGACAGGACCGTGTTGAAGGAGAACGCGGCACCGATGTCCGGGTCCTGGTACGGGACGAACAGGTCCCGCTTCTCCTTGTTGACCTTCAGCTTCTTGTAGAGCGACTCGGCCTTGATCCCGTCGTTGGCCTCGGTACTGGAGGTGACCCAGACCAGACGGTCGACGTCGAGCACGTTCAGCTTCTCGGCGCTGAGCTCGGCGACGTTCGCGCCCGGCTTGGCCATCTTGTCGATCTCGGGCTTCAACTTGAAGCCGAGCTCGGAGAAGAAGATCGCCTTGGGGTCGGTCTTCGTGAACGCCGAGTACTTGCCCGCCTCGAAGCTGTCGGCCACGGCCAGCGTCTTCTTGGCGAACTCGGGGTGCTTGTCGCGGATCGTCTTGAAGCGCGCGTCGATGCCCGCGATCAGCTTCTTGGCCTGGGCCTCCTTGCCGAGCGCCGTGCCGATCTGCTTGGTCATGGTCTGCCACGGGGCGGCGTAGTCGGGGTGGCCCTTGGGCTGGGCGACGACCTTGGCGATCTTGGAGAGCGTGTCGTACTGCTCCTTCTTCATGCCCGAGTACTGAGCGATGATCAGATCCGGCTCCAGAGCCGCGATCTTCTCCATGTTGTACTCGTCACGCTCACCCACGATCTGCGGCGGCGTCGAACCCCACTTCTTCTTGGCCCAGGGCCACTTGCCGTACGGCTTCTCCTTGAACCAGTCCACCGCGCCCACGGGCTTGATCCCGAGCGCCAGCACCGCGTCCTGGTCGGACAGACCAAGGGTGACGACCTTCTTCGGCTCCGCCTCGATCTTCGTGCTGCCGTACTTGTGCTCGACGGTGACGGGGAAAGCCCCGGATTTGGCGCCGGCCTCCCCGGACGACTTGGAATCGGTCTTCTCAGCGCCGCCCCCACAGGCGGTGAGGGCGAGCGCGGCGACGGCGGCGACGGCCACGCGGGGGATGTGTCTGACGATGCTCGTCAGCGCGGGACGTGTACCAAAGGGCACGGGTGTTTCCTTTCACGGGGATTCACGCAGCGGGCCACGCCCACCCGGCACGATGCGGCCACCGGGCAGACGTGACTGTGGGGGGCGGGTCTAGAGGGACGAGCCGATCTCGTCTGCGGCGAGCCGCTCTCCGGCGGCCGGCTCCTGGCTGCGGTCGAGGATCGACTGAAGGATCTCCCCGACCCTGACCGCGGTGTTCGACAGCAGGGACGACGTGATGCCGTGGGTGTGCTCGGTGCCGCCCTGCAGGTAGATCCCGCAGTGCAGTTCGGGGTCGGTCGAGACGCGGTAGTCGCGCTCGACGCACACACGGCCTTCAGCGTCCCGGTGGCAGTACGACTCGACCTCGCCGAGGAGCCCGAGGGCGCTGGCGGACTCATATCCGGTGGCGTAGACCACCACATCGGCGTCGAGCGGCGTCTTCTCTCCGGTGACCAGCGACTCGACCGTGGTGCGGACCTTGTCCTGGGTCTCGACGACGTCGGTGACCCTGGACACCTTGAGGAACCGCAGGCGCTCGGTACCGAGGACCTTCTCTTGGTACTCCTGACGGTAGAGCTCATCGATCAGGTCGATGTCCACCACGGAGTAGTTGGTGTTGCCGTGGTAGTCCATCAGCTTGCGCTTGATGCCGTCGGGAGCGGTGAAGTACTCGTCGACCGCTGAGGGATCGAAGATCCGGTTGGCGAAACCGCTGTCGTCGGCGGGGCTGTAGCCGTAGCGCGAGAAGACAGCGCAGACCTCGGCCTGGGGGAAGCGCTTGTGAAGGAAGTCCACGTTCTCCGCGGCACTCTGGCCGGCCCCGACCACGATGAAGCGGGAGGGATCGGCGTCCTTCAGACCGTCCACCCGTGCCAGCAGGTCGGAGGTGTGCCAGATCCGGTCCGATCGGTCCACACCCTCCGGCATCCGCGGCCGCAGCCCCGTACCGATCACGAGGTTCCGGGCCCGGTGAACCACCAGCTCCGACCCCGTTCGGGCCGTCACATCCACATACTGCACGACCCCGTCGCGAACGACGGGCCGCACGGCGACGACCTCGTGCCCGTAGGACACCATGTCGTCCACCTTGGCCGCGGCCCACTCGAAGTAGTCGTGGAACTCCACCCGCAGCGGGAACAGGTTCTTGTGGTTGATGAAGTCGATCAGCCGTCCCTTGCTCTTCAGGTAGCAGAGGAAGCTGAACTCACTCGCGGGATTCCGCAGTGTCACCAGGTCCTTGAGGAAGGACACCTGCATGGTGGCGTCCTCAAGCAGCATGCCCCGGTGCCAGCCGAAGCGCGGCTGCTGCTCGAAGAAGTGAGCAGTGACCGCCTCCTGCCTGCCGACGCTTGCGTTGTGCTCGCTGAGCGCAATCGCCATGGCCACATTGGACGGCCCGAAGCCGATACCTATGAGGTCGTGGATCAGTGGTGCGTCGTCAGGAAGAGCCTGTGACATGTCACTCCCATCGTGCGGGTAGCCGCTTGTCAGGCGTTGAGGAAACGGGAATCAGGCGCGCCGAACAGAGCGGCGACCGAGCGGAACTTAGGTAAAGCTAACCTGACCTGAACCGATCTGTCGACCGGGCAAAACGGGCGGGGCGACGAGCCGTGGCCCCAACGAGGGCCTGCGCGCACGTCGTTGCACACTTAGGTAAGCCTTGCTTTACTTACCCCAGTCAATCCCTGCTCCAAGGAGGAACCCCATGCGGGTCGTCATGTTCGGATATCAGACCTGGGGGCACCGCACCCTGCAAGCTCTCCTGGACTCCGAGCACGACGTGGTGATGGTCGTGACACACCCCAAGAGCGACCACGCGTACGAGAAGATCTGGAGCGACTCGGTCGCCGACCTCGCCGAGAAGCACGGCGTGCCCGTCGTGATCCGCAACCGCCCCGATGACGAGGAGCTGTTCACCCGGCTCAAGGACGCCGACCCGGACATCATCGTGGCCAACAACTGGCGGACGTGGATCCCCCCGCGCATCTTCACCCTGCCCCGGCACGGCACCCTCAACGTCCATGACTCGCTGCTGCCGAAGTACGCCGGCTTCTCCCCCCTGATCTGGGCTCTGATCAACGGGGAACGCGAAGTGGGCGTCACCGCGCACATGATGGACGACGAACTCGACGCCGGAGACATCGTGGTCCAGCGCGCGGTGACGGTCGGCCCGACGGACACCACCACCGACCTGTTCCACAAGACCGTCGACCTCATCGCCCCGACCACCACCGAAGCACTCGGCCTGATCGCATCCGGGCGCACCGACTTCACCAAGCAGGACCGGTCACAGGCGACCTTCTTCCACAAGCGGTCCGCCGAGGACATCCGCGTCAACTGGGACTGGCCCGCCGAGGACCTGGAGCGCCTGGTCCGCGCCCAGTCGGCCCCGTACCCGAGCGCCTTCACCTTCCACAAGGGCAAGCGGCTGGAGATCCTCACGGCGGTCGTGTCCCAGGCCCGCTACGGCGGCACCCCCGGCCGCATCTTCTACCGCGAGGGCGACGGCGTGGTGATCGTCGCCGGAGCCGACGCCCGCACCGGCCGCAACCACGGCCTGGCCATCACCCGTGTACGCACCGAGGACGGCCAGGAGGTGCCCGCGACCGAGTACTTCACCTCGATGGGCGGCTACCTCACCAGCCGTCCCTGAGCACCAGGGGATCAGCGGCCATGCGGCGTTCCGCATGGCCGCTGCACTTCCCGATCGGCGTCGGCCTGCCAGAGCTGCTGAAGGCCGGCGGTAGTGTGAAGTGCTGCACGCTGGAACTGCGTCGGGCCCTCTGAATCTGCCGGCGCCCCGTCATGGCCCCGGGGCCGGCCGGTAATTGCCGCCGCGTGGATCACCTGAAACACGCCGC